>JBBRPV010000060.1:0-27493 GCA_038227445.1 Burkholderiales bacterium | reverse complement strand
ATCCAGGTGCACGCCGTAGACGCAGCAGGACGAGTGCTCACCAGCAAGGCTCTGAGCCGCGACAAGTTCATCGAGTGGTGCGTTCGGCTGCCTGCCGGCTGCGTGCTTGCGATGGAGGCAAGCTCCAGCGCGCACCACTGGGCGCGCAAGCTGCGGGCGCTTGGCCTGGAGCCGCGGATCATCTCGGCGTAGCTTGTCGAGCCCTACCGCACCCAGGGTGCCAGCGGCAAGAACGACGCCAACGATGCGGCCGCGATCTGCGAGGCCGCGTCGCGCCCGACGATGCGCTTCATCCCGGTCAAGTCGATTGAGCAGCAGAGCCTGCGTGCGTAGCCATCTGGAACCTTGCCATCGGAGGCGCGCTGTTGTCGTTTCGAGCCAGCGAGCTGAAGTGCTCGACCAGACCGTGCATCAAGCGCTGTTCCAGCGTTTTCGGTACCCGCAGGAAAGGTGTCGGAAAGAGCCCAATGATTTCATTGATCGGGCCGATTCTCGGCAGTCGCCGTGACTCGGCCGCGTCAGGCGTGGCGTTTGCGCCGCGCCACAGTCGCTGCGACCACGCCGAACAGCATCAGCGCCAGGCCGCCTGGCTCGGGCACGGCGCTCACCTGCTGCACGAAGCCTGAGATGCCGACCTGGCTGTACGGGCTGAGCGCGAAAGAAACGATGACCGACATCAGGTCGTATTGAAGGCTGCCGACGAAAGAGCTGCTGGCGGTGTAGACGGGTGAGTTCAGCGTGAGCGGGCCGCCGGTGAAAGAAAACAGCCCGCCCGCGTCAGCGCCAATGCTCAAGGGCGCCAGGCCTGCGACGCTGGTGTCGACTTCCTGGGCCTGCACGAGGCTTCCGAAAAGCGGCGTGATCTGTGCGCCCGCGGCCGACAGCGAGGTCAGCGAGTAGCTCACGCTTGAGTTGGCGGTGATCGCGCCGGCCAGCGCGATCGGCAGTGAGAACGCAAACGAGAAGTTCTTGCCGGCGGCACCGGTGCCGGCCGACAGGCTGAAACCGAGGATCGGATCGATGTTGCCCGAGAGGCTGTTCAAGGCGGCGAACGATCCGTCGAGCAGCTCGGTGCGGGTTTGCTGGGCGGGTACGTAGAGGCTGCCGTCGGCGCTGGCGACGTATTCGCCGGCCAGCACCTCGGTGCTGTTGACAGCCACGCTCCAGGTGCACAGGCCGCTGGCGCAGTCTGGGTTGGTCGAAGTGCCGGGTTCTGCCGCCACGTGGGCTGCTGGCGCAGCGAGCAGAACCATCGCAGTGAACCAGCCGGCGAACTTCTTCGGTGACGACGAGACCATGAGAGCAACTCCGCAGACGTGAGCGAGACAAACCCGCAATTGTTTTCGATGATGCTGCGCGACTGTGACCTCCGCGTCGGCCTGTGCTGCCCCGGCCTGGCTCGAAAGAGGCATGCGCCGGGATCGGCCCATGGTTCCAACGGCTCACGCGCGATGCGCTGTGCGCCGTCATACGGCCCGCCTAGCCTGCTCTGACTTCCGCAATGGGTTCGAACATGAAACACCTTTTGAGTGCACCCGCACTTGCAGTTGCCCTTGCACTCGCATTGGCGGCCACTGGCAGCAGCGCGCAAGCATTGAGCGGCGTGCAGTTTGTCAACGGCTTGACGCTCTCCGGCGCCAGCCTTGACCTGAGCACGGGGTCAGACTTTGATCGGCGCGTCGGATTTTTTTCCGACCTCTATTTCGACCCCAACCGCAACGAGTGGTGGGGCCTGTCTGACCGCGGCCCGGGCGGCGGCAGCCTGAACTACGAAACACGTTTGCAGCGCTTCACGCTGGACATCGCGGCCAGCGGCGCGATCAGCAACTTCCAGGTGCAGCAGACGATCAAGTTCAACAATGCCGGCCGCGCAATGAACGGCCTTGCGCCGAACCCAAGCTCGGTGCTTGGCAACGCGTTCGACCCAGAAGGCATGGTCGTCAACCCGGTCACCGGCAACATTCTTGTGGCCGACGAGTACGGCCCCTCGGTCTACGAGTTCAACCGCAGCGGCCAGCTGGTGAGGCAATTGACGACGCCGGCGAACCTGATCCCCAAGGTGGGCACCGATGTCAACTACACCGCCTCGCCATTGGCCAACTCGATACCGCAGCTCACCAGCGGCCGCGAAGGCAACCGAGGCTTCGAGGGTCTGGCAATCAGCCCGGACGGCCGCTTCGCCTACGCGATGTTGCAGAACGGTGCCGTGCAGGATGGCTACAACCCGGCCGGCTCCGGCACGCGCGGGCTGTACACCCGCATCGTCAAGTTCGACGCCGAAACGGGCCAGGCCGTCGGCCAATACGCCTACCAGCTCGACAGCAACACCCAGGGGCGCGGCATCTCGGCCCTCGTTGCTCTGGGCAACGACAAGTTCCTCGTGCTCGAACGAAACAACCGCGGTGTGGGCGTGGGCGCCACGCTGGCCAACGCAGACAAGGCGGTGTATCAGATCGATCTGGCCGGTGCCGTCGATGTCAGCGGGGTGGCGCTTCCTGCCGCCGCCACCTTCGTCGGAGCCGTGGCCAAAGGTGGCAAGGTCATCGACCTCGGCGCCGACACGCTGGCCGCGCTCGGTGGAAAGTCGCCCGAGAAATGGGAAGGTCTGGCCATCGGCCCGCGCCTGGCGAACGGCCGCTATATGGTGCTCGCAGGCACCGACAACGACTACAGCGTGACTCAAAACAGTTCGGGCACTCAGTTCGACGTGTACTACCGCTTTAGCGACGCTGATCCCTACGCAAGCTCGATCCAGTGCCCTGTTGGCCAGACCAGCGGCTGCGTGCTCACCGCCAACAAGGCTGCCGCCACCCTCAGCAGCGCCTACCAGCTTTTGCCCGGCGTGCTCCACGCCTACACCGCCGACGTGGCCGGCTACGTGAGTCCGGTGCCCGAGCCGGGCAGCATGGCGCTGGCGTTCGCCAGCTTCGGTGCGCTGGCGCTTGTCGGTTGGCGTCGCCGGTCGCGCTTGAATGCACGCTAAAGCCGGTTGGTTGTGGCCCCGTTGAGGGGGTCACAACATTGGTTCTTTCGGACCATAGCGCGTGAGGCGTTCGGCGGATGGCTTCACGCCCAAGTCATATCGCGCCGCTAGCCTGACGCCGTCGGTCAGGCAGCGGCTTGCGCACCCTGGCGTCGACGGACCCTGCACACACCATGACCCGCTTCGTTCGACATACGCACCGCACACGCCAACATGGTTTCACTCTTCTTGAGCTGCTGGTCGTGATGGTCATCATCGGCTTGCTCGCAGGGTATGTGGGCCCGAAACTGTTTGCCCAGATCGGGCGCTCGGAAGTAAAGATTGCGCGCGCGCAGATCGACGGCTTTCAAAAGGCGCTCGACCAGTACCGCCTCGACACCGGTCACTACCCCGCCACCGAGCAGGGCCTGGTGTCGTTGCGCGCCAAGCCTGGCGAAGAAGCCAAATGGGGTGGCCCCTACCTTGCGAAGGCCATACCAAAAGACCCGTGGGGCCACGACTACCTGTACCGCAATCCCGGTGAACACGGCGACTACGACCTTTTTTCTCAAGGCCGAGACGGGCGGCCTGGCGGCGAAGGCGAAGACGCCGACATCGTCAGCTGGTAAGGCATGGCCGAATTCGATGTTCAGTGGATGGAAGGTGGCAGCGTTGCCACCCGCCGTGTTGAGGCCGCGGATGCCCAAGGGGTGGCGCGGGCGCTGCAGGTGCCACCTGCCTTGATCATTTCTGTGCGGCAGGCTGAGCCGCTCGCAGCGCGGGCAACGCGCCGCCGCGCCGAGCGCTTTCCGCTGCGCCTGTTCAGCAAGGAACTCTCGGTGTTGCTCGGTGCCGGCATTCCCTTGCTGGAAGCGGTGACCACGCTGCGCGAGAAAGAGCCTTCGGCCCGCACCGCCGCCGCGCTCGCGGCCATCAGCGCGAGGCTGCAGGCCGGCGAGGCCTTGTCGGTCGCGCTGGCCGCGCAGCCGGCGGTGTTTGACAGCCTCTTCGTGGCGGTGGTCGCATCGGCCGAACGCACCGGTCAGCTGCGCGAAGCACTGGCCGCGCACGCGCACTACCTTGACTGGACCGAGACCCTGCGCGAACGCCTGGTCAGCGCGTGCATTTACCCGCTCATTCTGATCGTCAGCGGAGCCGCGGTCGTGCTGTTCCTGCTGATCTACGTGGTGCCTCGCTTTGCCGGCTTGCTCGATGGCGTGGGCGGCGATATTCCGGCTGCATCACGCGCTCTGCTGGCCCTGGGCGGATGGACCGGCGCCCACCCGTGGCTGAGCGTTGGGTTCGCCGCGATTTTGTTGGCGCTGCCCTGGCTGGTGTGGCGCCAACCCGCGTGGCGCGAACACGCCAGCGCTGCGATGTGGTCGGTGCCGGTACTGGCGGCGCGCTTGCGGCTGCTTGCGCTGGCCCGCCTGTACCGCACGCTGAGCATGCTGCTCGGTGCCGGTGTTCCGGTGGTGCTGGCATTGCGCACCGCGCGCGGCGTGATCGCGCCGCACCTGCGCCCCGCGCTCGACGCTGCCACCGAAGCCGTGACGCGCGGTGAGCGCCTGTCTGACGTGCTTGACCGCGAAGGCCTGGGCACGCCGGTGTCGGTGCGCATGGTGCGCGTCGGCGAGCGCAGCGGCAGTGTTGGCCCGATGCTGGGCCAGGCCGCCGAGTTCTACGACGAAGAGCTGACCCGCATCACCGAGCTGGTGACCAAGCTCGTCAACCCTGTGCTGATGTTGGTGATGGGGGGCGTGATCGGCGCTGTTGTTGTGTTGATGTACATGCCGATTTTCCAGTTGATGGAGCAAGTGCAGTGAGCGCCGTGTTGCGTGATGAGCCGCAGCAAGGTGTGCACGCCGTGCTGGCGCGCCATTTGCCGCCGGCCGACTGGCAACTCGATTTCGCGCGCTGGTCGCAGGCCGATGCTTTGCATTGGCGGGTGGTGCTTGTGGCCGCCAGCACAGGTGGCGTGGCGGTGCTGGCTGATCGAGCCGAAGATGCACCTCTGCGCGAACGCATCGAGGCCGCGCTGCGGCGTGCCGTGCGCTGGGTGGCTTGCGACAGCAAAGAAATCGATGAGCTGCTCGGAGCCGGCGCCGCCGACTTCCGTGCGCTCGCCCTGCTCGGCGACGCCACTGGCGCATCGCGAGTTCAAAGCATCAGCGACGAACTCTCGCCCTTGCAACTGTCGCAGCAGACCCACCCTGTCATGCGCCTGCTCGACTCCACGCTCTACGACGCTTTGCAAGACGGCGTGAGCGACATTCACTTCGAGTCGACCGCAAGAGGCCTTGCGATTCGCTACCGCATCGACGGCGTGATGTTGCCGGTGCGTGAAACCGAAGGAGCGGCCACTGCCGAGCAACTGGTGTCGCGATTGAAGGTGATGGCCGAGCTTGACATCGGCGAGCGCCGCCTGCCGCAAGACGGCCGTTTCAAGCTGCGCATGCAGGGCCGCGAGATCGACTTTCGCTTGTCTGTGATGCCAAGCGTGCACGGCGAAGACGCGGTTGTGCGGGTGCTCGACCGCGCGCAGGTCGAGGCCTCGCACGGCCAGCTCACCCTCGACGCGCTTGGTTTTGAGCCCGCCATGCGGGACGCGGTTCGTGCGCTGGCACGCCAGCCGCACGGCCTCTTGCTCGTGACCGGGCCGACCGGCAGCGGCAAGACCACCACGCTTTATGCCGCCATCACGGAAATCAACGACGGCCACGACAAGATCATCACCATCGAAGACCCGGTCGAGTACCAGCTGCCCGGCGTGGTGCAAATTCCGGTCAACGAGAAGAAAGGCCTCACGTTTGCGCGCGGCCTGCGTTCAGTGCTGCGCCACGACCCAGACCGCGTGATGGTCGGCGAGATCCGCGACGCCGAGACCGCGCAAATCGCGGTTCAGGCGGCGCTCACCGGGCACCTCGTGTTCAGCACCGTGCACGCCAACACCGCGTTCGATGTGCTCGGCCGCTTCACCCACATGGGCCTTGACTTGTACAACGTGGTCTCAGCGCTGAATGGTGTGCTCGCGCAGCGCCTCGTGCGCATGAGCTGTGGCCATTGCCGCACGCCTTTCATTGCCCCGCGCGAGCTGCTGCAACGCTTTGGGCTCGAGAGCGCCAGTGGCCACACCTTCAGCCGCGGCACGGGCTGCGGCCATTGCCGTGGCACTGGTTTCAAGGGCCGCAAGGCGGTGGCCGAGCTGCTGCTGTTCGACGACGAACTGCGTGACCTGATCGCCGCGCGCGCTCCCATGGGCCGCATCAAGGACGTGGCTCGTGCCCGCGGCCTGCGCAGCCTGCGCGAAGCCGCACTCGCGGCCGTGTGCCGCGGCGAAACCACTTTTGAGGAGCTGGACCGTGTCACGCTCGCAGCTTGAGTCGCTGCTGGCGCGCGCCCGCTCGGTACGGGCACCGGCGCGCACTGTGCTTTTGCAAGCCACACAAGCATGGAGTTATGCCGCGGACGCTCTCAAGCCGGTTTCCTTCCCCGATTTCGAGGCCTGGTGCGCCGCCCATGCTGGTCTCAGCGCGCGTGTCGTGTTGGCGGGCGCACTGACCCACCAGCTTGTGGCCGACCCGGCGTTGCCGCTGAATGACAGCGAAGCCGTGCTGGCCTGGGCGCGCCACCAGTTCGTTCATTACCACGGTGCACAGGCCCAGCGCTGGTCGCTCTCAGTGTGGGCCAATGGGCCGCACCGCGGCGCCAGCGCGCTGCACGGCATCGAGCTCGACACGCTGTTGCAGAGTGCTGCGCGCCACCGGGTTCGGCTCCGCGCGATCGAGCCCTGGTGGTCGGTGGCTTTGCGCTTGGCGAGCCAACGTGTGCCACTGCTGGCGCGGGGTGGGTCGACTGAGCTGTGGCTGGTCGAAGGCCTCCAGCTGACCCGACTGCGCTGCGCAGACGGGCGCGTGCTGGGCATCGAACAACGCTGGCTCGACTCGGCAGACGAAGCCGCTCTCGCGCAGTTGATTGAGGCCTTGTGCGGTTCACAAAATCCTCCCTGGGTGCTGGGTTGCGCGCTGGCGCACGGTGCGCTCAGCACAGCCCCTGCTGCGCGTTCGCTGGGCTCCCTTCAAGATGCTTGCCCCGCGCCGGAATGGGTGGCGGCATGACGATTGAACCGCTTCGCAAGCTGTTGAAGGGCAGGGCGCCACCGGCCTGGCTCGGACCCGACTTCCTGCCGCGCCCGCGGCGCACGCCGCTGCTGGCCTGGGCGCTGCTGGTGTCGGGTGCGCTGGTGTTTGCTGTTGCTGGCGTCGAGTGGTGGCAGTTGAGGAGCGCCGAGGCCGAAGCCCGGCAAGACTTGGCGCGTTGGCAGCGTGCGGCACTGCCGGAGCGAGGAGCGCTTGTCAAGGCTCAGGCTGGGGCTGCGCCGCAGCCCGAGGGTTCGGCCGCAGCGGCACAGGCACTGGTTCACCGGCTCGACCACCCGTGGTCGGCTTTGTTCCAGGCCACTGAACTCGATGCTTCTCCGGGTGTTCGCTGGTTGCGCCTGGAGCACGACGCCGAACGCGGTGCCGTGCGGCTGGAGGGCGTTGCGAACGACCTGACTGAGTTGCTGAGGTGTCTTGACGCTTTGGCCGGCGCCGACCATTGGCACGGGGTGGCGCTGCTGCGTTTGGAGTCGGGCCCGGCGTCGGGCTCGGCGTCGGGCTCGGAGGGCTCGGCCGGGCCCTTGCGGTTCGAGCTGCGAGCCCGGCATGGCGACGCTCAAGCACTGATCGCGGAGCGCCAATGACAAGCGCCTCGCTCGAATCTCTCGCGGCATGGGTGCGCGCGTCGCGTTGGCCACTTGCGTTGCGGCGGTGGGGGCTGGTCGGCTTGCTGGGGGCCGCTTTGATGCTGGCCGCCGCGGTCACGGCGGGCATTTTGGTGCCGGCCGAGAAGGCCGGGTTGTCCGACACCGAAGCGGCTGCCGCCAGGGCACGCACGCGTGCCCTGAGCGCGGCTCGAAGCCAGCGCAACGCTGCCGTGGTCTTGGACCCGGCCCTGCAATTTCGCACTGCCTTCCCCGCTCTGCGGCAAAGGCACGAACGCGTCGCCGCATTGATGCTGCTGGCAGGCAAGCTGGGCCTGGAAGCCCGGCGCGGCGAGTTTCGAGAACTCCAGGAGCCGCAGCTCGGCCTGGTTCGCTACCGCGTGACGCTGCCGCTCACCGGGCGCTACGCAGCGTTGCGCGAGTTCGTGGAGCAGGCACTGCGCGACGATGCCACGCTCAGCGTCGACAACCTGCGCATAGAGCGTAGCGATGCGCAGAGTGACGCCTGTCGCATCGAGCTGCAGCTCTCACTGTGGATGCAAGCGGGCGATGGCGGTCTTGGCGCGCCGGTCGATGCACCGCTCGCGCTGTCGATGCCGTCGATGCCGTCGATGATGTCGGAGAGCCAGCGATGAACCGGCGCGTGCTCTTCGCTGCGCTGCTGCTGAGCCTGGCTTCCAGCGCCTGGCTGGCGTTCCAGCCCGACGAAGCCGAGACCGATGCAATGCCGGTGGCCACGTCACAGGCGCCGCCGTTGGCCCGCCCGAGCGAGGGCGCATCTCGTCGTGCGACGCGCCCTGTGCAAGCTTGGCCGGCCCTGCCGAAACCGCGCGACCCGGCGCCGTGGCCGCTCGGCGCCGATGCGCTGGCGGCCTGGCAGCCATTGCCGCCGCCGCCCGCACCGCCACCAGCTGTCACCCGCGCGCCCGACACCGCGCCTGCGGCGCAGAGCGCACCGGTTTTCCCCTACCAGCTGATCGGTCGCGTCGAAGGCGAGGGCCAGACCTTCGCGCTGCTGAATGGCCCGCTGCGCACGCTCAGCGTCAAAGCCCAGGACACCATCGACAGCCAATGGCGCGTCGAGGCGGTCTTGCCCACTGGTGTTTCTTTGCTCTGGCTGCCCAGCGGCCAGAAGCAGACCCTTTTGTTCCGACCTTCATGACCCGAGCTTCGTCACGCCTTTGTCTGCCACGCGCGCTGCTTTGCGCGCTTTTAGCGCTCGGCCTCGTGGCTTGTGCCACGGTGGTCGACGACGCAGAACGCTTGGCGCAGAACGGGCAGCAGGACCAAGCGCTCAGCCTGTTGGCGCAAGCTGCTGCCAAGGATCCGAAAGACATGGCGGTGCGCGCTGCGTGGATTCGCCAGCGTGACCTTGGGATTGGTGTGCTGGCCAACCAGTCCGATGCACAGCGCGCCGCCGGCCGCCTCGACGCCGCAAGGCTGCTGCTGCTGCGCCTGCAAGCCATCGACCCGCAACACCCACGCACGCTCGCCACGGCGAGCGAGCTCGAACGCGCGACGCGGCACGAGACCTGGATGCGCGAGGCAGCGCAAGCGCAGGCCCAGGGCCGCGCCGACGATGCCGAGGCGCGGGTGCGCCAGGTGCTGGCCGAAGCGCCGGGCCACCCAGCGGCGCGTGCTGCGATGATCAAGCTGCGCGAGCGCAACAAGGTGCCCGAGCCGCCGCGCGCACTCGGCGCCGAGTTTCAAAAACCGATGACGCTCGACTTCCGCGATGCGCCGCTGCGCGGCGTGCTCGAAGGTCTGGGGCGCAGCCACGGCATCAACTTCGTCTTCGACAAAGACGTTCGCATCGACACAAAAATCAGCGTCTTCCTGAAGGACGTGACGCTCGACGATGCACTGCGCGTGATCCTGAGCACCCAGCAGCTCGACCGCAAGTTGCTCAACGACAGCACGCTGCTGATCTACGCCAACACGCAGGCCAAGCAGCGTGAACACCAAGAGCTGGTGACCCGCAACTTCTACCTCACCAACACCGACGTGAAGCAGGCGCAGAACATGGTGCGCACGCTCGCCAAGACACGCGACCTGTTCGTCGACGAACGCCTGAACCTGATGGTGGTGCGCGACACGCCCGAAGTGATCCGCCTGGTCGAGCGCCTGATCGCCGGGCTCGACTTGCCCGAGCCCGAGGTGATGCTCGAAGTCGAGGTGATGGAGATCTCAAGCAACCGGCTTGATGAGCTCGGTCTGCAGTGGCCCGAGCAGATCAGCTATGGCCTGGGGCCGACGGTGGCCGGGCTTGTTCCGGGCGCTATTCCGACCGAGATCACGCGCGCCGACCGTGGCAGCCTGCGAGCCAGCATTAGCAACCCGGCGCTGGTGGCCTCGCTGCGTGAAACCGTGAGCCGTGGCAACACGCTTGCCAACCCGCGGCTGCGTGCGCGCAACCACGAGAAGGCCAAAATCTTGATCGGCGAAAAGCTGCCAGTCTTCTCGGCCACTGGCGCGGCGCTCAATGTGGCCGCCACCACCACCGTGACTTACCTCGACGTGGGCTTGAAGCTCGAGGTCGAACCGAGCGTGCAGCTCGACAACGATGTGATCATGAAAGTCAACCTCGAGGTGAGCACGCTGATCGGGCGCGTGAGCGGCCCGAATGGCTCAATCGGCTACCAGGTCGGCACGCGCCAGGCGACCACGTCGCTGCGCTTGCGCGACGGTGAGACCCAGATCCTTGCCGGCCTGATCAAGGAAGATGACAGCAAGGGAATCAGCGGCGTGCCGGGTTTGGCCAGCCTGCCGCTTGTCGGGCGCCTGTTCGGGCTGCACACCGACCAGCGGGTCAAGAGCGAGGTGGTGCTGCTGATCACGCCGCGCGTGCTGCGCAACATCGGTCTGCCAGACGCCGAGATCAGCTCCGTGCCGGCCGGCTTCGATGCCAACCCAGGCGGCGAGACATTGCGCTTGCGCAAGCAGGCAAAGCTCAATCTGGGCGCCAGTGGCGGGGCAACGCCCACGGCGCCTCAGCCTGCCGCAGTGTCTGCATCTGCCCAAGCAGGGCTCCCTGCAGCGGCACCCGCAACAGCAACAGCAACGGCAGCGCCCTCGGCCATGCTCGTGCTCTCGACCAGCGAGCAAGTCGATGCTGGGGGAACCGTGGCCGTGACCTTGCAGAACCGGTCCGCCGCGGTGCTGGCGGGCGAAGTTGAGTTCGACGCAAACCTGTTCACGCCGGTGCAAGCTGCCAACGCAGAATCGGGGCGGTTGGCGTTCACGCTGGCAGCGGGCGGCGAACAGGTGTTCATGTTGCGGGTGCTTGACGCCGCCGCCGGGCAAAGCGCCGAGGTGACTGTGGTTGGAGTCAGCGCCACCACACCCGAAGGCAGCACGCCGGCCGTGCAGGTGCAGGGCGAGGGCCGCATCACGGTGCTGGGAAAACGATGAAGCGCCAGGTGCAACGCGGCTTCACGCTGGTCGAGATGGTCGTGGTGGTTGCCATCGTCGGCATTCTTGCGGCGGCAGCGCACCCGGTGCTCGCGCTGACCCAGCGCCGCGCCAAGGAGCTGGAACTGCGGCAGGCGCTGCGCACGGTGCGGGAGGCCATCGATGCTTACAAACATGCTGCCGAAGCCGGGCACATCGCCGTCGCGGCCGATTCAAGCGGCTACCCTCCGTCGCTCGATGCGCTGGTGCAAGGAGTGCCCGATGTGCAGGCTCCGGCCAAGCGCCACTACTTTTTGCGGCGGCTGCCGCGCGACCCGTTTTCCGACCCGAGCCTGCCACCGTCGAGCAGCTGGGCCTTGCGCAGCTACGACAGCCCACCCGACGCACCGAGCCCGGGCCGCGACGTGTTCGACGTGCAGTCGCTGAGCGAGCATGTCGCGCTCGACGGCACGCCGGTACGGCAGTGGTGAGTGTGCCCAATGCATCCAACTCCAAGGCCCGTGTGCCGCCCGCAACAAGGCTTCACGCTGATCGAGCTGATCGTCGTGATGGCGATCGTGGCGCTGCTCGTGTCGATCGCTGCGCCGCGCTACTTTCGCAGCGTCGATCGTGCACGCGAGAACACCCTGCGAACCTCACTCAACGTGATGCGCAACGCCATCGACCAGCACGCAGCCGACCGCGGCCATTACCCCGACTCGCTCGCGGCGTTGGCCGAAGCCCGTTACCTGCGCGAAGTGCCGGAAGACCCGGTGACCGGCCGGCGCGACAGCTGGATTGCGCTGCCCCCGCCCCCGGGATCGGCCACCACCGGCGCGGTATTCGACGTGCGCAGCGGTGCGGCCGGTCGCGCCAGCGACAACCGACTTTTTGCCGACTGGTGAAATGAGGCGCCACGAACGCGGGTTCACCTATGTGTGGCTGCTCTTCGCGGTGGCCTTGTCGGGCGCCGTGCTGGCGCAGATTGGCCAGCACTGGAGCGGCACCATGCAGCGCGAACGCGAACGCGAACTGATCTTTCGCGGCCAGCAGATCGCTGCGGCCATCGCGGCCTACCGTGCCGCGCCCACGGGCGCTGCTGCGACCTGGCCGCGTGGCCTTGACGAGCTGCTCGAAGACCGCCGAACGGTGACCCCGCAGCGTCATCTGCGACAGGCATTCACCGATCCGTTCACTCGCAAGATCGACTGGGTGCCGATGCTGGATGAGGCCGGCGGCTGGCACGGTGTGCACAGTCGCGCCGACGCGCCGGCGGCGATACGCTTTGGTGCCGAACTTCAAATCCGCGGTGCTCACCGCACCAAGGTGTCAGACCACCTCTTCGTGGCAACGCCTGCTGCCAGTGCAGGCGCGGCCAGCGGCGTTCCTGGAAACTTCGAGGCGAGCCCGCCAGAGACTGAAAATTCGCCGCCGACGTAGTCCATTCGGCTCATTCATAAAGTTCCGCATCAATGAAATTTCACCGCAGCCCGATAGCCTGTGCTTTTAGCCACGCCAAGTACCCATGAACCGTGCGACTGAATCCCTCGCCGAGCATCCGATCGAGCCAGCGACCGATGCGGGCGCCTCGCAGCATGCCGACGCGGTGGTGCGCGCCATGGAAAAAGCGACCGAGGTGCGGCGTCGCTATCAGTTCTTCGTCTGGTCGCAAAGTTACCTGCAACCGCTGGTGCCGCACCAGCTGGCCGTGTGCGGCGCCTACCAGCGCACGCGAAAAGACATTGTTTTTGAAGCCTTCAACAGCATCCCGGTGCCGTCGGCCCTGTTGTCGACCGTGACCGACGGTGGCTCGGCACTGATGCAGCAACTCATGGCCACTTGGATCGAGCGGCGCGGCCGTTCGCTGGTGCTCGACCTGCGCTCACTGACCGGCTTGGCCGCCGGCGGCGAGCGTGATCGCCTGATTGAGTCCGGCTTCGACGAGTTGTTGGTGCACGGAGTGTCGCGCCCGCAACGCCCCACCGAGCTTGAGAGTCTGTTCATCTTTGGCTCCGTCAGGCGCCGCTGCCTCGATCAGCACCAGATGTACCTGGAGTTGCTGCTGCCGCACATGCACAGCACGTGGCTGCGTGTGCTCGCCACCGAGCGAGACATGGCGGGTGTGCAGACCTTGGTCGCGCCGCTGCGCACTGACAAGACACGCTCGATCATCACTGACCGCGAAAGCCAAATTTTGTTCTGGGTGCGTGAAGGCAAGAGCAACCAGCAGATCGGCGACCAGCTCTGCATCAGCGTGCTGACGGTGAAAAACCATGTGCAGAAAATCCTGCGCAAGCTTGGTGCCGCCAACCGCGCCCAGGCCGTGGCCAAGGCCATGACGCTCAACCTGCTCGACCGCGGCATGATCGACGGCACGAGTGGCTGAAACGCTTCTCTGGCTCGCTTCTCTGGCTCGCGTCTCTGGTTCGCATCTCTGGTTCCCTGCGCCGACGCGCGCTCTGACGCAAGTAGTCCGTTCGGAGAGAACTTTTCAATCGTTGTGCGCTACGCGCTGTCATCGCGGCTGACCAAACTACAGCTTGTCTGACCTGAGGTCAGCGCGCGCTCTTTTGATGATGGGTGCCACGGCAACGTGCCCACCTTGACGCCCAAAGCTCTTGCCGCATCCGGTTTCATCGACCCGACTGCCAGCGAGCAGCGCTCCAGGCGTGCGAAGAGATGCTGCTTCCGATCCGAAGCGGTATCTGCAAGTTCCCACACGTCAACCTCAATTCGGAGAAACAACCAATGAAACTCAACATGATCGCAGCTGCCGTTCTGGCAGTTGCTGCACTGCCTGCTATGGCAGCCGTTCAGACCAACAACGACGCAGAGCTGATGCTCGTGGTGTTCGATGCCGCATCGGGCAGCGCAGCTGACCCCGGCATTGCTTCTTACGTGCTCGACACTGGCATCTCGATCGACCAGTTCACTGCGAATTCCAGCAGCGCTTCCGGCTACAACTTCTCGTTCGATCTGAGCGGCTCGTCGATCTTTTCGCAGTACAAAACGCTCGACACCAACCTGCTTGATGGCAACACAAAGTGGGCACTGGTTGCGGTCGATGTCGACAACAACGGATCTGACTATCGCTTGTTGTCCACGAAGACTCCCGGCACCGTGTTCAGCAACTTCTCAAACGGCGACTGGCAAGTGTCGGTTGATCAGGTGGCCCAGAAGGTTCAAGACATCAACGGGACGGGTACGCACCTTGTTCAGACCGCCAACGGCGAAAGCTCCAACGCCAAGGGTTCTGCCGCTTACTACCCGCCTGCTGACACCCTGAACTCGTTGCTCTACGACACCGGCATTGTGGTTGGCACGAACTCCGGCGTCTGGCTTTCCACACGCAGCAACGACTTCGACGAAACCGCTGCGATCAGTGGCTTCAGCCAAGGCAATCCAGGCGGCCTGGGTGTCGCCAGCTTCAACGGCTCTGTGTTGACCTACACGGTCTCTGCCGTTTCCGCTGTTCCGGAACCCGGAAGCATCGCTCTGCTGATGGCTGGCATGGGCGCGCTCGGTTTCGTCGGTGCTCGCCGCCGCCGCAACAACGGCTGATTTTTTCAACGTTTCGCGGTTTGTCGGCGTCCGTGAGCGGATGCCGGCTGCCGCTTGCGCCATCGGTGCGCGGCATGTCGTCGCCACCTGCAACCTAATCCAAAAGGACTTTGTCATGAAACTCAAACTGATCGCAGTCGCCGCCGCACTTTGCAGCGTTGGTTCGGCCCACGCGCTTGACCCGGCCGCCACCGCCGCCGCCACACAAAAGATCTATGTTTCTGGCGCTTCTGCGCTCCGCCTTTCATTCGGTGCATACATCCAGGAAATCTGCGCTCCTGCCGAATTCGACGTCTACTTCGACGACGCTGGCACGGTCGGTGATGGCATCCCGACCAATGCCGATGGCGTGAACAGCCGTGCGTACTCGTGCAAGCTGGCGATGCCAGTAGGCAACTACGCGGCCGGCTCCGACGTGGTTGTGTACAAGCGCGACCAAGGCGGCTCCACCGCCGGTGTGAACCCGATCCTGTCGCCGGCAGCAACGTCGCGCATGGACGTGACCGTCGCCGGGTGTGTGCGCAACATCGCCTTGCCTGCGGCCCCGGCGCCGGCCACCGACATCCAGACTCCTTCGTACCTGTGCTCGAGCACCGACGCAACGGCCGTGCCTGACGGTGGTCTCTCCGACGTCGAGCCCTCGTTGCTGCAACAGACCATCAATCGTCAGACCGGCGCCGCCGCATTGACGATCCCGTCAACGGTCACCTTTGGCTCGGTGGTTCAGGGCATCTTCGGCGTTGCGGTGAACAAGAAGCTGTATGCACGTTTGCAACAAGCTCAAGGCCTCACGGGCGACGTGCCGGCTGATCAAGACACCTGGACGTCGACCGACATTGACAACATTCCTTCCCTGCCGACAGAGTTCGTACGTGCCGCATTTGCCAACGGTGGCCTGACCGGTGTTGCAGCAGCAGCCCGCGGCTGGAACATCGTTGTTCCGGCAGCACCGCTCGTCGCCGGCAAGACGGTCAACGTCTGCCGCCGTGTTGAAGGTTCTGGCACCCAGGCTGCGTCGAACGCGTTCTTCATGCTCAACCCATGCCAGGCTGGCTACGGTGCAACCTTGACACCAGGTGGCTTCGCGCAGACAGCGGGAAGTGCCACGCAAGGTGTTGCTGGTACCTTCGGCACACTCGGCGTGCGTGCCACCGGTACGGCGTACCGTGAAGACACTGGCACTGGCGGCGTGGAGACCTGCCTGGGCACCACGGTCGAAGGGGCCGTTAACCCGTCCGATGCAAGCGACAACGAAGCTTACGGCCTCGCTGTGCTCGGGCGTGAAAACAACCCGCGCGCCAACGGTGGCGACAAGGGCTACCGCTTCGTCAAGCTCGACGGCGTGGCGCCAATTCGTGCATTGGCCAAGGCAGGTGACTACCCGTTTGTGTTTGAAGCAACGATGCAGTGGAACACCGCAAATCCCGCGTTGAACTCCGACAAGATTGCCTTCCTCACCAACCTGCGCAGCAATGTCGGCAGGTCGGCCTCGTTGGCCAAAGCCGATGGCGACACGCGTCAGGGCGTGATGGCTCCTCCCGCCACCTACGCCGTGCCTTACCTGTCGCTGACCAACGTCGACGAGCTGGCGTTCGGTTCGCGCGTGGGTCGTGCCAACAACAACAGCTGCACACCGCTGCGCATCATCAAGTAAAAAAACCGGCCGGCCGAGAGGCCGGCTCAGGTTCTCAAATTGGAAGCCGGGTGGCGCAAGCGTCACCCGGCTTCATTTTTTTGGAGGCGGATTGCGCCGTTCAGACTATCGAACGATGCTCGGCATCTCCCTGCTGTCACGTCGCGGAACGACACTTCTTTGACTAAGCATTGATCGGCAATGCCCTGCGCTGATGCGCCATCGCCAAACACAACGTCAGCGAGAAATCCCCGTGAAAACGTACCGTTCGCTTTTGGTTGCCTTGTGCTGCGCTGCTGCCTTGCCCACCGCAGTGGCCAGCATTTCGTCGGCCGCCAACGCAGAGTTGATTCTTGTGCTGTGGGATCCGGTGGCCAAGGTGTCGTACACAAAAGACCTGGGCCTGAACACATACTTTGGCAGCGACCCCACGCTTCGACGGCAGAGCTTTTTCGTCTATGCGCAACAAGACACCGGCTACCAGGAATTCTGGAATCTCGACGCGGCAACCGACCCGAACTTCGCGCAGTTTCGCTCCGTGGCCACGACCACCGCAAACATCGTCTGGGCCATCTTGGGGCAAGACAGCGAAAGCGATTCAGCCACCCAATCCTTGCCTGGCGACCAGCGTACCTTCCTGACGCTCAAAGCGGGTACGCAAGCGGGGGTAAAGAGTAACGCCTATTCGAATCTGGAAGCGTTCACGAATGGTGACTTTGCGTCGCAGGTGGGTGGTTTTGAGACTGACTTCCTGAACCCTCTGAATGTCGGCACCAAACCGTTCAACACACACGTCGGCAGCCCTGCTTCCGCCAACGGATCAAGCTTTGATGCCGAGGGTACGGAAGCCTACTTCGGCAAGTCCGGTGGCATCTACGCCACCTACGGAGCGAGCTGCAATTGCACCGTGAGCAACAGCGTCGGCTCGTCATCGTGGTTCTACTACATCACACGGTCGAACGACTTCTCTGAAACCGACCCCATCCTCA
The DNA here is from genome assembly GCA_038227445.1 of Burkholderiales bacterium. GTDB lineage: Bacteria > Pseudomonadota > Gammaproteobacteria > Burkholderiales > Burkholderiaceae_C > LMDS01. The sequence goes on along the minus strand of JBBRPV010000060.1, from coordinate 10,193 downwards.
TCGACGAGTTCGACAACCTCGGCCACGATGGTTATTTCGGCTTCGCCCAGAAACCCGCCAACGGCAGCTTCGTTCTCAGCTACACGCTGGCCGCCTCAGTGCAAAGCGCTGCCGCAAGCACAGTCGCCGGCAAGGCGCGCGCTTCGCTCACTGAATACATCGCCAGCAGCAGCTCGCGTTTGCTCACGGCCCCGGCGGGTGAGTTCGCCAGCTACGTCGCGCCGCTTTCGCCTGTGCCCGAACCTTCGAGCATCTTGTTGATGGCCAGCGGGCTCGCCGGGCTGGCGTGCTTGCGCCGGCGCCGCGCGCTGTCCGGCAGGGTGGGCCACACCGCCCGAGCCTGAAACGCGCAGCCTCGCGCGCTGCGCGCGGCTCGTTGTTCCGAATGATCTGTTCGGCTCATCAATGTGAGCCATTTGGCTCACGCCATTTCATCGCTCATTCACCGCCGCCCCCGAAACTCATTGCCATGAATGCCGCGCGCAAAAACAGGGTCAGGCTGCTGCGCGACACGGCGCTGTTGGGTCGCGCGCTCCTGGCTGGCGCGGTCGTTCTTGCCGCCTTGCCGGTGATCGCACAGACCGAGCCTGCCACGGCCCCAGCCGCCGCTGAAGACAACGCGCGCTTCGACGTGCTTGAGTTCGTGATCGAAGGCAACACGGTGTTGAGTGTTGCGGCCATCGAGCGTGCGATCACCCCGTTTCTCGGCCCACAACGGCCCATGGCCGATGTGGAGGCGGCGCGCAGCGCGCTTGAGAAGGCTTACCAAAGCGCGGGCTACCTCAGCGTTTTTGTCGACATTCCTGAGCAGCAGGTAGAGGCTGGTGTTGTCACGCTCAAGGTCATCGAAGGACGGGTCGCGCGCTTGAGCGTCACTGGCTCGCGCTACTTCTCGCAAGGCTATATCCGCGACAAGGTGGGTGAGTTCGCTGAAGGCCAGGTGCCTAACTTCAACGAAGCGCAGCGTCAGCTTGCGCTCGTCAACCGCAGCGAAGAGCGTCGTGTGCAGCCGCTGTTGCGCCCCGGCCGGTTGCCCGGCACGGTTGAGGTGGAACTCAAGGTCAGTGATGCTTTGCCGCTCGAAGGCACGCTCGAAGTCAACAACCAGCACGCTGCCGACACCGTGCCCTGGCGCCTGTCAGGTTCGCTGCGCTATGACAACTTGTTCCAGCGCGACCACAGCGTGTCGCTGACGGCCATCACCGCGCCAGAGCGGCCTTCACAGTCGCAGGTGCTGGTCGCGAATTACTCGATCCCACTCGACAGCGGCAACACCGTCACCGGCTCCGCAGTGCTCTCTGACAGCTCGGTCGAAACGCTCGGCGGTGTGACCGCTCTGGGCAAGGGCACGACGCTTGGCTTGCGCTACAGCGTGCCGTTCTACAGCGCCACTGGCAGCCACAGTCTGAGCTTTGGCGCTGACTACAAAGACCTGGAGCAACGCATCGTCACCGCCGGTGCGGGCACGGTGTTCACACCGCTGCGCTACCTGCCGTTCCAGCTCGCGTACACCGGCAACTGGGCTGACGCTGGAGCCACGACGCAATTGAACGTGAGCTTCATCGCCGCTTTGGCGCGGGTGCTGCAACGCACGCTGCCTGACTGCCCGCGGCCCGACGGAACAGTGGGCGCCGAAGACCAGTTCGCTTGCAGCCGCAGGGGCGCTGACGGTGGCTTTTCATTGCTGCGCGCCGACCTTCACCACAACCAGCCGCTGCCCGGTGGCAGCCTGTTGTCACTGCGCCTGGCGGGCCAGTTGGCACCCAACCCGCTTGTCAGCGGCGAGCAGTTTTCGATGGGCGGTGCGGAAACGGTGCGTGGTTACCTTGAGTCGGCGGCGAGCGGCGATGTGGCCGTGCTCGGCTCGCTGCAATGGCGCAGCCCCTTCGCCAGCGCGTGGTTCGCAGACAGTGCGCCGAACGGCCTGCGTGCGAAGCCGACCGCTGCGGCCAACGAATGGTGGTCGAACCTCGCCGCGGTGGCGTTTGTCGATGTGGGCCGCACCTCGATCATCGACCCGGCGGCCGGCCAGGCCGCGCGCGTGCCGCTGCTCGGCAGCGGCTTCGGCCTGCGCCTGGACACCAAGAGCGGCATGAGCGCCGCGCTCGATGTGGCGTGGGCGCTGAAGGCCACAGCCAGCCAACCCAACGGCGATGCGCGCCTGCACGCACGCGTTGCGATGCGCTTCTGAAACACCGCACACCATGGCCAGCCGCATCGACCTCGCTTCTTCATCGAACCCACTGCGCGCATCGCGTGCTGCGGCCGTGGCGGCGCCACCGCCTTCGAGCCTGAAGCCGCTGGTGGCTGCGTTGGCCATGGCCCTGCCGTTTCAGACCCTGGCGCAGGCGGTTCGCAGCACACCTGCACCTGCACCCGCGCCAGCGCCCTTGCCGGGCTGGCGGGTCAACGCGCAAAGCTCAACGGTGCCGAGCCGTGCGCCGAACCTGCTGCCGCCCGAACCGAACGCGCTGCCGCAGTTGCCCCAAGCCGGCACGGCCTGGCGCAGTTACGGCAGCGGCCCGGCAAGCGGGCCGACGCGTGCTGCGGGTGAGCCGCTGCACATGGTGATCGAGCAGAGCAGCCAACGCGCGATCTACAACTGGGGCAGCTTCGACATCGGCGCCAGCGCGCAGGTCACTTTCGACATGGCGCTGAAGAACGGCAGCGCCCTGAACCGCGTGATGTCAGGCTCGCCCACGCAAATTTTCGGCCGATTGAACGCCACCAACGGCGGCGAAATCTACCTGCTGAATCAGAACGGCATCTTGTTCGGCCGCGGCGCCCAAGTGAACGTGGGCTCGCTGATCGCTTCGACGCTGGCGTTGTCTGACGCCGAGTTCAAGACTGGCCTCGTCAACAGCCTGACCACCGGCAACAACGTTGCCGCGTTCCGCTACGAAGGCACGCCCGAAGACTTCATCGATTCGAAGAACTTCGTGCGTGTTGGAGAAGGCGCCAGCATCGTCACTGCCGACGGTGGCCGGGTGTTCTTGTTTGCCAAGCGGGTCGAGAACGCTGGAAGCATCACCACGCCTGGCGGGCAGGCGGTGCTGGCCGGGGGCAGTGAAGTCACGCTGAAACTGCCCACCGACACGATCGGCGGTGAGGCCAGCCTTTACGCGTCAGAGGTCAACGCCAACGTGCCGATCACGCGCGGCCTGCTCGTCGAGGTGGGTGACCGCATCGGCAGCGTCAGGGGCGGCGGCGACGGCAGTGTCGTCAACCACACCAGCGGCAGCATCGACACGCCACGCGGCAACACCACGCTGGTGGGCCTGGCGGTGAATCAGAGCGGGCGGGTCACTGCAACGACCAGTGTCTCGGCGTCGGGTTCGATCCTGTTGCTCGCGCAGGGGGGGGTCAACACCGCCGTCACGGGCACCAACGACGCGAGCTTCAAGCGCGCCCAGCGCAGCGGCGAGCTGGTGCTCGGTGCCGGCAGCCTGACCGAAGTGCTGCCCGATCAGCAGCCGGGCAGCGACGGCAAGCTGCCGACCAGCGACGACAACGCCACCTTCGTGCGTTCACGTGTCGAGCTGGCGGGCCGCTCGGTGACGCTGGCCGACGCAGCCCGGGTGATTGCGCCAGGCGCGAGCGTGAACGTGCGCGCCGTGCTCAAGCCCGAGTACATCTCGAACACGCTGGAGCAGGGCTTCAAGCCCGATGCCGGCGAGGCCGGCCGCAGTGCCGTGGTGGTGATCGGTCGCGACGCTGTGATCGACGCGTCGGGCACCGCCGACACCAGCGTCAGCGCGGCCCGTAATTTCGTCACCACCGAACTGCTCGGCGGCAACGACCTGAAAGACGCGCCGCTGCAGCGCAATGGCCTGTTGCTGCGCAACCGCGTCACCGTAGACCTTCGATCAAGTTCGCCGATCCTGGGTGACCTGGCCAGCTACCGCGCCGACGTGCAGCGCACGGTCGGTGAGCGCCTCGCCGATGGCGGCACGGTTTCGCTGCGTGCCGAAGGCGCGGTGCTCGCGCACGACAGCTCGCGCATCGACGTGTCTGGCGGGCAGCTGAACTTCACCGAAGCGACCGTGAGGCCGACGCGTCTGGTTGCGGCCGATGGCAGCGTCTACACGCTGAACAACGCCCCCTCCGACCTGCTCTACAGCCGGGCCATCGATGCCTCGCGCAACGGCAGCAGCTTCGACCGATGGGGCCCGACGGTGAATTGGGGCGCGGCCACTGGCGGGCGGGTTGAGTCGGCCTACGTGCAGGGCAAGAACGCCGGCAGCTTGAACGTCGTAGCGCCCACCGTGGTGCTCGACGGCCAGATCAGTGGCACCACCACACAGGGCGCACGCCAGCTCGCGGGGCGCGACACGCTCGCGCAGGGCGGCAGCCTGTCGCTCGGTGCGGCTGTCAATGCCAAGGCGTTCTCGCCTGTCGGCTACGACGGCCCCGTGCTCGACCAGTTGCAGGTGACCGCCACGCGTCAGACCTTGGGCGATGGCTTCTGGGCCGACACCACCACCCGATGGAAGGCGCTCGCCGATGCCACTGCCGCCGGTGATGCGCCGGCGTCGAGGGTGGCCGCGGCCGACATCACGCAAGGCGGTTTTGGCAGCGTCAGGCTCACTGCCGAGAGCATCGCCGTGCAACCCGGCTCCACGCTGTCGCTGCCTGGGCTGGCCAGCGTGCAACTGCTGGCGCGCGACGCGGTCGTGATCGGGGCCGACATTCACAGCGCCGGTGGCAGCGTTCGCGCCCAAAGCCTGAACGACAAAGTCGTGTTGAACGGCGCCCGGCTCAACGTGTCGGGCCGCTGGGTCAACCAGCAGCTCGACGGCCTGAGCAGCAGCGCCGACATCAAGGGCGGTTCGGTCAGCATCAGCGCCGGCACCAACCTCGAACTGAACGACGCCCAGGGCGTGCCGGGGCTTGGGCTCGACCCGGCCGTCATGCGGTCCGCTGTGGACGTCTCTGGCGGCGCGACTGTGTCCACGTCGGGTGTGGTCACGGGCGGCGATGCCGGCAGCATCGGCCTCGCGGCGGGCACACGAAACGCCTTGTTGTTCCAGCCCGGCGGCCAGGTCAAGCTGGGCCACGCTGAGCTGGGTGCCTACTCTCTCGCCAGGGGCGGCTCGTTTTCGATCGACACCGACGCGATCCGCATTGGCAGCGGCGTGCCTTCTTCGGCCAGCGAGACCGTCTTCGATGCTGGTTATTTTTCGCGCGGCGGTTTCAACAGCTACAACCTGAACGGCCGGCGTTACCTGCACATCGACGACGGTGTTCAGTTGGCCCCACAGCAGGCGCGTTGGCAGGCCGGTGCGAGTGCACGTCTGGCGCCGACCGGCAGCCGCGCTGACGACCTGTTGAAGGTTGGCAGCTCGCCGCTGCAACTGCCGCAGGCGGTAAACGTGACGCTGCGCTCTACCGGGCTGGGCAATGCGCGCAGCGACGGCAACCTGCGCATCGGCGAAGGCGTGCGTATCGAGCTGGATCCGTTGGCCCGCGTGAGCCTGTCGGCAGCCACCACGCTGGAGCTGCATGGCGAAATCGTTGCGCACGGTGGCAGTGTCTCGCTGGCACTGACCCGCGATGCCATCAGTTCCGAAGCGTCTTACCAAATTCCGACCTGGCTCTGGCTCGCTGGTGACAGCCACATCGACGTTTCTGGCGTCACCGTGCTCACGCCGGGCAGCACCAACGGCCTGCTTCAGGGCAGGGTGCTCGGCGGCGGGGCAATCAACATCGCCACCACGGGCAGCTTGCCGGCGCAGCTGGTCTGGCAGCACGGCAGCACGCTCGACGTGAGCGGCGCCAGCGCCGAGCTTGACGTGGGTCAACGTGGCGACGGCGCGCTGCGCAACACGCGCCAGACGGTGAACAGCACGGCCGGCTCGGTGGCCTTCAACGGAAAGAGCAGCACGCGCCTCGAAGGCACGCTCGATGCGCACGGCGGGCTCGGCCCCACCCAGGCCGAAGCGCAGCGCGCTGCCGGCGGCACGCTGGCCGTCACGCTCGGCAGTGCGCAAGACTCGGCATCGGGTCCGCCCACCGCGCGCGAATTGCTGATCACCAACGACACGGCTCGCACCACGCTGGGGCTCGGCCTTGCGGGCCTGGCGCTCGCACCGGCCAGCGTGGGCGCTGCGGCCTCGGTGTCGACGCAACTGCTGCGCGAGTCGGGTGTGGCCTCGTTCGCTGCCACGACGGCCGGTCGCACGCCGGTGGGGGGCGCGCCCGACAGCATTCGGCTTGAGCCGGGTGTCGTGATCGCCAGCGCTGCCGGCCAGCCACCGCTTCGCGACATCAAGCTCGACGCGCCCGTGATTGCAAGCGCCGGCACTGCCAGCCTCAGTGCAGCGCAAGTTCTGTTGACGGGCGCGCCGCCGGTGTCCGACGCCTTGGCCCAGGGCGTGACTGCGCCGCCAGCACCGGCCACGCCAGGCACTGGCCGTCTGGCAGTGCAAGCCGATCTGCTGGTGCTTGAAGGCAGCATGGCCACACAAGGCATTGGCACGCTCGACCTGCGCAGCAGCGGTGACCTGCAATTGCGCCCACGCGGGGGTGTGCTCAGTGGTGAGCTGCGCACGCTGGCCGATGTGAACGTGAGCGCGAAGCAGGTGTACCCCGGCACGAATGTGGCCTACACGATAGACGCGCCTGGCCACGACGTGAGCTTCTCGGGCGGTGATGCGAACGCTGCCTTGCCGCTGGTGGCGGGCGGCGCGCTGACCGTGAACGCCGCGCGAATCGAACAGTCGGCCGTGCTGCGAGCGCCGCAAGGCCGCATCGTGCTCAACGCCACCGAAAGCCTCGCACTCGCGGCCGGCAGCCTGACCTCGGTCTCTGGCGCCGGCACCCTGGTGCCATATGGAAGCGTCACGGGCGACCAATGGGTGGCGCCGGGTGCCACCACCGCGATCACCGCCGCGCCCGCCAAGAACATCGAGCTCAATGCCGGCACCAGTGGCGGCGTTTTTGTGGCGAGCGGCGCGACGCTTGATCTTTCGGGTGGTGGCACTCTGGTGGCCAGCCAGTTCGTGCCCGGCCCAGGGGGCTCGGCCGATGTGTTCACCGGCAGCGATGGCTCCTTCGCGATCGCGCCCACGGTCACTGGGGCTGCGCCCTACGACGCTTCGCTCACCGCCAACGCACCGGCACTCGGCCGGCAAATCACGGTCGGTGATGGCGCGCCCCTGCCAGCCGGCACCTACACCTTGTTGCCGGCACGATATGCCGCACTGCTGCCGGGCGCGTTCCTGATTCGCCCGGCCAGCAGCGGCGCCGCGCTGGCGCTTGGAGCATCGGTGCGCAATGCCGATGGCTCCACGCTCGTTGGCGCTGTGCTCGGCGACGCCGGCACCCACTACCGCGAAGCACTCTCGCGCACCTGGCGCATCGTGCCGCGCAGCGTCGCGCTGCGTTCATCAGAAATTCGCAGCTACGACGCCGACCTGTTTTTCGCCGAGCGGGCCGCGGGCCTGGACCAGGCCGTGCCGCGCGGCCCGGCCGACGCCGGAGCGCTCGCCCTCACGGCGGCTCGCGCCAGTGTCGCGGGCGCAGCGCGCTTCGATGTCGAACGCGACGCGCAGGGCCGGCCACTGGGCCGCGGTGGTGAAGCCTACTTCGTGGCCGAAGACATTCTGGTCACAGCGCGCGGGGCTGCCCCGTCCGCCAATTCCGCGTCGCGGCTGCTGCTCGACGCAGCGCAGATCGGCGCGCTTGGTGCGCAAACCGTGGTGCTCGGCGCGCGGCGTGGTGCCGGCGCGAACGAGCTCGACGTGCTGGCCCGCAGCGTGGGCTTCGTCAACGGCGCCGAAGCGCTGGTCAGCGCTGACCTGATCGCGGCGGCGCGCGACAGCGTCACCGTGCAGAGTGGCAGCGTGTTGCTGGCGCGTGAAAACACGGCCCTTGCCAGCGCGCCGCAGGCTTACTCGCTGCAAGGCAACGGCGCTGCGCTGCGCATCGCGGCTGCTGAAGGTGCGGCCCTGCTTCGCAGCGGCGCCAACACCGCAGGCGGCGACTTGAACGTGGGCGCGGGCGCGCGGCTCGATGCGGGGCAGGGCACGCTGGTGCTCGACGCCAGCCGCCGCAACACCCTCGACGCCAACGCCACGGTGCTTGGCGGCGACGCCTCACTCGGTGCCGGGCGCATTGTCGTGGGCGCCGACGCCGCGGCGGCCGACGCCTTGCTGCTCACGCCATCGCTTGCGGCTCAGCTCGGTGGCGCGCAGCAGCTCACACTGCGCAGCTACACCAGCATCGACCTGCAAAGCGCTGCCGTGCCAGGCACTGAAACCCTGCTCGGTTCGCCCACCCAGCGCACGCTGCGGCTCGACGCGCCAACCCTTCAGGTCAGCGGTGCCGGCACGGTGCGGGTGCAGGCCGGCAACGTGACACTCACCAACACCACCGGCTTGGCACCGGCAGCGGCAGCAACAGGCACAGGCCACCTGATCGTGAGTGCTACCGGCAACAACGCCGAAAGCGGCACGCTGCGCTTGGCCGGCGGCATTCAGGCCATCGGCGGCACGAGCGATCTGCGCTTGCTGGCGCAGCGAGAGTTGCAGCTGTCGGGCCAGCACGGCCTGGCAACGGCGGGCGGCATCACCCTCGACGCACCGGTGATTCGCGCCACCGGCGCGAGCGACACGCAAATCGTGGCGCAAGGAGCACTTCGGGTGGAGGCGAGCGCGGTGACAGCCTCTGGCGTTACGGCGACACCTGAGAAGCCGCCGGCGGCCGGTGCACGCCTGCTGCTCGCGGCGCGCTCGGTCGATCAGGGCGGGCGCATCGAACTTGCTGGCGGCAACATCGAGCTGCTGGCCAACGGCACGGCCGCAGAAGACGGCGTGCGTTTGCGCGCCGGCTCGGTGACGGGCGCGGCTGGCCAGCAAACCAGCATCGACGGCCAGGGGACCGACCTTGCGGCCGGACGCATCCAACTGCGCAGCGTGGCCGGTGACGTGTTGGTGGAGCACGATGCGCGCATCGACGTGTCGGCGCTAGGCAAGGGCGACGCCGGCTCGTTGTTGATCGCTGCGCCGCGCGGCGCGGTGCGCATCGAGGGTGATCTTGTCGGTATGTCGGGCGCCGGTGCGCGAGGTGCTGAACTGACGATCAACAGCGGTGTTGCCGTTGACCCGACTGCGCTGTCGGCGACCTTGGCGGCACACGCCGGCAACTTCGCCCACAGCATCGAATTGCGCAACCTTGGCGGCGACCAGCGGATCGCCGCCGGCACCCGCTTGAGCGCACAGCAGATCACCTTGACCGCCGACGCTGGCAGCCTCACCGTGGCCGGCACGCTCGACGCGAATGGCATCTCAGGGGGGCGCATCACGCTGGCGGCGGGTGCTGATGTGGAGTTGAGCCCGGGCGCCACGCTGAGGGCCAATGCCACCGGCACTGGTGGCGCTGGTGGCGAGGTTCGAATCGGTACGACCGCCGGCGAGATCCGCCTGCTCGACGGCGCCAGCATCGACTTGTCGGCCGGGCCGGCAGGAGGCGCAGCCTTGCGCGCGGCTGCCGGTGGTGGCTTGTTCCTGCGTGCGCCACGCGCTGGTGTGACCGCATCGAACCCGGTTGGCGACGAAGTACAGATTGCTCCGATCGCGTCCACGGTGCGGGGCGCGCGGCGCCTCGAAGTGGAAGCTTTTCAGGTCTACAGCCAAGTGGTTGAGATCATTGCCGGCGAGACCCAGGCTGCTGCGCCTGCGCCAACCTCCGCGCCGGCACAGGCGCCGACGCCGTCGCCCGCACCTTCGCCTTCGCCTTCGCCTTCGCCGTCGCCGTCGCCGTCGCCGTCGCCGGTGCCGGTGCCAGCGCCTGCAACTACGCCTACCGACCCGTCGGCCGGCAATGGCCCGACCACAGGAACCCAGCTGCCGCCGCCACCGCCGCTCGGGGCCACGCCGACGCCAGCACCTGCACCTGCACCAGCACCAGCACCAGCACCTACACCAGCACCAGCACCAGCACCAGCACCAGCACCAGCACCAGCACCAGCACCTGCACCTGCACCTGCACCTGCACCTGCACCTGCACCTGCACCTGCACCCGCACCCGCACCCGCACCTGCACCCGCACCCGCACCCGCACCCGCACCCGCACCCGCACCCGCACCCGCACCTGCACCCGCTACAACTCCGACTGATCCGTCGGCCGGAAATGGCCCCACCACCGGCACGACGTTGCCGCCGCCGCCGCCGTTGGGGCCGACAACGGCACCT
>JBBRPV010000059.1:0-27522 GCA_038227445.1 Burkholderiales bacterium | reverse complement strand
GATGTAGTTCAGGCCACAAGCATGGTGGCGAATGCGAATCTCGCCCGGGCCGGGCTCGCCGACCTGCAGGTCGACGAGATGCATGGTTTGTGCGCCGCCGTGCTGGTCAACGCGAATGGTGGGGCTGGTCTGGGTCATGCAGATCTCCGGGCGTTCGTTGACGAGGCCACTATCGTGCCAGACATCGCCCAGTCTGGGCTTGCCGAGGTGTCGTGCACAGCAGCAGCGGAATGCACGACACTGCGGCATGAAGCGCCTGACCACTGCCCCCAACCTTGCGCTGGCAACGCTCTGGGCTGACCTGCTCAGCCATGCCGGCGTGCCAACCACGGTGCAGCGCCAATACGCGAGCAGCATCGCGGGCGAGGTGCCGCCCGACCAAACGCTGCCCGAGTTGTGGGTGCAACACGCCGACCAGTTCGAGCATGCCGGCGCGCTGCTCAAGGAGCTGCAAAACCCACCCCACCGCCGCTGGGCTTGCCCCGGCTGCCGCGAGGTGATCGACGGACCGTTTGAGCAGTGCTGGAACTGCGGCGCACCGATGCCCGTTTAGCGCGCGCTGGCCGGCCACACTCCAGTCCGATGTGACGTTAGCTTGGCCACGCCCGCGGCAAGAGGCTTAGAACGTGCCGGGGTATGCACCGCCGTCGAGCAGCAGGTTTTGTCCGGTCAGGTAGGCCGCCTGCATGCTGCACATGAAAGCGCACACCGCGCCGAATTCTTCGGCTGTGCCGAAGCGTTGCGCTGGTATCGCCCGCTCGCGCGCCTTCAACGCGGCATCGGGGTCTTGCCCGGAATTGGCTGCGCCAGCCCGCATCGTGGCGCGCAGTCGCTCGGTCGCAAAGGCGCCGGGCAGCAGACTGTTGATCGTGACACCACGCGCCGTGATCGAGCTGCGCGCCAGGCCCGCCACGAAACCGGTGAGCCCGCTGCGCGCGCCGTTCGACAGGCCGAGAACGCCGATCGGCGCCTTGACCGACCCTGAGGTGATGTTGACCACACGCCCATAACCGCGCGCCGCCATCGCGTCAACGGTGGCCTTCATCAGCGCTATCGGGGTGAGCATGTTGGCGTCGAGCGCCTTGATCCAATCGTCACGGTCCCACTCGCGAAAATCACCAGGCGGCGGGCCACCGGCGTTGTTGATCAGGATGTCGACCTGCGGGCAGGCGGAGAGTGCGGCGGCCCGGCCTTCTGGCGTGGTGATGTCGCCGGCCACGCTTCGCACTTCGCCGCCGTTCATTGCACGCAGCTCGGCGGCAGTGGCTTCGAGCGCTCCGACTCCGCGCGCGGTGATCACCACATTCACGCCTTCGCGCACCAGCGCCGCCGCGCAGCCCTTGCCCAGGCCCTTGCTCGCAGCACAGACGAGCGCCCATTTGCCGTTCAGTCCCAGGTCCATCGTTCACCTCCATTTTGCCAACAACCAAATTCCGGCCAACACCAGCAGCGTGCCGACAGCCACCCGCAAGGTGAACGGCTCTTCGAGAATCAAAACGCCCATCAGGATGGTCGAAATCGGCCCGATCATGCCGGTTTGCGCGGCAGCCGCGGCGCCGATGCGCTCGATCGCCATCATCACCATCAGCACCGGCGCAAAGGTGCAGGCGGTGGCGTTCAACATCGAGAGCCAGATCACTTGGGGTGCGACATGCAGCGCACTCATCGGCCGCAACACCAGAAACTGCACGATGCACAGCCCGCAAGCCACGCTGGTGGCTAGACCGGTCAGGCGAAGCGCGCCGAAGCGCTGTACCACCTCGCCGCTGTAGACAAGGTAGACGGCATAACTCACCGCGCTGCCGAACACGAGCGCAGCACCGAGCGCCACGTGGCCGCCAACAAGCGTGGCCTCGCCGCCGAGCACCAGCAACACCCCGCAGTAGCTGAGCCCGAGCGCGATCACTTGGGCCCGCGTCACCTGGCGCTTGAAGCCGATGAGGCCGATCAACAGCACGATCGTCGGGTTCAGGTACAGGATCAGCCGTTCGAGGCTGGCGCTGATAAAGGCCAGACCAGCGAAGTCGAGAAAACTCGCGAGGTAGTAGCCGGTAAAGCCGAGGCCGAGCACGACCAATTTGTCGTGGCCCGTCAATGGCGGCTTGCCGCGCCCTGCCCACCACGCGAGCAGCAGGAACATCGGCAGCGCGAACAACATGCGGTACGTGATGAGAGTGACCGCGTCCACGCCGTGCCGGTACGCCAGTTTGACGATGATGGCCTTACCTGAGAAACCGATGGCACCGAGAATGGCGAGTAGCAGGCCCGGCCAGAGCGCGCGGTGGGGAAGGGTCGGCACGGCGCCGGCCGGGCTGGCGTTTGAAGGCATCGCGAACGATTCTATGGAGCGGGAGCGGCTGACCGCCGCTTGATGTGCCAGCAGGCTGCAGCACGCGCGAAGCCGAGCGATTCGCAGAGGCCGATCGCCGCGGCGAGCGTGTCAACCACGATCACCCCCGCGCGCCGCTTCAAACGCTCGAAGGCGCTGATGCGCCCCTCGCTTGCAGCGAACGCCGTGAACTCGGGGCGGTCATGGCTAAGAGACCACGGCCTGCCCGTCGCGGCGCGGGTCGCTGGCGGCGACATAACCTTCAGTCGCTGGGTCGCCGAGGCGCCAGATGAACTGCCCGGCGCCGAAGTCCTGGTAGCTGTCGTTGATGACCTCGACGCGGTGGCCGCGTGTCACCAGAGCCTGCACGGTGGCCGGATTCATCGCCGCTTCAACGTTGATCTCGAGCCCAGCGTTGTAGCGCCAGCGCGGCGCATCGCAAGCGGCCTGAGGCTGCTGCGCGTAGTTAAGCATGCGCACCAGCGTCTGCAGGTGGCCTTGCGGCTGCATGTTCGCACCCATCACACCAAAGCTCATCACCGCCTCGGGGCCGCTGGCGCCGGGTCGCGTGAGGAAGGCCGGAATGATGGTGTGGAACGGCCGCTTGCCTGGTGCCACCACGTTCGGGCTGCGCGCATCAAGGCTGAATGCGTGACCGCGGTTTTGCAGCGAAAGGCCGTACCCAGGCACCACCACGCCCGAGCCAAAGCCCAGGTAGTTGCTCTGAATGAAGCTCACCATCAAGCCACTCTCGTCGGCGGTGCAGAGGTAGATCGTTCCACCCTTCACAGGGTTGCCGGCGCCGAAGTCTTGCGCGCGCATCGGGTCGATCAGCCTTGCGCGCGACGCAAGGTACGCCGGGGCCAGCATCTGTTCGACGCTCACTTCCATGCTCGTCGGCTCCGCAACGAACCGGTAAACGTCAGCGAACGCAAGCTTCATTGCTTCGATCTGCAAATGCTGCGACTCGGCGCCATCGACCGGCAGCGAAGCGATGTCGAATGAACGCAGGATGCCGAGCGCCATCAGCGCAGCAATGCCTTGGCCGTTGGGCGGAATTTCATGCAGTGTGTGGCCGGCGTAGTCCATGCTGATCGGCGTGACCCACTCCGGCTTGTACGCCGCGAAGTCTTCGGCAGTGATTGCCGCGCCATGCTCGCGCGCGTGCCGTGCCGCGGCTTCGGCAATCTCGCCGCCGTAGTACGCCGCGCCCTTGCTCTGAGCGATCAGCCGCAATGTGCGCGCGGCTGCCGGCAAACGGAACAGCTCGCCCACATTCGGCGCGCGGCCGTGCGGCATGAAGGCTTCGCGGTAGCCAGGCTGGTCTTGCAGCAGCGGCACGGCCGCGGCCCATTTCTGCCGCACGACCACCGGCACCGCGTAGCCGCGCTCGGCGATCTCGATGGCGGGCTGAAGCAGGTCAGCAAACGGCAACTTGCCGAAGCGTTCGCTCATGCTGGTCCAGCCGGCCACGGCGCCGGGCACGGTCACGCTGTCCCAGCCACGCATTGGCGGGGTCTTGGAGTCAACGCCGTACTTGCGCTTGAAGTACTCGGGCGTCCAGGCCTGCGGCGCGCCGCCTGAAGCGTTCAGGCCGTGCAGGGCCTTGCCGTCCCACAGCAGGCAAAACGCATCAGAGCCAAGACCATTGCTGACCGGCTCCGTCAGCGTGATCACCGCCGCCGCGGCAATCGCCGCATCGACCGCATTGCCCCCCTGGTTCAGCATGCGCAGACCAGCCTGCGATGCGAGCGGGTGCGAGGTGGAAACGACATTGCGGCCGAACACCGGAAGGCGCTGGCTCGGGTAACCAGTGTTCCAGTCGAAGTGTGAGGTCATCGCTGCGCTCTCGAATTGGTGATAGGGCGACGCGACACTGTGACGTGACGCGTTGGCGTGATGATGGCATCGACATCGCCGCTTCGCTCAAAGGGCATCACGCGTCGAACACTGGGCTGGGAAAGACCGCGGTAAAGCGCGATTTCTGTGCGGGCCACTGTGCGCTGTCGTATTGGCCGCGCCGGTCAACGTCAGTTGGTTAGAGCTTGTGAAGCCTCAGCGCATACAACTGTGGCTCGAGCGCGCCGGCCAACGCCTCAGCGTGAGCTTTCACAGGTGCAAACGATGAACACCTTGGCGATCACCGCCATGATCACGCTGCAGGCTGGCGGCATGACCTGCGCGAAGTGAGCCGGCCGTGCGGGGAAAGACGCGCTGATCTGACGGCCAGGGGGTGCCAGCCGACGGCACTTCTGCATTTGCCCGACTCGCGTCGCGTCGCTTTTGGCGCCGAACACAAGAAATCGGCTTTGCCCAATGACCACCGCTGTTTCGGTGCCTCAAGTGGTCTGCAGATCGACCGATATTGCTAGAACACTCACACTCTCCTGGCTTCTGTCACAGACTGAGAAGTTCAGGCCAAACCGATGCTGGCGGTTTTCAGTCAATATTCAGTAGCGGCAGATTCGGGATTGCTGAATGCGGCTGCGCAAGTGTGCTGAACCGTCACCATACTCAATTCGCGGAACGGCGATCACAGTATGAATCTGCCGAAAAATATGAGGCTCAGTCTCAAACTTCCATTGTTCATCGGCGCTTCACTGTTGCTCGCGGTGGCAGCCGGACTGTTCGGTATTTACAAGCTGAATCAAGCGGTGACGACGTATGTCAAAGTCATCAATGTCGACTATGCGCAAGAGCGAATGGCGGCCCAGATGTTGGTCGATTTCAAGACCCAGGTGCAGGAATGGAAGAACACCTTGCTGCGGGGCAAGGACCCCAAGCAGCTGGACAAGTACTGGAATGCATTCCAGAAGCACGAGAGCGATGTGACGACATCCGCACGCACGCTGCAGGCGGCGCTGCCGGACGGCGAAGCACGCGTGCTGGTAGAGAAGTTCGCTCAAGCGCATGCGGCGATGAGTGCGGGCTACCGCAAGGGCTTCGAAGCCTTCAAGGCGGCCAATTTCGAATCAGCTGCCGGTGATGGCGCGGTAAAGGGAATGGACCGCGCACCGGCCGAGTTGCTTGAACAAGTAGGCGACAAGATCGTTGCCAACTCGGCCGCAGCGGTGGCGCAGGCCCACGAGGCAACCCAGCGCGCCACGATCATCAGCCTGGGATTGATGCTTGCGGTGTGCGCCGTCGGAGCCTTGAGCGCATGGCTCATCACGCGCAGCCTGCTTCGCCAGCTGGGCGGCGAACCCGCCTATGCCGCGATTCTGGTTCGGCGCATCGCCGATGGCGATCTGACCGTTGACGTGCATACCAGGCCCGGTGACACGACAAGCCTGCTGGGGGCCATGAAGGCCATGCGCGACAGCCTGGCGCAAGTTGTCAGCAAAGTGCGTCAGAGCAGCGACAGTATCGCCACCGGCAGCACTCAGATCGCGACCGGCAACGCCGACCTGTCGCAGCGCACCGAGGAACAAGCCAGCAACCTGCAACAGACAGCCGCTTCGATGGAGCAACTGACGTCCACGGTCAAGCAGAACTCCGACACGGCACGTCAGGCCAATCAACTCGCCACCAGCGCCAGCGAGGCCGCGGCCAAAGGTGGTCTGGTGGTCGGCCAGGTGGTCAGCACCATGGAGGCCATTACCGCCAGCTCAAAGAAGATCAGCGACATCATCAGCGTGATCGACGGCATCGCTTTCCAGACCAATATCCTGGCCTTGAACGCAGCAGTCGAGGCGGCGCGGGCCGGCGAGCAGGGCCGCGGCTTCGCGGTCGTAGCTTCCGAAGTGCGCAGTCTGGCTCAGCGTTCAGCCAGCGCCGCCAAAGAGATCAAGGCGCTGATCGGCGTGAGCGTGGAGAACGTGGGAACCGGCTCCAAACTGGTCGACGACGCAGGCAAGTCGATGGAGAACATCGTCGCACAGGTTAAACGCGTGGCTGATCTGATCGCCGAGATCAGCTCGGCCAGCATTGAACAGACGCAGGGCATCAGACAGGTGGGCGATGCCATCAACCAGCTCGACCAAGCCACGCAGCAGAATGCTGCCCTTGTCGAGGAGTCGGCCGCTGCTGCCGACAGTCTTAAGCAGCAGGCTGCCGAACTGGCTGAAGTGGTCACGATGTTCAAACTCGGTGACGACGACAGCCTCCAAGCACCGGTGGCCCAAACCCTCAACCGCGGCGCCGAGCGGCGCAGCCCCAACCGGGCTGTCAACGTCACGCGCCGCAACTTCTCAGCCAATTCGGCCGTTGCGAAACAGCCCGCTCAGACTACTCCGGCTGCCGAGTCGACATTGGCCAAGACGGGCACTGATGAGTGGGCGAGCTTCTGACTGCCAACCCGCCCGCGCCTTCGTCGCCCAAATCATCCGCGACGCGACGCGCTAGAAAGCTCAGCGCCCGGACTGCACTGATTGCGCATCCAACCACAGCAGTTGCGGTGAAAGCCATTTAAGCCCGGCACCGACACGCCAGCTCGCCTTCAGGGATGCTGCGACGGGCCAGTGACAGTCGCGTGGATTGGCTTGCGCAGCCCGCTGGCCGACAGCGCGCCGCGATGAGCAGCGCGCCGGCGCACGTCGCGGTCAGTCTTCCTGGAAGGTGGCTTCGCGCTTTTTGCTGATCGAGGGCAGAAGCACGATCACGATCAGCAGAACCGCCATCGCGAGCAGCGCGGCCGACAGCGGCCGGGTAACGAACGCGCTCCAGTCGCCGCGCGAAAGTAGCAGCGCACGGCGCAAGTTCTCCTCCATCATCGGCCCAAGAATAAAGCCGAGCAAAAGCGGCGCCGCTTCGCAACTCAATTTGTAGAACAGGTAGCCAATGACCGCGAACACGGCCGTCAGGTACACGTCGAAATTGTTGTTGTTCAGCGTGTACACGCCAATGCAGCAGAACAGCGTGATGGCCGGGAATAGGTACTTGTAGGGCACGGTGAGCAGCTTGATCCAAATGCCAATCAGCGGCAGGTTCAGGATCACGAGCATCGCGTTGCCGACCCACATTGAAGCGATCAGACCCCAGAACAACTGCGGGTTGCTCGTCATGACTTGCGGGCCGGGCTGGATGCCCTTGATCGTCATTGCACCGACCATCAGCGCCATCACCGCATTCGGCGGAATGCCGAGCGTGAGCATCGGGATGAACGAGGTTTGCGCACCCGCGTTGTTGGCACTCTCCGGGCCGGCCACGCCGCGGATGTTGCCCTTGCCGAATGCCACTTCGCCAGGCCGACCCTTCATTTTTTTCTCGACCGTGTAGGCGGCGAATGAAGCCAGCAGCGCGCCACCGCCCGGCAGTACGCCGAGGACCGAGCCGAGCGCAGTACCGCGGATCACTGCCGGCCAGGCGTCTTTGAAATCTTGCTTGGTTGGCCACAAACCTTTCACGTCTTTCGTGAAAACTTCGCGGTGCTCTGCGGGCATGCCCAGGTTGGAGATGATCTCGCCGAAGCCAAACACGCCCATCGCGATCACGACGAAGCCGATGCCGTCGGTGAGTTCCGCGATGTCAAAGCTGTAGCGGGCCGTGCCCGAAATCACATCGGTGTTGATCTGCGCGAGCAAGAGGCCCAGGATGATCATCGCGATCGCCTTGATCAGCGATCCCGAGGCCAGCACCACCGCGCCGATCAGGCCCAGCACCATCAGCGAGAAGTACTCTGCCGGGCCGAACTTGAACGCCAGTTCGGTCAGCGGTGGCGCGAACGCAGCGATGATGATGGTGCCAACGCAACCGGCGAAGAAAGAACCCAGGCCGGCCGCGGCAAGCGCAGAGCCGGCACGGCCCTGACGTGCCATCGCATAACCGTCGATCGCGGTCACGACCGAGCTCGACTCGCCCGGCACGTTGATCAAGATCGCCGTGGTCGAGCCGCCATATTGCGCGCCGTAGTAAATGCCGGCGAGCATGATCAGCGCGGGCGTTGCGTCAAGAGCGTAGATCGAGGGCAGCAGCATTGCGATCGTGGCGACGGGGCCAAGGCCCGGCAGCACGCCGATCAGCGTTCCCAGCACCGAGCCGAAGAAGGCGTAGCTGAGGTTCTGCAAAGTGAACGCGACGCCGAAGCCGAGCGCGAGGTTGTTGAGCAAGTCCATGATGTTGTTGTCTTTGTGACGTTTGGGTTCAGCTGCTGATGAAGGCCGGCAAGAGCGGAATCGTCAGGTTCAGACCCCAGATGAAAATGGCCCAAGAACCGGCCGTCAGCACGATGGAGTTGGCAATGACGCCTTTCCAGCTGAACTCCTCGCCGGCGAAGCTGACCATGATGATCAGCAGCGGAATGGTGGCGAACATGCCCAGGCGCGGCAAGGCGGCGCCGAACACCGCAATGGAAGCGACGATCACGATCAGCGGCCGCCACGCGAAAGCACCGACCGGGTCACCACCTTCGGTTTCGATCGTGAGCGACTTGAACAGCACGACCGCGCCAAGGATCGCCATGATCACGCTCAAGATCAGTGGGAAGTAGCCCGCGCCCGGGCGCGCGGAGCTGCCCATCGAGTAGTTTGTGGCGCCGACTGCGAACCCCACGCCAACCCCCAAAAACATCAAACCCGAAAAAAAATCTCGCTGACTCTTGATCTTCACGTGGCGTTCCTCGCTCGTCATCTTGGATGCGACGAATTCTAGGCACGCGACAACGTGCGGCCCGTGTGGTTTGTACGTATGAAAGCAGCGTGCACAGGCGCGAGGCACGCGCCTGGAGACACCACAGAGTCACTCCCAAGGTAGCGTGACGCGCAGCACTTCGTCGAGCGTGGTCACGCCTTCGGCGATCTTCATGACGCCAGCCAGGCGCAGCGGACGCAGGCCGTCTTTCACGGCTTGGCGCCGCAGCTTGTCGATGTCGGGCACAGGGTGGATGTGTGCGCGCGCGGCGTCCGTCAGGGTCAGCAACTCGTAGAGCCCGGCACGGCCGCGGTAGCCCGTCATGCGGCAATCGAGGCAGCCCACGGGCTTGTAGGGCTTCACGCTGCCGTTGAGTCGCCAGGGCTTGATGGCTTCGTCGAGATGTTCGCGCGTAGTGTCGTCGTCGGGCTGCTTGCAGTTCACGCACAGCGTGCGCACGAGGCGCTGCGCGAGCACGCCAATCAGTGTTGAAGCCACCATGTATGGCGCCACGCCCAGGTCGGCGAGCCTGGTCACGGCAGAGGGCGCATCGTTGGTGTGCAGCGTGCTGAAAACGAGGTGGCCGGTGAGCGCGGCTTGAATCGCCATCTCGGCGGTTTCGAGGTCGCGGATTTCGCCGACCATGATGATGTCTGGGTCTTGGCGCATCAGGGCGCGCAGCCCCTCGGCGAAGTTCAGGTCGATCTGCGGCTGCACCTGTGTCTGGTTGAGCGCCGGCTGGATCATTTCGATCGGGTCCTCGATCGTGCAGACGTTGACTTCGTCGGTCGCGAGGCGGCGCAGTGTCGAGTACAGCGTGGTGGTCTTGCCCGAACCGGTGGGGCCGGTCAACAGGATGATGCCGTTGGGCTTGGCAACGAGCTCTTCCCAGCGCTTGCCGTCGTGGCTTCCGAACCCAAGGCCGTCGAGCTCCTTGACCGTGGTCTCGGGGTCGAAGATGCGCATCACCATCTTTTCGCCAAACGCTGTGGGCAGGGTCGACAAACGCATTTCGACTTCTTCGCCGGCGGGGTTGCGGGTCTTGATGCGGCCGTCTAGTGGGCGGCGCTTTTCGATCACGTCCATGCGGCCGAGCAGTTTCACGCGCGCAATCATCGCGTTCATCACGCCAGGGGGCAGCTGGTAGACGGTCTGCAACACGCCGTCGATGCGAAAACGAATCACGCTGCGTTCACGACGCGGTTCGAGGTGGATGTCGGAGGCCCGTTGGTCGATCGCGTACTGCCAGAGCCAGTCGACCACCTGCACGACACCCTGGTCGTTCGCGTCGAGTGCCTTGTTGGTCTTGCCCAGCTCGACCAGCTGCTCGAAGCTCGCCGCGGCCGACGTTTCGCCAGCCTTGGTGGCGTTGCGCACCGAGCGTGAAAGTGTGTAGAACTCGGTCGTGTAGCGTTTGAGCTCAAGCGGGCTCACCAGCACGAGCTTCACGCTCTTGCGGGTGTGGCCTTCAATCTCGCCGACCCAGCCGATGTCGAGCGGCTCGCAGGTTGCGATCGTGACTTCGGTGAGGCCCACGTTGAGCGGCAAGGCGCGGCGCCGTTCAGCATAGTTGATCGACATCACCTCAGCGACGCGCCCCACGTCGGCCTTCAGCGGATCGATGCGCAGGTAGGCCAAGCCGGTGCGCTTGGCCAGCCATTCGGTGATGGCTTCTGCATCGAGTGGCTTGGTGCTGCCGCTGCGCAGCAGGCCGGCGCTGGCCAGCCGCGTGATCGGGTGTTGTGCGCTGTGGCTGGTGGAAAAACGCCTGGCAGTCTCGACCGCGTCTTGCGGGCTGATCACCTTGTCTTCACGCAGCCAGCCAAGCAACTGGCTCAGTTCGAGCTTGTTGGCCGAGTCGAGGGTCTTGGGTCGGGTGGCTGCGTTCATGCGTGCGGTGATCGACGGCGACTTCGATGGGCGGCCGGCAAGGTGAGCAAGGTGGGCGATAGCTGTAGCGTACCCCGCGCCCGGCGAGGCCGAATGCCGGGTTTGTCTCGGGCTTGTGTCAGCGTGAAATCATGCCGGGTCGGCGCTGCTCATGTCGGTGGCTTGCCCCTTCAGCGGGCGGATCATGCGCAGCCACTTTTTCGCCGGCAGCTTGTAGCGCTTTTCGATGCTTTCGGCGCGCTGTTCAAGCGCCTCTCGATCCGGCATCGGCGCGTTCTTCAACGCCACGACGATGGTGTTGCCTTCTTTCGTAGGGCGCAGGCTCCAGACCTGTGCCGCACCGAAGGCGACGGCGATGCGCTGGGCACTGCGCTCGAAGCTGGCGTCGCGGCCGAACAGGTTCACGCTCATCACGCCACCGTCACCAAGAACTTGGTGGCAATCGCGGTAGAAAGCTTCGCTGTCGAGCACGGGGCTGGCAGCGTCGTGGTCGTAGAGATCAACGCACAAGGCCTGCACAGAATCGGCGCGGGCGGCGTCGCCCACGTAGGCCGCAGCGTCCATCCGCAACACCTGAAGCCGCGCCGAGTCTTCGGGCAGGCGAAAGAACATTCGACAGGCCTGGATCACGGTCGGGTTCAATTCGACCGCGGTGGTTCGCATGCGCAGCGTGCTGTGGCAAAAGCGTGTGATCGCAGCGGCACCCAAACCGAGTTGCACCGCTTCGCCTTTCGTCAGTTCAGAAGCCGGGCGCAGAAGCATCCAGACCATCATCCGCTGCACCTAGTCGAGTTCAAGCTTGAGAGATTGGCGGATGCGCATGGCGCCCTGAACCCAGGGCGTGCCCAAGTGCAGGTAACGCACCCCGTCGGCTTCGGAGATCGTGGCCGGGGCCAGTTCGGGCTGGTTCATGGTTCTTTTGTGGCGCTTTCATGGTTCATTTGTACGTGCTCATGGATGCCGCACCATCGGCCACCACGTCGGGCCTGCGCATTGTGAACAGTCTCGGAACAGAGGGCTGATTCACCTCCATGAATGGCAGCTCGACCAACCGGCAAAAGAGACCATCCCAACCCAAACGAGACCGCTGCGATCAGCAGCAGCCGCACGCCAGGATGGAGTCCGTGCCGAGCCCGCTGGAACAAGCCGATGCCACCCTCTCAGGCCATGCCATGTTGTTCAAACACCGCACGCCACGCGGCCAGCTTGCGCTCGAAGCTCCAGCTCGCGTTGGCCGGGCTGGTCGACGGCAGGCGGTGGACCACAACGCCGAGCGGCTCTGTATTCCTGAGCGCGCGTGACGATTCGCCTCCGTTGTGCACCAAGGCCTGCAATTGCGTCGCGCGGGCCTTCAGGCCGGCGAGGTCGTTGAGCTGCGCGTGTTTGATCGCGCTGTCGAGGCTGCCCTCGCGCTCGCAGCGAGCGTAAACGTCCCACAGGCCGAGGCCACGAACGCGGATCGCCTCAATGCGCTGCGCGTAGGGCAACAGCATCAAATTGACATTCCAGATCGCAGAGATGATCGGCCAGAAGTGGTTGCGCGGGTGGCCGTAATACTGCTGCGCCGCGAGCGATGCCACGCTGGGGAAACTGCCGAGCACAACGAGGCGAGTGGCCGCATCGGCGATCGGTCCGAGGCCTTGGAGCAGACCGACCATCACAAACTCAGGCGTGCCAGCCCAGGCAAGGCCACGCGTGCGTTTGCCGATGTGGCCAGTGCCAGTTCGCCGAGCGACAGCCCGCGCAGTTCGGCCAAGCTGGCCGCGATGCGCGGCAACTCGCCGGGTTCGTTGCGCGAAGTCTCGCCTGCCGCGCGCTGCGCGGCCGTACGGTAGAGCCAGTGCGGTGGAATGTCGGGCGCATCGGTTTCGAGCACGATCGCCTCCAGCGGCAGAGTCTGCGCGAGGCGGCGGATCTGCAAGGCCCGCTCGAAGGTCACCGCACCACCGAACCCCAGCTTGAAACCGAGGCCGACGAAGGCGAGCGCCTGTTGTTCGCTGCCGTTGAAAGCGTGAGCGATGCCCCCACCCACCTTGATCAAGCGCAGGTGCTTCAGCATGGTGTCGGCCGAGCGCCGAACATGCAGGATCACCGGCAGCCCGAACTCGCGCGCCAGTTCGAGCTGAGCTTGGTAGAAGTATTGCTGGCGCTCGGGGTCGAGGCCGGGCACAAAATGGTCGAGGCCGATCTCTCCGACGGCCACGAGGCGGGGGTCGTCGCGGTTCGCCACCAGCGCTTCGCGCAGCCGCAGCAGGTCGCTTTCGAGCGCACGGGCCGTGAACAGCGGGTGAATGCCCAGCGCGTAGGCGAAGTGATGGCTGTGGGCAAGCGCCCGAACCGTCTCAAAGTTCGCCACCTCCACGGAGGGCACGACGATCTGGCCAAGCCCGGCAGAGCGGGCTTTATGCACCACGTCGTCCCGGTCGGCATCGAACTCCGGGGCATCAAGATGGCAGTGCGTGTCGATCCACATGAACAACATCATGCCTTGCTGGAAGTTTGACACCCGCTATCCGGTAGGCCAACTTGCAGCTCTGGCGATGAACATCCTGCACTTGGTCGGCCAGCGCTGGCTGCACGGCCCCGATGCGCCGATAAAGCTCATCCACGGTGTCGTGCTTCAAGCTTGGAACCGCCTACGCTTGCCATTTCTCTAATCACATCAACGACTTGGTTCCGCTGGCGCAGATCGAGGTTAAGGATTCAGCTTAAGGGCATTTGCCTCCGCCTCATCTGTAATTAGGGCAGATCTCACATTTGCCCGAGAAAAATTCACCAAACATCATTGAATTGCGGTTTTGCACACAAGAAATAGCTGCTTTAGTTCACGCAATTAATGGGCGTTACGCTTTTTGAGCGCGCGCTCAATCGACGATGGTATATATTTACACAAGAAATAATCATTGCTTTTTAGAAAAAGTTTGCCTGGAGTATTTTAAGGAAAATATCACAAAGGCATTCAACTCATGTTACTTTAAGTTTTGCAATATGCATTAACTTAAAATATTGACGAGAAGACGCGGTTTCTCTGTTTTATTAATAAACCTTAACTAATACCTTTTACTAATGGTAATAGTAATGAAAAATCTGTTCAAAAAGTCGATAGTTGGACCGACATCACCAAGATGGAATTGGTCAACGCGGGCAACGGCAGCTTTTACGCCACGCTTTCGTCGCCCTTCACCCTCAGTTTGAGCAGTTTGACGGTGGCGAGTATCAGCATCAAGGCGACCGGAAGTGGCAGCGAGAAAAGTGTCAGGTTTGTGACGAGTACAGCCGCGGGCACCTCCGTGACGCAGACCGAAAATAATGCGCCTTGGGCGCTCCTGGGCGACAACGGCAACTCAGCTAGCCCTGTTTACACGGCTTGGAAACCAGTGGCTGGTACAACGTACACGATAAAAGCCACTGGTTACTCGGCAACCGGTGCGACAGGTACCGCTGGCAACCCGTTGTCGATCACGATCAACGTAATTCCTTGATGCAGGGCCGGGTCAAGTTTGATGCGCGACTGGGCAGGCTCAGGTTTGAAGTGCGACACCCTACAAACTGTATGGTGTCGCGCAACTGCAACCTCCCTTCTCGCACGTGACCGCGGCAGATCGCATGTCGATCCAAGCGCTCTTGACAATCAGTTTCAGCTGCCGGGCAATTGTTCGAAAGCAGAGCTTTCATCATTCGATGGTGTGCTTTGAGGTCAGTCACGCGTAAGCGCGCGCGACCGAATCGACGGCGAGGAATCGCGCGGGCGCGGCGCAAAGGCTCAGCGTTTCCCGGCGCCTCCAGAGCAGGCGAACGTGGCGCAAGCTAGACGCCGCTTTGGCGACCGGCCCTTTCCGAACTGCGATGCGGCAGTCGCAACACGAGGGATGGCGGCCGTGCTACTGTTGCAACGCAACGGTCCGAGCAGGTCTCGAAGGGTTGCCCAGGGGTCCGGTCACATGCGCCAATCGAGATGCAGCTGATGAAGAAGGCACCGCTCTACAGCCGCTCGCGGCCACCCGCCGCCGTACCGGCGGAGCCCTCTGACGCCGGTGCGGCAGTGCCGCCACCATCCATCCCACTCCTAAAGCCTGGCCAGCGCGGTTTCGCGGCGCGCCATGAGCGCAGCCTGTGGGCCTCGGCCTTAGCCGTGGTGCTCGGCGCGCTGATCTGGAGCGGCGCTTTCGCGCCGAAACAAGCCCCCCTCACCCTCAAGCAAATCGACGCCGCGATGCGCCAGTCGCTCGACGGAAAACCTCTGCCCTCTCAAGCTGCCAAGGCCTACGAAGCCGTGATCGGCTCGGTGGTGCGCGTGGTCGGGCTCATGACTGACGGTGACGACGGCAGCGACGACCAGGCCAATGAGATGGCCGAACGCGGCGTGGGCAGCGGCGTTGTCGTCATCGACAACGGCACCATCCTGACCAACTTGCACGTGATCAGCGGTGCCAAACGCATCAAGGTCACTTTCGCGGATGGGAGCGAGTCAGAAGCCGTCGTCGTCAGCAGGCAGCCACAGAACGACATGGCGGTGCTGCGGGCCAAGACCATTCCCGACGACCTGGAAGCGGCCACCATGCGTTCGACCACCGACCTCGCACCGGGCGACCAGGTGGTGGCGGTTGGCTTCCCTTTCGGCATTGGCCCGTCGGTCTCGGCCGGCGTGGTCTCAGGATTGAAGCGCGAGTTCCGCTCGCCCGAAGGCCAGCAAAGGCTGACCAACCTGATCCAGTTTGACGCGGCCGCCAACCCGGGCAATTCCGGCGGGCCGCTGGTCACGATGGACGGCGAAGTGGTCGGCATCGTCACTGCCATCCTGAACCCGTCGCGCCAGCGTGTGTTCATTGGCATCGGTTTTGCGGTACCGATCGAAAACGCGGCGGCCGCGGCCGGCATGCCCCCGTTCTGAAATTCACTTCGAGCCCACCGATGCAATCAGCGAACGACAACAAAAGCAGCGCCGCGGCCACGCTGATGGAAGCCATCCTCTACGAAGTGAAACGGGTTGTCGTCGGCCAAGATCACTTCCTCGAGCGGGTGATGGTCGCCATGCTCGCGCAGGGCCACCTGCTCGTCGAGGGTGTGCCGGGTCTGGCGAAGACGCTGACCGTGAAGACACTCGCCGCCACGCTGCGGGGCACGTTCAAGCGCATCCAGTTCACGCCTGACCTCGTGCCGGCCGACCTCGTGGGAACGCGAATTTTCAACCCGCGCACCGGTGAATTTTCAACCTCCCTCGGGCCGGTGTTCACTCACCTGCTGTTGGCCGACGAGATCAACCGCGCACCCGCCAAAGTGCAGAGCGCACTGCTCGAAGTGATGCAGGAACGCCAGGTCACGATCGCCGGAGAGACCCACAAAGTTCCAGAGCCGTTCCTCGTGATGGCCACACAGAACCCGATCGAGGCCGAAGGCACCTACCCGCTGCCCGAAGCGCAGGTCGACCGCTTCATGATGAAAGTGCTGGTCGACTACCCCAGCGAAGAAGAAGAGTTCGTGATCGCGCAGCGTGTCACCGGCCCGATGACCGCGGTCTCGGCCGTGGCCAGCATGAGCCAGCTCGCCGAGTTGCAGCAGCAATGCCGCGAGGTGTATGTCGACCCTTCTCTGATGCAATACGCGGTGAAGCTCGTCAGCGCCACGCGCCGGCCCGACCGCTACGGCCTGGCCGACTTGACCAAGTACATCACCTACGGCGCGAGCCCGCGCGCAACCATCGGGCTGATTGAAGGCGCGCGCGCGCTGGCCTTTATGCGAGGGCGCAGCTACGCGCTGCCCGAAGACATGACCGGACTCGTCGGCGACGTGTTCCGCCACCGCCTCGTGCTGTCTTACGAAGCCTTGGCGGACGGGCTCACCGCCGACCAGATCGTGCACAAGGTGATGAAGAAGATCCCCGTACCCGACAAGCTGCTGTCCCCTGAATCGAAAGGCGAATGAGGCCATGAGCGAAGCCGCGGCCTCGCAGCCCAACTCCGAAGCGCACCAGCCCCGCGAACAAGGCTCCGAAGCCCTGCTGAAGCGCCTGGAGTGGACGGTGATCCGCCGCCTCGACGGCCTGCTGCAGGGCGACTACCGCACGCTGTGGCGCGGCGCCGGGCTCGACCTGGCCGACCTGCGCGAGTACCAACACTTCGACGACGTGCGCCACATCGACTGGAATGTCACGGCGCGCCTGCAAACCCCGTATGTGCGCCAGTTCACCGAAGACCGCGAGCTTGCTGCGTGGTTCCTCGTCGACCTGAGCGCGAGTTCCGACTTCGGCTCCGGGCACACCAACAAGCGCAGCGTGGCGCGCGAGTTCACCGGCGTGCTGGCGCGGCTGCTCACGCGCCACGGCAACCGCGTTGGCGCGCTCCTGTACGGCACCGAGGTCGACACCGTGATCCCGGCGCGCGGCGGCCGCCTGCATGTGCTGAACCTGCTGCAACGCATGGCGCAGCGGCCGCCAGAATCGGCGGCCGGCGCAACCAAGTTGCGCGACCTGCTGATCGCAGGGCAGCGTTTGGTCAAGCGGCGCAGTACCGTGTTCGTGATCTCCGATTTCATCAGCGCACCGGGTTGGGAAACGGCGCTGGCCCAGCTCGCCACGCAGCACGACGTGACAGCGGTGCGCCTGTTTGATCCGCTGGAAATGGAACTGCCCGACCTCGGCCTGGTGGCCATGCGAGACGCCGAAACCGGCGAGCAGCTCGTTGTCGACACGCACGACAGCGGCTTTCGCAAGCGCTTCGCGGCAGCCACCGCAAAGCGCGAAGCGCAACTGCTGGCAGGGCTCTCCCGCGCCGGCGTTGACACGCTGGAGCTGGCAACCGACGGCGACCTGATGGACTCGCTTTTGCGCTTCGCCGATCTGCGCAAACAGCGCAGCCGCCTGGCGAACTGGAGCGGCCGCCCGCAGCGCGCCGGCGTGCCGACACATCTCAGCTCTTGGAAGGAGGCGGCGGCATGAGGGCCACCGCACCGGGCCGCCCCAAGGCCGATCCGACGGCGGGCCACGAAGGGACCCTTCCCTCGCCCTTGGCGCGTCGATCACGGTGCCCGACGAGCGGGGCGCCGCCATGAATCCGGCAATCACCTTCATCTGGCCCGAGATGCTTTGGGCATTCGCCGCCCTGCCTGTGCTCGTTCTGCTCTACGTGTGGCTGCTGCGCCGACGCAAGAAAGTCGCGATCCGTTTTTCGAGCCTCACGCTCGTGAAGGAAGCGATCGGCAATAGCACCGCCTGGCGCCGCCACCTGCCCCCGGCGCTGCTGCTGGTGGCGGTGAGCGCACTGCTGTTCGCGGCCGCGCGACCCACCGCAGTGATCAGCCTACCGTCTCAGCAAGAAACCATCATCCTGGCGATCGACGTGTCGGGCAGCATGCGCGCGACCGACGTGCTGCCCGACCGCATCACCGCCGCAAAAGAAGCGGCCAAGGCCTTCGTGACCGAGCTGCCACGCAGCGTGCGCATAGCAGTGGTGCAATTCGCAGGCACTGCCGCGGTGGTTCAGGCCCCCACGCTCAGCCGCGACGACGTGATCGCTGCGATTGACCGTTTTCAGTTGCAGCGTGGCACCGCCACCGGCAGCGGCATCGTGCTGTCTCTGGCGACGATCTTCCCCGAGGCCGGCATCGACCTCTCGCAGATCACTGGCCAGCGCAACATGCCACCCGGGCCGAACGACAAACCGACAACCGACTTCGCTCCGGTGCAGCCGGGCTCCTACGGCTCGGCCGCGATCATCATGCTGACCGACGGCCAACGCACCACCGGCCCCGACCCGATGGAAGCGGCCAAGATGGCGGCCGACCGCGGCGTGCGTGTCTATACCGTCGGTGTGGGCACGAAAGACGGCGAGATCATCGGCTTCGAAGGCTGGTCGATGCGCGTGCGGCTCGACGAAGAAACCCTCAAGAACGTGGCGGCAATGACCCGCGCCGAATACTTCTACGCTGGCACGGCGGCCGACCTAAAGCAGGTCTATCAGGCCCTGAGCACGCGCCTCATCGTCGAGAAAAAAGAGACCGAGGTCAGTGCGCTGTTCGCTGCCCTGGGAGCGCTGCTGGTGCTGTTGGCAGCGGGCTTGTCGGTCTGGTGGTTCGGGCGCGTGGCATAGCGCGCAAGGGCACACCAGGGTCCCAGGCAAACGAGGTCCATTCCAGGCACCTGGTCTGGTGGTTGAAGGCGCTTCGAGCGAGCCAATTTTCAGTGAGGCGGCGCGCGGAAGTCTGCGCGGCAGCCGCTGATCGGCAACGACCTTGGCGCGCGGCGTACCTCTTTTTCCGAGAGGATGAGGTGGACGCAAAATCGGGTCAACTTCATACGGCTGCTGGCATGGTCGGCCAAAAGGCCATCCAGGCGCTGGTTACTACTGAGGTTACCGAGTTAAGCCCGAGGTGTCGCTGTGCAGCGAGACCTCGGGAAGCGCCGATCAAGGAATGTCGCCACGCGCCATTCCTGGCCACCAACGGGTGGTTTCGCCTTTACGCTTTGCCCTGTCCAGACAGTAACTTGAGCTGGTAGGAACTGCTCGATCCCCCAGTCCGGACGATTTTCACCGACGTGGACGCGCCCTTACTGAGTACGCCGTCCGGCAGGAAGATTCGATAGGTCGGCTGACCAACAGGTTCACCCGAAGCGACGCCGCCTGGCAGTGCCTGGTTTCGGGTCTGCTCGGCGGCATTGACAGTCACGCCCGGGGGCAAACCTTTCACGATCACCAGCAAGTGGGTGTCGATCACCGAAGCGCTTTTGTTCGTAATGACCCACGTGTCCGTTGAACCCGAGGTTGACACGTTCATGTCCGTCCGGGCGGTCACGTCGAGGAATTCAAGGCCCTGATCTCGCCGCGAGAGCGGGTCGTTGTCGTCGATTGCGCGGCCGCTCAAGAGAACTCCGTCCACGGCGCCCTTTGCCGCGAGGCTAGGGTGCTTCACGCTGTAGTTCAGGTCGTCCGCCGTCGGCTGGAAGGACCCAGCGAACGTTGAGTCGTAGAGCCCGTTTTCGAGGAAGTCGGTGAGAAAGCCCACCTGATCCGGTGTGAGGCCAAGACCCCGGGTCCCAGTGCCGCGGGGGCTTGTGAACCGAGCATCCAGATTCGCTTCGGCGCCGGCCGTGCGATCTTGCGGGATGCCAGCGTTGAAATATTCAACCACGCTGCGGACATTGGTCATCGAACCGCTGTGGAAGAACTGACCGGCATCGCGAAGCTGTCGGAGCGTGAGGCTGCGGAATTTGTATTTGTCCGCAGCAACATGGGTGACCTCCTCGCGCCCAGTGTCTTCTGCGTGGTAGTCGGTAGCCTTGCCGCGGGCAAAGGCGTTCAGTGCCTGCACGGGGTGATCGCCGATGCCAATATTGGCGAAATTCTCCTCGACGAACGCTCCAACCCCATTCAGATCAGGATCATTCGGCTGCTTGTTGAGCATTGGCCCACTGTGGCACGCGACACAACCAGCACCGCCTTGGGTCGCTTTGGTGAAGAAAAGATTCGCGCCTTTGAGCTGCGAGTCTGTGAGCGCCGCGTTGTCGCCCGCGAGGAACCGGTCATAAGGCGTGTTTCGGGCGACGGCGGTTCTTAAGAACGTGGAGGTCGCTCGCGCCACGGTGAAGTCGTTGATGAGGTCGTTGGGTGTACCGTCGCTCGCGTCGGCCTTTGCCGCCTCGGCTGGGAACGCTTCCCGGAAAGCCTGTACGAACGCCGGGATTGCCTGGAGGCGCGGGTTTTGATTGCCGAGCATTCGGTGCGCGTCAAGCAAGAGGAACGTGAGGTTCTCCTGCGCAGGATCGTCGAACGGAGGGTTGAGGAGAATCGATGGCGGCTGAAGCGATCCGGGGGTCGCCGAAGGCTCGCCGCCAAAGCCGCCGAACAGCAGGCGGTTGTTGAAGGCAAAGCCGACCATCGAAGGCGAGAGGCGCCCGACACTGTCGAGCTGGTCGAGGCGCCCTGACTGAAGAATGCTCAGACTTGGGTCGCCGATGTTGTGATAGAAAAGTGCCGGGGTGGTCACTGTGCGCTGGCCCGCAAGCATGAAGATGTCGGTCAGGGTCGGTAGCGCATCCACAAGTGAATCGCCCGGGAAGAGCGGTTCGTCGCGCAGCTTGATCAGCGACTCCATTGGTCGCCTGCGAGCTATGAAGCGGCCCGCCTCGTCGGTATAGCCTCGGCCCTCACCGCCAGTGTTGAAGTTCAGAAGTTGGCCAGCCTTTCCGCCGGACTCCCCGATGTGGCATGAGCCGCAGCTGCCAGTTCCAACGGTCTGCATCCGCACCGCTTCGACTTGCGCGGTCGTGCCGGTCCCGAAGGTTCCGGAAGGAGCCGAGCCATTGGGCGAGTCCGTGACGCCGATCGTCCCGCCGAATGCCGTCGCCGTTGGGAAGTCCAGCGGCTGGCCGGCATTGATGTTGACCCGATCAGTACGGACCGGATCATGGAAAAGCAACTTACCCAGGAAGCGCTTCGCCTCGGTCATGTCGAATCGGCCGGGATAGCCCGCTGGCGCTGCTGGCACGGGGATTCCGGCGTCGGTCGCCGGTATCACCAGCTTCGAAATGCCACCCGGAGTCTCGCTCGCGATGAGCGCTCGTACGGCATTGGCAGATGTGTCGTTGGCAGGTGCGTCGTCTGAAGATCCGCCGCAGGCATACAACGTCGTTGCCACCGCGGTCGCCATGACGATGGTGGCCAGGCCAGGTCGACCTCGCGAACGAATGGGTTGCCTCATAGGACTCCTTTGAAATGGTTGGAGCGCAAAACAGCGCCGTGATTTCAGTGTAGGTACCGTGCTCGGGGCGTGTCTTGCAAAAGTCTGTTTGCATTGCCGATAAAAGCGGGGCACGGGTGCCGGTTTTTGCAAAGCCCGCAGCAGTCGCCGCCGGACTTGACCACCACCATGCCAACGGTGAGTTGGTCTTCGCAGGGGGCGGCGAACCGCACGCTGAACGCCGGTCGAAAGGCCCCGTCATCCCTCTTTATGACGCGCGCCTCGGCGCCCTTCGTGCTGGCTCAGGCGCCTTCGGCCTTCCCTGCGTTGCGCTTCTTGACTGACGCCAGGGTTTGGCGAGCGTTCACAACGCCAAGCGATCGAGTTTTGACGGGCCGAAACGGACTGCTCTCAGGCGCTCACATCAGAACCACGTCGCGCAGGCTGGTGCCTGAGGCGAGGCGATCAAAGCCGAAGTTGATCTGGTCGAGCGTGAGCCGTTCGCCCATCAGTCGGTTCACTGGCAGCTTGCCGCGCCGGTACATCTCGATGTAGCGCGGCACGTCGCGCGCGGGCACGGCCGAGCCGATGTAGCTGCCACGCAAAGTTCGCTCTTCGGCGACGAGCTGCGCGGGCGCGAAGGAAAACCGCCGACCCGGGTTCGGCAGTCCGGCCGAAATGGTGGTGCCTCCGCGCCGAGTGATGAGCCAGGCCAGCTCCATCGCGGCGATCGCACCGGCCATCTCGAAAGCGCAGTCCACGCCGCCACGCGTCCAGGCGCGGACTTGATCGGCGGCATCGGGGTGCCCGGCGTTGAAGGTGGCGGTGGCGCCGAGCTCGCGGGCGAGCGCAAGCTTGTCGTCGTTGAGGTCAAGCGCGATCACCTCACGTGCCCCGGCCGCCACCGCGGCGAGCAAGGCGCTGAAGCCGACTCCGCCCAGGCCGAGCACGGCGGTGGTGCTGCCGGCCTGGATGCGCGCGGTGTTGAAGACGGCGCCCACGCCGGTCAATACCGCGCAGCCGAACAGCGCGGCTTCGGCATGGTCGAGGCCATCGGCTTCAATCCCGAGCTTCACGCAAGAGCGGCGCGACACGACCACGTGGTCGGCGAAGCAAGAAACTCCTACGTGGTGGTTCAGCGTAAGCCCGCTTGCGTGCAAGCGCCGCTCGCCCGACAGCAGCGTGCCGGCTGTGTTGCTCGCCGCACCGGGTTCGCACAAAGCCGGCCGTCCTTCCATGCAAGGCACGCAGCCGCCGCAACTCGGCATGAACACCAACACCACCCGGTCGCCTGCCTGCAAGTCATTCACGCCCGAACCACATTCCACAACCTCACCGGCAGCTTCGTGCCCCAGCACCATCGGCAACGGCCGCGGCCGGTCGCCGGAGATCACCGACAGGTCGGAATGGCACAGGCCTGCGGCGCGGATTCGCACCAGCACTTCGCCGGCACCGGGCGGGTCGAGCTGGACTTCCTGCACGCGCAGTGGAAGGCTCAGGGCATAAGGCGCGGGGGCGCCCAGTTTTTCGAGAACGGCGGCTCTGATCTTCATGATGGCGTTCGACACAAATCGGTCGTTTGACTCGACACAAATCGGTCTTTTGAGTCTACGCCGCCAATACGCCGCCGCGCTTCGCGAGTGCGAAACGCTCGCTTTGTACGACGCTGGCCGATGCGGTTCAGGCGTGCTCTGCCAGCGCCCGTTCGATGCGGTCGCGCGCAACGCGCGGGCGCGGCACCGGGCCCTTGATCAGCCCCTTGAACCAGCCGCGCACATCGTCTTCCAGCCCAAGGCCGTGCATGTAGTTGTAGAGCGCCTTCTTCAAAGCAATGCCAAGCGCGTCGTGGTCAACACCAGTCGGGTCGACGAAGCCGACATCGTTCTTTGCGAACGACACAGGCGGCAGCGGCAGCAGCGTGACGCCGTAGTCCTCGGGGTTCTTGCCGACCGGCGAGTGCACGGTGCAGGCAAAGCGGTGGAAAAAGCCCGACTGTATGCAGCCCGCCGCAAAAAGCTGGCGAACGTATTCGAGCGCGTCCACTGTGTCTTGCACCGTCTGGCTTGGAAAGCCATACATCAGGTAGGCGTGCACGAGGATGCCGGCGTCGCTGAAGCCCTTGGTGACCCGTGCCACCTGCTCGACCGACACGCCCTTCTTCATCAGATCGAGCAGCCGATCTGATGCGACTTCCAGCCCCCCCGAGATCGCAATGCATCCGCTGTCGGCGAGCTGCTGGCACAGCTCAGGGCTGAAGGATTTTTCGAAGCGAATGTTGCCCCACCACGAGATCGCGAGCTGACGCTTGTGCAGCTCGGCGGCGAGCGCTTTCAGTGACTTCGGCGGCGCCGCCTCGTCAACGAAGTGAAAGCCCGTCTGGCCAGTTTCGGCGACGATGGCCTGGATGCGGTCGACCAGCGTTTCTGCGGTCGCCGCCTCGTAGCGCGAGATGTAGTCCAGGCTCACGTCGCAGAAGCTGCACTTCTTCCAGTAGCAGCCGTGCGCCACGGTCAGCTTGTTCCAACGCCCGTCGGACCAGAGCCGGTGCATCGGGTTCAGCATGTCGAGCAGCGAGAGGTAGCTGTCGAGCGGCAGGCCGTCCCAGGTGGGCGTGCCCACGTCGGCAAAAGGCACATCAGGCTCGACGAAGTTGATATAGCGCACCACGTTCGCTCCCGCCGGCCGCATGAAGGTGCGCACCAGCCGGCTCTGCGAACGCTTGCCGGCCAGGTGGTCGAGCAACGCGAGCAAGGGGCGCTCGCCGGCGTCGAGCGTCACATAGTCGAAGTGGTCGAAGACACGCGGCTCTGTCAGCTCGCGAAGTTCGGTGTTGACGAAGCCGCCGCCAAGCGCGACCACGGTTTCAGGCGCGTGCGCCTTGATCGCTTGCGCGATGCGAAAGGCCGCGTAGACCGCGCCAGGGAATGGCACCGACACCAGCACCAACGTGGGCTGGTGGCGCGCCAGCGCGGCCAGCGTCAGCTCACGCAAACTTCGGTCAACGAGGTTGAGCGGAGCGGCCAGCGCTTCAGCCAGTGGGTCGAACGTCGGCTGGCTCTGTGCCAGCTGTTCCGCGTAGCGCACGAATTCGAAGCGCGAGTCGACGGCGTCGCGCAGCACGTCGGCAATGTCGTTCAGGTACAGCGTGGCGAGGTGGCGCGCGCGGTCTTGTACGCCGAGCGACCCGAAGGCCCAGGCCATCGGGTCGCCGCCGTCGTCGTCCACGTACACGTCGAGCGCCGCGAAACGCGGGCCCTCGGGCAAAAAGAACCGGCTGCAGATGCGGTGCATCAACGTGGTGTCGCGGCCTTGCAAGAAGGCGATGGTCGGGTTGATGGTTTCGAGGTAACGCGTGAACTGTGCGCTGAAGCCGCGCACGAGCGGCGTGCGCTTCTCTTCGGGCATGGCTTCGATGCACTTGTGAACCGCCGCCAACCCATCGCGAGACAGCAGCTTCAGGATCAACGCCAGCGCCAGGTCTTCCTGCACCGCGTTGACCCCGCGCGAACGCAGAAAGCCGGTGATGTAAGCGGTCGATGGGTAAGGCGTGTTGAGCTGCGTCATCGGCGCGATGACTGAGAGAACGCGGACGGGCTTCGGGAGCATGGTGGCGGACGAGTTGATGTGCGATTGTCCGCGGTGCCGCGCGCGCGCCGGCCGCGCAGACTCGTGGCCCAGCGGCGGGTCGCAGCGGCGCCGCGATGCCTCCTTCGATATCGGCGGCCGCGATCTTCACGCCGCCAATGCCTCTGGCTGCATTCATGTCGTCGATCAGCAATGCGCGCTCGGCATGTACCGGCCCACCGAGGGCGAATTGGGCACATCCGGATCTGCGCAGGGGCGCTCAGCAAAGCGCGTCTCTACCGCGATAAAGAGAACTGCACCGGGAGCAGCGTCGTCAATCCCGGCGGGCGAATTTGATCCCGTCGGCCACCAACATCGGCACGAATTCTTTCAGCTCGTACAGGCCGAAGCGGTTGAGGTGATCGTCATCCGGCAAGCCGTCCCCAGCGGTCGATCGAGATCAGGTCAACGTACTGTGAACCCTGAGTGACGCCCGGCGAGAACTCCACCCGGTAGCCCCCAAGATCGGTACGCAATCCGGCCAGAGACTCCTTCATGCGCACGCGGCTGAGCCGTTCCCCACCCACCTTCAGCGCGGCGCGTGCAGCCTCCACCGCCGTGCGTCCGGCTATGTAGCCTTCCAACGTCGTGATGCTGATCTTCGCGTCTGGGCCTAGGGCAGCAAAGTCCTGCCGTGCCCGCGTCACCACATTGGATGCACCTGAGTTCGGGCGGGGTACCACCATGCTCATGATGCAGCTTTGCTTTCTGGACGTGAGGATGTCCATCAGGCCTTGCCCCGCATAGCTGGACGCGTAAAAGAGGCCGGCGTAGTGCGCGGTCTTCATTTTGTCGATGATGCTCGCGACAGGCCCCGCATTCGCCGAGAGGAGCACGCAGTCGCACTTGGCCTCCATCAGCTTGGCCACCACGTCGTCGAACGAGCTGGCGGTACGGTCCACAGGAATCGACGCCACCGGCACGATCGATACATTGTTCAATGCCTGGGTCATTGCCGAAAGGTTTGCCGGCGAAGTGTCTTTGAGGTGAACGTACCCGATCCGCCGAAGGCCGAAATCTTTGATGTAGTTGGCCATGTGCCTGTACTCGAGGTCATAGCCGGCGCGCACGTGGAAGACGCCGCCGCTGGTGGCAGCTGTGCGCAGGCCCATGTTCCCGCTGGCCGTACCCAAGAGCGCGATCTGGCTGTTGTTAGCCAGTGGCACGCACGCCTCAGCGGCAATGCCGTTGGTCAGCCCGACGATGGCCGATACGCCTCCTTCAATCAAGGCAGCCACGTTCGCAACGCAGCGGTCTTTCAGGCCGCCGTCATCAAGGGTGACGAGCTCGAAGTGCGGACTGCCCGGCAACGCGGAGGCCGCGGCGAAGGCGGCCATGATTCCTTCGCGAATGTCGCGCCCGTAGGCCGCCTGGCCACCGGTTAGGGAAGCAGACTGGCCGAACTTGATTGTGTTGACCGGCGCCGCTGCACCATACGAAGTGCGAGTAGCCATGCCGGCTGTCAACAATGCTGGACCGGCGAACACCAAACTTCTGCGCTGCATAAGGACTCTCCTGCGAATTGCTGAGTGGAACTGAGTGGGCCCGAGCTTCGCCCCAATGTTCGCGAGTCGCGCGTTCATGTAATTGGGCCGCCTCGGTCTGCACCTTTTCGGCAGCACAGTGATTTGCTTAAGAACAGATACAGACTGATACTTTCGTGCGCCTCCGTTGCACGAGGCGCCCTGACTGTTCAGGTCATTGCGCTTTAAAGCACGCGGTCCATGTTTGTATCCAATCGTTTCGCGGTTTGCGAATTGAGAAAAGCGGATCGCGCAGAGCAAACTTTCCTTCTCTTCAGCAGAACCAGGACCAACCCCATCATGTCGCTTCAACGCACCACCCAATGGGTCGTTCTGACCTGCCTGAGCTTGGCCGCCCTCAGTGTTCAGGCCTTCAACATGCGTGGCTTTCGGGGGGTTTCGTGGGGTGAAGCCTCCGAAACGATTGGCGAGGCGCGAGTGACCTACACCGCAGGTGCGGTCACCTGCTTCCAGCGTGAGCGCGAGAACCTTCTTTTCGGAGACGTTGCGCTGATCGCGGTTCGTTACTGCTTTCACAAGGATCGGCTGTTCATGGTCAGGTTGGCGGCCGCCGTATCAGCAACTGCTCTCGCCGCTGAGTTCGAACGTTCGTACGGACCCCCCGATGTGCGGCGAGCGCATGGCGCCACTTGGGGAACCCAAGCCTCGGGCGCACGCGCCGACCTGTTCGCACGCGCCGAGACGGCGACGCTGGTGATTTATTCCAACAAGATTGAGCCAGCAGTTGCGCAGAGCATGAAGAAACTCGCCGCGATGGGTGAGTGCGATCACCCAATTCGATGGACCGCTGATCGAGTTTGATGATGGACGGCGAGGCCATCGCTGAGCGTGATCGCCGGCGGCGATCCTGCCGATGGCGCCATTGCTATCGAGATCGAGGATGCCCATCAAGACCGT
>JBBRPV010000058.1:0-28808 GCA_038227445.1 Burkholderiales bacterium | reverse complement strand
TGCTCAAAATGCTCCGGAAAGTTCGCCATGTTGAAAACTCCTCGCTGGGTTGCACTGACTCACGCCTCAGAATCGAGCGCGTGTATGGGCACCATACGAGACTGGTGATGGGCTTGCTCCGCGTAGCGGCTTCGTCCAACGATTAAGGATAGATCGCGCGAAGCCGCGATCTGATCTGTTGTGCGCCCATCATGGGCGCGATCTTCGGGGCTTTACCTGCCCTGCGCGTGTTTTTTCTGCCGGTGACTTTTCGCGCGTGGGTGCGCTGGTGCGGCCGCATCGACGCGCCGCGGGGCGAGCGATCAAGGGGCGCGCCGGGGTCGCGGCCGGAAGTTTGTCAGCCGCAGTGGTCGGCCCGGCAGCGTGTGGGGGCAACCCGCTCGGTTAGCATCGCCCCCCAATGAACTGGCCCTATGAACTTCAGATCGGTTGGCGCTACACACGCGCTGGCAGCACCGGGCGCCGCAATGGCTTCATCTCCTTCATCTCAGGCGTCTCGATGCTCGGCATCGGTCTTGGGGTGGCGGCGCTGATCATCGTGTTGTCAGTGATGAACGGCTTCCGCAAGGAAGTGCAGGACCGCATGCTCTCGGTGATCGCGCATGTCGAAGTGCTGGCTCTCGATGGCGCGGCGCTTCCCGACTGGCAGGCCACGGCGATGAAAGCGCGCCAGAACCCTCAGGTGATCGGTGCTGCGCCTTTCGTGGCGGCGCAGGCGCTGATTGCGCGGGGCGATGAGCTGCGTGGCGCGATCGTGCGCGGCATTTCGCCCAACGACGAAGCCACAGTCACCGACATCGCAGCGCAGCTCAAGAACACCGTTTTAGCGCGCCTCGTTCCTGGCGAATGGGGTGTGGTTCTCGGCATCGAGCTGGCACGCAACCTCGGCGTTCGCCAGGGTGACAAGGTGACCGTGATGGCGCCCGGTGGGCAGGTCACTCCAGCTGGCGTGGTGCCGCGCCTGAAGCAGCTCACGGTCGTGGGCATATTCGATGCAGGCCACTACGAATATGACAGCACGCTGGCGCTGCTGCATGTGGAAGACGCCGCCAGGCTGTTCCGCGTTGAAGGCCCGACCGGTGTGCAGCTGAGACTGAAAGACCTGAACCTGGCGCGCGAAGTCTCGTCGCAACTTTCGCAAAGCTTGGGGCCGGGGGTGCAGGTACGTGACTGGACCAGCACCAACCGCAACTGGTTCGCCGCGGTGCAGCTTGAGAAGCGCCTGATGTTCATCATCCTGACGCTGATCGTGGCTGTGGCCGCGTTCAACCTTGTGTCCACACTCGTGATGACCGTCACCGACAAGCGTGCCGACATCGCCATCCTGCGCACTTTGGGCGCCAGCCCGCGATCTGTGATGGGCATTTTCATGGTGCAGGGCGCGCTCTCGGGCGTGATCGGCACGTTCGCCGGGGTGGGCTTCGGGCTGTTGGTCGCCTTCAATGTCGGCACGATCGTGCCGGCGATCGAACGCGCGCTCAGCGTGAGCTTTCTGCCGAGCAGCGTCTACCTCATCAACCGCATGCCGAGTGAGCCGCAGAGCGGCGACATCGTGCCCATCGTCGTGATCTCGCTGGTGCTGTCCTTTGTGGCCACGCTCTACCCGAGTTGGCGCGCCAGCCGCGTTCAGCCTGCCGAGGCGCTGCGCTATGAGTGACGAAGTGGTGATCCGGGCCGAAGGGCTGCACAAACGTTTCAAGGAAGGCGCCGGTGAGCAAGCGCTCGACGTCACGGTGCTGCAAGGTGTTGACCTCACGGTGCACAAGGGCGAGACCGTGGCTGTCGTTGGCGCGTCGGGTTCGGGCAAGAGCACCTTGCTGCACCTGATGGGCGGGCTGGAGGCTCCGAGCCGGGGCAGCGTTCAACTTGCTGGCCGTGACTTCGCAGACATGAATGCGCGAGAGCAGGGCGAATGGCGCAACCGACACCTCGGCTTCATCTATCAGTTCCACCACCTGTTGCCCGAATTCACGGCGCTCGACAACGTGGCCATGCCGCTGCGCATTCGCCGCGCCGCAAAACCCGAAGCGCGTGAGCGTGCGCAGGAAGTGCTCGCGCAGGTGAGGCTGGCGGAGCGCGCCCGGCACCGCCCGTCGCAGCTCTCGGGCGGCGAGCGGCAACGTGTGGCGATCGCGCGCGCGCTCGCTGGCGGCCCGGCCTGCGTGCTGGCCGATGAGCCCACCGGCAACCTCGACCGCGAGACCGCTGACGGCGTTTTTCAGTTGATGCTCGACCTGGCGCGCGGCCAGGGCATGGCCTTCGTGCTCGTGACTCACGACGAGACCTTGGCGGCGCGCTGTGATCGCGTGCTGCGGTTGAAGTTGGGGCGCTTAACGGCTTGAGCGGTTGCAGCGCGGGCCCGGGCGACCGGTTGGTTGGCCACACCCGTGCCCGGCTCGTTCGATCCGACCGGGACTGGCGCGAGCATCGCCCCTGCTGCGTTCTGCCGACCCCGCGCCAGCCTCTTTAGAACCGC
The DNA here is from genome assembly GCA_038227445.1 of Burkholderiales bacterium. Classification (GTDB taxonomy): domain Bacteria; phylum Pseudomonadota; class Gammaproteobacteria; order Burkholderiales; family Burkholderiaceae_C; genus LMDS01. The sequence goes on along the minus strand of JBBRPV010000058.1, from coordinate 26,332 downwards.
GAACCCGGCTGCATCAGGAACTCGGTTTCTTCGGTTGTTGAACGGCGCCCAAGGATCGCGTTTCGGTGCGGGAAGCGGCCGAAGCGCTGAACGACATCGTGGTGGCGCTGCGCGTAGTCGAGCATGTTTTGCAGCTCGGGCGCGTCGGCCACCAGCCGGGTGAACAGGCGCAGTGCTTCCTCTTGCATGCCCATGTTTTCGGCATGCTCGAACGGCAGGTAAATGAATACACGCTGCACCGGCAGCAAGGTTTCGTCGTGCCGCGAACCGACGATCGCCATCGCGGCGGCCAGGGCGCCTTTGTCGCCGGCAAAGGCACGTGGCGTATCGCGGAAGGTGTTGCGGGTGAACTGGTCGAGCAACACGATCTGCGCGAGCGCGCCTTGCGGCTCGGCGGCCCAGGCTTGGAGCTCGCCGCGCAGTGCCTGCTCGATCAGCGGGCCGAAGCGTTCGCTGATCAGCCGGTCGCATTCGTCTCTCTTGCGAAACCACAGGTCGCGCACCGTGCCGTGATCCGGGTCACCCTGCGCGGCGAACCAGAAGTCGAGCACCGCCTGGGCGTTCGCCGTGTCAGTCAAGGCACGCTCCCGACTCTTCCGCCGTGTTGTCCCACGCTGGAATCTGTGAGCTCAGTTGCCAAGCTGCCGCCACAGGTAGCTCATTTCCAAAGCTTGCACGTGTGCGCGCTGCTCGTTGTCTGCCGCGCCGCCGTGGCCACCTTCGATGTTCTCGAAGTACAGCACCTCATGGCCAAGCGACAGCAACCGTGCCGCCATCTTGCGCGCGTGGCCAGGGTGCACGCGGTCGTCTCGGGTCGAGGTGGTGAACAGCACGCGTGGATATTTCACTTGCCGGCGCAGGTTCTGGTACGGGCTGTACTTTGAGATGTAGAGCCACTCTTCGGGCTTGTCGGGGTTGCCGTACTCGGCCATCCACGAAGCACCGGCCAGCAGCTTGTGATAACGCCGCATGTCGAGCAAAGGCACGCTGCACACGACGGCGTTGAAGAGGTCGGGGCGCTGTGTGAAGGCGGCACCCACGAGCAAGCCGCCGTTGCTGCCGCCTTCAATGCCGAGGTGCTGCTGGCTCGTGATGCCGCGTTGGATCAGATCTTGTGCGACGGCGATGAAATCGTCGTAGCTGCGCTGCTTGTGTTCTTTGACCGCAGCCTGGTGCCAGGCCGGGCCAAACTCGCCGCCGCCGCGTATGTTCGCCACCACGACCACGCCACCACGCGCCAGCCATGCCGTGCCGAACGCGGCTGAATACCAAGGCTGCATCGAGATCTCGAACCCGCCGTAGCCGTAGAGCAGCGTTGGTGTGCTGCCCGTGGCGGGCGACAGCGCGTTCAGCCCGCGCGGCCAGACCACGAAGTACGGCACGCGCGTGCCGTCTGCACTGGTGGCGAACGCTTGTTCGGCGCGCATGCCGGTGGCGTCAAAGGTGGCCGGCAGCGACTTGAGCACGGCACGCTCGTCGGTGCCGGTCTGTCCGAGCGAGAGCGTGTCGGGCGTGAGGAAGTCGCTGTAGGTCAGCAGATACGACTCGGCCAACGTATCTTCGGCGAGCATCGGCTCGTGCAGGCCACTGACACCGAGCGTGCCGGGGAAGGGTGCAATCACCTCTCGGCGTGTCAAGCCATCGGGTGTGCGCCGCCACTCTTCGAGCTTGCTCGCCACGTTGTCGAGCACGTTCACGAGCACGTGCTCGCGGGTGAGCGCGAAGCCGGTGAGCGAGCGAGTGGCGGTCGGCTCGAACAGCACCCTGAACTGGCGTTCGCCGCGCTCGTAGGCCAAGGCGTCGATGGCGAGAAGCGAGCCGCGCGGGTGGGTGCGCATCGGGCTCACGAGGTCGCTGCGAAGCTCCATCAGCAGGGTGTCGATGGGTTCGCTTGCGCTGTTCCAGAAGATGAATGAAGCGTCGTCGGGCACGTCCATCGGGAGCAGCTTGTCGCCCTGCAACAGCAAACGCTTCGACCTGTAGAAGTCGAGGCTGCGCATGATGATGGTGCGCTCGTGGCCGGGGGTGGTGTCGACCGTTGCGCGCACCGCCACGTCGGCCTTCTCGCCTTCGAACACGGTTTGCGCGTCTAGCAGCGGCGTGCCGCGCTTCCATCGCTTGACGATGCGCGGGTAGCCGGAATCGGTCATCGAACCCGGGCCGAAATCGGTGCCGACGAAAACCGTGTCGGCGTCGATCCAGGCGATGTCGGACTTCGCTTCTGGCAACACGAACCCGTCGTTCACGAAGGCCTTGGCCACAGTGTCGAACTCGCGCACCACCTTTGCATCGGCGCCGCCGCGGGACAGCATCACGAGGCAGCGCTGGTGCGATGGCGCCAGCCCGACCGCGCCGCCCCAAACCCAGTTCTCGCCTTCGGCTGTGGCCAACGCGTCGAGGTCGAGCACCGTTTCCCAGGCTGGTGCGGCCCGGCTGTATTCGGCCAGGCTGGCGCGCCGCCACAGGCCGCGTTTGTGGGTTGCGTCTTGCCACAGGTTGTAGAGCCAGCCGCCGCGGCGAGAGACGTAGGGGATGCGATCTTCAGAGTTCATCACCTGCAGCAGCCGCTCGCGGGTGGGGGCGTACTCGGGGCGCGCCATCAGCACTTTCTGTGATTCGGTGTTGCGCTCGCGCACCCAGGCGAGCGCGGCTTCGCCTTGCACGTCTTCGAGCCACAGAAAAGGATCGACGGATTCGGTTGGAGTTTCTGCCATGGTGTTGTCTGCCACGTTCGTGCTCAAGCCAGCAGCACTTGGGTTTCGGGGTGCTTGTGCATGTAGCTGCTCGCGTAGGAACACAGCGGACGAACCTTCAGCCCGTTGGCGCTGGCGTGAGCGAGCAAGGTACGCATCAGCGCACCGGCGATGCCGCGGCCGCCAAGCTCGGGCGCCACTTCGGTGTGGGTGATTGTGAGCACGCCATCAGCCAGTCGGTATTCGGCCACGCAAAGGCGGCCATCGACCACGGCCTGGAAGCGGCTCTGCTCGGGGAGGTGTTCGACCCGGGGGGTCATCACGGCGGCGGGAGTGGGCACGCAGTCATTGTCTGCCAGCGCGCCGCGCCGCGTTTCAGTTGCTCAGGCCGGGTTGAGCCGGACAGGCGTTATCTCGACGCTCTGCTTGCCGTTGCCGATCCAGGCCGTGCCGTCTTGAATGCTGATCTGCAGCTGCATTCCACGCTGTGCCAACTCAGCCAGCAACTGGCTCTGTGGCGCTTCGATCTGCCAGGCTTCGATGTTGTTGGCGCGGCTGACCTTGTTGGCGATGCCGGCCCACCAGATCGGCGTGCTGTGGCTGAAGCTGAACACACTCACGCGGCGGGCGCGGCCGCTGGCCTTGAGCAGGCGTTTGTCATCGGGCTGGCCCACCTCGACCCAGTGCACGATCTGGCCTGTCAGATCCTTGTGCAGCAAGGCCGGCTCGTCGTTGTCCCAGAGGTCTTTGGCGAATTCGAGCGTGCCGTTCAGCGTGTCGGCGGGCAACTGCAAGGCAAGTGCAAGCAGCCGAATCATCATTCGCTCGTCGGTCTCCGACGGGTGACGCGCGATGGTGACCGCGTGGTCGACGTAGACGCTGCGGTCCATGTCGGCGATTTGCAGACTGGCTTTGTAGATGGTGGCCTTGATTGCCATGGGAAGCCTGACGAAAAGCGGCGATTAGACCAGAGGCGCCGAAGTGACTTTGGCGCACGACACAATCGGCACTTCAAAGCCGTCTGAAAGTCCGCCCCATGAGCATGAAAAAAACCGATCTCGTCAGAAACCTCGCTGCCCGTCTCGAAGGCCAGATGAAGGGCACTGGTGTGCCCGGACGCTTCGGCCAGGGCGCCAGCGGCGTGGTCGACAAACGCGAGCAGCACCGCATCGATTCGGCGGCCGGCCTGGTGCCGTTCGCATGCAAGCTGCCAGCCGAACTGGTCAAGCGTTTGAACGAACGCGCTGCTGGCCACGAAGGCGGGGTGAGTGCGCTGGTTGCCCAAGCCCTGACGACCAGTTTGGACTGACGGAATTACGAGATGGCCGCGACCGACTTCGACCTCTTTGTCATCGGCGCCGGCAGCGGTGGTGTGCGTGCCGCGCGCATGGCCGCGCAGCGTGGCGCACGCGTGGCCGTGGCTGACGACGCGCCGCTCGGCGGCACCTGCGTGAACTTGGGCTGCATTCCGAAGAAGCTCTACAGCTACGCGGCGCACTGCGCCGAAGCGTTCGAGGAGTCGCACGGCTTCGGCTGGTCGAGCGACACGGCACCGAGCTTTGACTGGGGCGTGCTCAAGGCCAACCGCGCGCGCGAGATCACTCGGCTGAACGGCGTCTACGGCAAGCTCCTGAATGATGCGGGTGCCACCGTTTTGCCGGCGCGCGCGCGGCTGGTCGGTGCGAACGCGGTCGAGGCGGGCGGGCGGGTGTACACCGCGGCGAACATCCTCGTCGCAACGGGCGGCTGGCCGGTGGTGCCGGACTTGCCGGGAGCTGAGCTTGCGATCACGTCGAACGACATCTTCGATCTGCTGGCCTTCCCCAGTCGGCTGGTGGTCGTGGGTGGCGGCTACATCGCGTGCGAATTCGCATCGATCTTCTGCGGCCTGGGCGCGCAGGTCACGCAGCTCTACCGCGGCGAGCAGGTGTTGCGCGGCTTTGACGCTGAAGTGCGCAACTTCGTTGCCGCTGAGATGCGCAAGAAGGGCGTTGATTTGCGAACCGGGACCGACGTGGTGCGCATCGAGCGCGGCGCCGGCGCGTTGCAGGTGCACCTGCGCGATGGCGCGGTGATCGATGCGGACAGCGTGCTCTACGCCACCGGTCGGCAGCCCAACACCGCGGGCCTCGGCCTGGCCGAACTCGGCGTTGCGTTGAGCCCCGAGGGCGCGGTCATCGTGGACAAACACTACGCCACCAACCTGCCGAGCGTGCATGCACTTGGCGACGTGATCGACCGCATTCAGCTCACGCCCGTGGCGCTGGCCGAGGCCATGGCGCTGGTCGACCGCCTGTTTGGCAGCGGCCAGCGCTCAGTCGACTACGAATTGATCCCGACCGCCGTGTTCACTCTTCCGAACATCGGCACGGTGGGCCTGCCCGAGCACGAAGCCCGGGCACGTTTTGGCAAGGTGCGCATCTACCGCAGCGACTTCAAGGCGCTCAAGCACACCCTGTCGGGCAGCAGCGAACGCACGCTGATGAAATTGGTGGTCGACGACGCGAGTGATCGCGTCGTCGGCCTGCACATGGTGGGCGCCGACGCCGGCGAAATCGTTCAGGGTTTTGCGGTGGCGATGAAAGCCGGGGCGACCAAAGCGTTGTTCGATTCGACCATCGGCATTCACCCCACCGCGGCGGAAGAATTTGTGACCCTGCGCGATGCAGTGGCATGACGTTCAGCCGCTCAAACCGAAGCGTTCAATCATGCTCAAAGCGATCCTCAAACACCGCTTGGTGGCCCTCGCGCTGCTGGCAGCAAGCGCCGGCAACGCCGAGGCGACTGGCCCAACGCTGACACGCGAGCAACTGCACCAGTGCCTGACCCAGCAGTCGCAGCTGAAGGAGGTCGACTCCGAGCTCGCGAAGGTGCAGGCCACTCTCGGCAGCGACAAGGCCGCCATCGTGCGCTCGGGCGAGGCGCTGGCCGAGCAGGGCGCAGTGCTCGACCGCGGCAAGCCCGAGGCGGTGACCGCCTACAACGAGCTGGTGCAGGCGCGCGACAAGGCCATCGATGAACTGCAGGCGCGCGTCGCGCAATTCAACACCCGCGTCGGCGAAGCGCAAGCACAGCGCGAGTCGGTTGCCAAGGCCTGCGGCGGCCGCAGCTATTTCGAGGCCGACGCGCTCGCGATCCCGAAGGGCAAGTAGGGTTGCACGCTTGGCCGGGCCGCGAGGTGCCAGAGCGAAGGGCTTGCCAAGCGCTGCCCTAACATGCAGCTTTCCCTGACCGCGAGGCCGACCATGCCCACTGCCACGAGCAACCCCCTGCTGGAAGACTGGAACTCGCCCCATGGTCTGCCGCCTTTCGCGGTGCTGCAGCCCGGGCTTTTTGAGCCCGCTTTCGCCGCCGCCCTCAAAGAGCACCGAGCCGAGATCGACTCAATCGCTGGCAACCCGCAGCCGCCGCATTTCGACAACACGGTTGCCGCGCTCGACCGCAGTGGCCGCTTGCTCGACCGCATCGAGAGCCTGTTCTACAACCTCGCGTCGAGCGAAACCTCGGCGGCATTGCAGGCGGTGCAGATGCGCATGGCGCCGGTGCTTGCTGCACATTCGAGCGCGATCAACATGCACGCTGCCTTGTTCAAGCGCATTGACGCCTTGTACGAGGCGCGTGACGTTCTCGGGCTCACGCAGGAACAGCTGCGCGTGATCGAACGCTTTCATTCAGACTTCGTACGAGCTGGCGCGCGGCTCGGCCCTGAGCAGCAGAAGCGGTATGCCGAAATCATGTGCGCGGCTCGGCCCTGAGCAGCAGAAGCGGTATGCCGAAATCATGTCGCGGCTCGCCGAACTCACCACCCTTTTTGGCCAGAACGTGCTGGCCGACGAGTCGGCTTACCAGCTCGTGCTGCGCACGCCGGCCGACTGTGCGGGCCTGCCGGAATTCGTGGTCGCCGCAGCGCGCCAGGCCGCAGCTGATCGAGGTGTTCCCGATGCCCTGGTCATCTCGTTGTCACGCTCGCTCATTGTCCCTTTCCTGACCTTCTCAGAGCGTCGCGATCTGCGCGAGCAAGCCTGGCGCGCCTGGACGGCGCGTGGCGAAAGTGAGGGTGCGCACGACAACCGCCCGGTGGCGAAAGAGATCCTTGCGCTGCGCAACGAGCAGGCGCGGCTGCAGGGATATGCGAGCTATGCCGACTACGCGCTGGCCGACACCATGGCGGGCCGCCAGGCGGCAGTGCTCGCCTTGCTCACGCAGGTGTGGGAGCCGGCCAAGGCGCGCGCCGCGGAAGAACGCGAAGCGCTCGAAGCGATGGCATCGTCGCGCGGCGAGCAGATCACGCTCGAGGCCTGGGACTGGCGCTTCTACAGCGAGAAGGTGCGTCAGCTGCGCTTTGACATCGACGAAACGACCGTCAAGCCCTACTTCCCGCTCACACGCATGGTCGAAGCGGCGTTCGACTGCGCTGAGCGCTTGTTCGGCGTGCGCTTCGTCGAGCAACCCGAGGTGAAGGCCTACCACCCTGACGTGAAGGTCTACGAAGTGCGCGAGTCCGGCGGCGGCTTGATTGGCGTGTTCTTGCATGACAACTTTGCGCGCGCCAGCAAGCGCAGCGGCGCCTGGATGAGCTCGTTTCGAACGCAGTCGCGCAACGCTGGCGCGGGTGTTGAGGCAGTGACGCCAGTCGTCGTCAACAACAACAACTTCGCCAAGGGCGCGCCGGGTGAACCCACGCTGCTGAGTTTTGACGACGCGACCACCTTGTTCCACGAGTTCGGCCATGGCCTGCACGGCCTGCTCTCGAGCGTGACTTACGAGCGGGTCGCCGGCACGGCCGTGTTGCGCGATTTCGTGGAACTGCCGTCCCAGCTCTTTGAGCACTGGTTGAGCGAACCTGAGGTGCTCAAGCGGCACGCGCGCCACTTCCAGACCGACGAGCCCATTCCAGATGCACTGATCAAGAAGCTGCACAACGCGCGCTTCTTCAACCAGGGCTACGAGACGGTTCGCTACACCGCCTCGGCCCTTCTTGACCTGGCCGCGCACGCGCTCACCGCCGAAGATGCCCCCGACGTTGTCGAGTTTGAACGCGCCGAGCTGGCGCGCATCGGCGCGCCCTCGGTCGTTGGCATGAACCACCGGCTGGTGCACTTTCAGCACCTGTTTGCGGGCTCGGGGTATGCGGCGCAGTACTACGTCTACCTGTGGGCCGAGGTGCTGGAGGCCGATGGCTTCGACGCCTTCGTCGAAGCCGGCAGCGCCTTCGACCTGGCCGTGGCTGAGAGGCTGCGCCGCTTTATCTATTCGTCGGGAAACTCGCTCGAACCGTCAGCGGCGTACCTGGCCTTTCGCGGTCGGGCAGCGACCGCGCTGCCGATGCTCAGGAAGCGTGGTCTGGCGCCGCAGATGTCGTGAGCGCTGCGGATTCGGCCGGGAACAGCCGCTCCAGCGCGTCGCGGAAGGGCTTGAACTTGATCGGCTTGGTCCAGTACTCGTTGAAACCCGCGGCCATCCCGCGCGTGATGTCTTCGGGCATGGCGTTTGCCGATAGCGCAATGCACGGCGTGTTTGCTGTCTCCGGTCGCGCGCGCAGCCGGCGCAGCACTTCGAAGCCGTCGAAGTCGGGCAACTGCAGGTCGATCAGAATCACCTCGGGGCGTATTGCGAGCGCCCGTGCCACGCCGCCCGCGCCGCTGTCTTCTGAGACGATGCTCAGCCCGAAGACTTTCTTCACGAGTTCTTCCACCAGCAGAACGTTGACGCGGTTGTCCTCGATATAAAGCAGCGTGCCCGAATGCTTGCGGCGCGGTTCGTCCAACACAGCGGCAGCCGCCACAGGTTGCGTTGCAGGGGGGGCGGCGGCGGCAGGCAGCGTGAGCTCGAACACGGTGCCGTGGTCAACCCGGCTCTTCGCGCTGATGCGACCGCTCATGCCTTCGACGAGCGCCTTGACAATCGTCAGGCCGATGCCCGAACCCTCGATGCCCTGGCCGTCCATGCCGAGGCGGTTGAAGGGCTCGAACAGGTGCGAGAGCTGCTCGGCGGTCAGCCCTCTGCCGGTATCGCACACACGCAGGCTCACCTGACCCGCGCCAGCCTCGGCCTCGATCACGACCTGGCCGTGTGGCCGGTTGTATTTGATGGCGTTGGCCAGCAGGTTGATCAGCACCTGACTCAGGCGTGTCGGGTTGGCCAGCACCGTGCCCACCAAGGCTCCAGTGTGCAAGGTCACGCTGTGCTGCGCGGCGAGGCTGGCCACCAACGGCAGCGCTTGTGCCACGGCCGCAGCCAGATCAACAGGCTGCGGGTCCAGACGCAAGTTGCCCGCTTCCAGGCTGGAAAGGTCGAGCACGTCGTTGATCAACGCGAGAAGGTGTTCGCCGGCCGCTCGGATGTGGCCGAGCTGCGCCGTCTGGTTGGGCAAGCGGCTCAGCTCGGCGTCGATTTGCAGCAGTTGGGTAAAGCCCAGCACCGCGTTCAGTGGCGTGCGCAGCTCGTGGCTCATGCGCGAGAGGAACTGCGACTTCGACCGGCTCTCACTCTCGGCCAGCTGCGCCTGCTGGCGAACCATTTCGGCGTTCTTCGTCCCGGTGACGTCCCAGTTGACGCCCACGCGCCTGACGAGCTGCCCCTGCTCGTCGAGCAGGGCGGCCGAGCGTGAAGCCAGCCAGCGGTAGGTACCGTCGGGCAGCCGCACGCGAAACTCGTAGGAGTTGGAGCCTTGATCCATGTCGGGCCAAGCGCGCGCGTCGAGGTTCGCGGCCCGATCATCGGGGTGCAACAGTGCCAGGCGCTCTTCGCGCGCGGGCGCCGTCGGCCGCGGTTCGAGTCCTCGCAGGCGGAACATCTGGTCGTCCCAAAAATCGACTTCAGCGCTCATGCTCTCCCAGGTGCCAATTCCGGCGTGGCGCGCGATCAGCGCGGCGCGGGTGTTCGCGGCATTCAAGGCGGCGAAAGCCTCGTGCCGCTCGGTCACGTCCATCGCGATGCCGAACGCACGCAGGGTCTCGGGGCTGCTGCGGTCGATGTCGGCTCGAAGCACAATCCAGCGCGTCGAGCCGCTGCGCCGCCGGGTGCGGAACTCCATCTCAAGCGCACCTGATGAAGTCCGCAGGAATTCGCGCGCCGTGCCGTCGACGCGGGCGGCGTCGTCAGGGTGTACACACTGCGCGATCCATGCCGACAAGGTGTGCGGGACCTTGGCTCCCACCATGTCGAACAGCTCGTACATCTGCGCGTTCCACTCGGTCTGAGCCACGTCTGCACTGGCGGTCCAGATGCCGATGCGCGCAGCGCACGCTGCCGCCTCTAGTCGCTTTGCCAGTTGTTCGGCACGTTGCGAACGTTCGGCCTGGTCGGTGATGTCGAGCGTGACGCCCAGGAAGGCGACGGCTTCGCCCGACGGGGCACGCTCGACCACGCGCCGAACGAGCATGCGGCGCCACGTGCCGTCGGGTCTCCTGTGGCGCGCTTCCACGTCGACCGGACCGCTGCTCTTGAGCGCCTTGGCCGTAGCCGCGGCCAGCAGGACCAGGTCGTCGGGGTGCGCATGCATGCGCGCTTCTTCGAGCGTGACGCCTTCGGGGCGGTGTGGAATGCCAAGCACCTTCAGCCCGTGGTCGTTGAAGTGCACCCGCTGTGTCTGCAGGTCGTGGCGCCAGATCACGATGTCGGCCAGCTCCGCGGTCAGCTTGAGCTCGGCTGCCGTGCTGTCGAGCGACTGCGCCAGCCGATACGCCACCGTATCGTCGACCATGATGCCGACGGCGCGGTCGGGCTGTCCCGATGGCGAGTTCTTCACTTCCCACTGCGAGTGGAGCCAGCGGATGCTGCCGTCAGCTTGCATGACTCGAAAGTGCTGGGAGTAGCGCCCGGCCTTCAGTGTCGATTGCTCGAAGATCGAGGCCCTCCTGTCGTCGGGGTGGATGCGGGCCATTGCCTCGACGCAGGGCGGCGTTTGCGCGGTCGGGGCCATGCCCCAGAAGCCAAACACATGACGGTCCCATCGGCCCACCCCCGAAGGAATGGCACGCTCCCAAATGCCGAGCCGGCCGAAGTCTTGCGCCAATTCGAGCAGCTCGAACTGGCGCTGCGCGTGCGCGGCGAGCGCGCGGTTGGCCGTGACGTCTTGCAGCGTCCACAGGGTGAGCGCTTCGACACGAACGGTGCGGGCCCGAACCCACAGAGCTGCACCCGCCGAATCGTGCAGACAGAACTCTGTGTCGGCCACCCACGTACCGGTTTGCACCGCCTGCCGCACGGTGCTGCTCAGGCTGTCAAGCCCCGGTTGTGGGTCGAGCAAGGCGAGCAGGTTCGTATCTGCCGAGGAGCGGCCGGTCGCTCGCTCGAAAGAAGAGTTGCACCAGACGATCAGGCCGTCTGGCGCGGTCAGCACCAGCAGGTCGTGGCTCAGCTCCAGCCAGACCGTTAGAAGGGCTCGCGGCAGGGCATCCAGAGGGGTGGAAGGAGCATTCATCGAAGCGCCGCTTGGTGACGGGCGAAGTCTAGCCCGCGGGCACGCCGATTGGCCATCAGTCTGTCAGGCCTCAGCGACTTCTAGCACCAGCTTGCCGAAGTTCTCTCCGTTGAAAAGTTTGAGCAGCGTTTCGGGGAAGGTGTGGATGCCAGCGGCCACGTCTTCTCTGCTCTTCATGCGCCCGTCCTTTAAGTAACCCGCGAGCTCGGCCACAGCCTGCGGGAAACGTTCGACGTTGTCGAACACGACGATGCCTTCCATTCGCGCCCGATGCACCAGCAGTGAAAGGTAATTCTTTGGGCCCTGCACCGGCGTTGTGCTGTTGTACTGGCTGATCGCGCCACAGATGATGATTCGCGCCTTCATGGCCAGCCGCGCGAGTACGGCGTCGAGGATCTCGCCGCCGACGTTGTCGAAGTAGATGTCAACGCCTTTAGGACAGTGCTCCTTCAGGCCGGCTTTCACGTCGCCGGACTTGTAGTCGATGCAAGCGTTGAAGCCCAGTTCCTTCACGACCCAGTCGCACTTGGCAGAGCCACCGGCGATGCCAACGACGCGGCAGCCCTTGATCTTCGCCAACTGGCCGACAGTTTGTCCTACCGCCCCGGCCGCGCCTGACACCACCACGGTTTCACCGGGTTGGGGCTGTCCCACGTCCATCAGGCCGAAGTAGCCAGTCATGCCGGGCATGCCGAGCACGTTGAGCCATTGCGTCGGCGTGCCCAGGTGAAGGTCGATCTTGAACAGACCCTGGCGCTTGAACTGGTCGGCTGGGATCAGGCAGTACTCCTGCACGCCGGGTGTGCAGCTCACCTTGTCGCCGACTGCGAAGGCCGGGCTTTTAGATGCGATCACAGTCCCCACGCCACCTGCGCGCATCACTTCGCCGATTCCGACTGGTGGGATGTAGCTCTTGCCTTCGTTCATCCAGCCGCGCATAGCCGGGTCCAGCGACAACGCGTTGACTTTGACCAGCACACCACCCTCGGCCGGCTCGTCGACCGGCTCGGTCGTGAAGCTCCAATCGTCGCGGGTGGGCAGGCCGTTCGGGCGCGCGGCCAGGCGGGTCTGGTGGTTGGTGAGTGCGGCGAGCTTGGTCATGGGCTGCCCCGTGAGTACAAGGACTGGATCTTAGGCCTGGGATGCAGCGGTGACCGGCCCCGCAGTCGATGCGAGCGACCTTTGATTCGGGCATAAAAAAACCGCGGCAAGCCGCGGTTTTTGCTCAAGGCCGAAGCCCTGGGTTTACAGCACGCGAATGTTCGCGGCTTGCAGGCCCTTTTGGCCTTGCTTGACTTCGAATTCCACGCGCTGGTTTTCCAGCAGGGTCTTGAAGCCGTTGCCCTGGATGTCACGGAAGTGGGCGAACAGGTCAGCGCCGCCCGCGTCTTGAGCGATGAAGCCGAAGCCCTTGCTCTCGTTGAACCACTTCACGGTACCGGTTTGGGTCGTCATGAGGAAAATCCTATCAATCATCAAAATAATGCGCCGCACATGCAGGCGCATGCAGCAACACTCAAGAAACGATCAGGGGATTTCTAACGATGCCCGCCGCGAGAACCGCAACAGGTAGAAGAAGAATCACGAACAACCTTTGTCTTGCGTATAACTGTGGGCTGGAATGTACACGAAACCGAACGGGGTGCGGATGTCCGTGGCTTACAGGACGCCGGGGCGTGATTAAGAATCGTTGTATTGCCGACCCAAGCCAGGAGTGAGCATGCCCAACGCCCCACAGAAACCGACCCCACCCGTTGATTGGAAGCCGAGCGGCCTGCGCATCTACCCCAGTGGGAAGACCGGCGCCCGCCACCACGACCCACTCGAAAGCGTGATCTGCGCCGGAAAAAGACGGATTCCAATGCGCTGGGGCGAGGAACTCGAATTCACAGCGAACGCCGCCCACGGCGACTTCATCGACGCGGAGGCGTTCGTGCCGCACCACGAGGTCAACGCCAGCGCCATCAAAAAAACTCGAAGATGTGGTGCTGCGCAGCGAAGGCGAAACTGTGGCGGTCTAGGTGGAGATCGAGCCGATCAAAAAACCCGAGTCGGTGTGCCGGATCGACCCGGCCCAACCCGAAGGCTGACGTGAACGACATCCGACTTTCCGTGCTCGACCAATCCGTCTCGCTCGCCGGCAGCACCGAAGGCGCGGCGATCCGCGACACGCTCGATCTGGCGCAGCACTGCGAGCGTCTCGGCTTCTCGCGCTTCTGGGTGAGCGAACACCACGGCCTGCCGACCATCATCGGCAGCGCGCCCGAGGTGCTTATGGCGGCGATTGCCGCGCGTACTGCGCGGATCCGAATCGGCAGCGCTGGCGTGATGCTGCCGCACTACAGTGCTCTGAAAGTCGCCGAGCAGTTCCGCGTATTGGAGGCGTTGGCACCTGGCCGCATCGACCTTGGGATAGGCCGCGCGCCGGGCGGCGACATGCGCACCGCGCGCGCATTGAACCCCCATGCGCTCACCGCCGCCGATGACTTTCCCGGGCAGGTTCGAGATTTGCAGGCGTGGACATCGCTGCCGACGCACCACGGTGTTAGCGCACATCCGCTTGGCCCACACGCACCCGAGGTCTGGATTCTCGGCAGCTCCAATTACGGCGCGCAGCTCGCTGCCCACTTTGGGCTGCCGTACGCCTTCGCATACTTCTTCGTCGACGGTGCGGGCGCCGAAGAAGCGCTGGCGATTTACCGGCGGCTGTACCAGCCGAGCGAGCGCCACCCGACGCCTCAGCCGACGGTCTGCGTCTGGGCGCTGGTGGCCGACACATTGGAAGAAGCCAGCCACCATGCGCTCAGTCGCGAACGCTGGCGCGTAGACCGGGCGCGTGGCGTTTTCGGGCAGCTTCAGTCGCCCAACGAGATCGCCGCGCGTGGCTTCAGTGCCGAAGAATGGCTGACCGTGGAGGCGCTTCGCCGCAAGGCCTTTGTGGGCAACGCGGCCCAAGTGGGCGAACAACTGCGCGTCCTCGCGAGCGAGTTGCAACTCAACGAACTCGTGGTCAACACCTGGGCGCACGACCCGGTGGCGAGGCGCAAGTCGTATGCGCTGCTGGCGCAAGAATTCGGGTTGTCAATATGAACGTGATCGACTTCGAGGTGCGTGGGGAGTACATCACGCTCGATGCTCTGCTCAAGGCCACTGGCCTTGCCCCGAGCGGTGGGGTGGCCAAGCTGATGGTGGCCGACGGGCTCGTTCAGGTAGACGGCCGCGAAGAACTTCGCAAGACTTGCAAGATCCGCAGCGGGCAGGTCGTGAGCTTGCGGGGCACAAGCATCACCGTGCGTTGAACGATCACTGCTTCTTGGCTGGCGGTTTACTCGCCGCCGGCGCTTCGGGCTTGTAGTCGCCGAGCGTGCTTTTGACCGGGCATACGGAAAAAGCAGGGCACTTCTTGCACCCGACGGCGATGGCAATGGGGCAAAGGACCATAGTGTTTCTCCTGAGTTAAAACACGGTGCAGCTTAGCCTACGGGCATTGGGCGACGGTGCACAAGTGAACAACCCTGCTCCGAAGCGCGGCATGATGGCGGTATGACTACCTTGTTTCCTAACCCGCCCATGACGGCGCCGCGCGATCTCACGGAGGCGATGCGCGTTCGTGGCCACGCTGCGCTTAGCCGGGAAGCACTGTGCGAGCTGTTGCCTGCGACCCTGCTCGAACTCGATGCCTTGCAGCCGTCGTGGAACGATCTCCCGCCCGACGCTTACCTGCGCGACGGTGGCCGTTACCGGCGCCGGCGTCATTCCTGCTTTGTGGCCGACGGCCAAGCGGTGCAGGCCGTGCCGCACCGCGCGCACTGGCAGCCGCTCGAATACAACGCGCTGCACGGTGGATTGGAGCGCTGGTTCGAACCGATGCGGGACGACGTGGTCGCGCAGCCGGTCTGGTCGCGCTTGCTCAGCGCGCTGAGCAAGCAATGTTCTGCTTGGAGCAAGGTGCAGCCGTGGTTCGTCGAAGCGCACCAGTTCCGCATCGACACGACCGACGGTATCGGCCGCCCCACACCGGAAGGCGCGCACCGCGATGGCGTCGATTTTGTCGCCGTGCTGCTTGTGAACCGCGTGCAGGTGAAGGGCGGCGAAACGCGTGTCTTCGAAGCTGACGGTCCCGCCGGTTTGCGCTTCACGATGAGCGAACCCTGGACAACGCTGTTGCTCGACGACGCGCGCGTTGTACACGAGAGCACGCCGATCCAGCCGGTCGGCGACAACGCCCACCGCGACACGCTGGTGCTGACCTTTCGCCGCGGCGGCTTCCAAGGGCCGGTCGCGGTGTGATCCGCGGCTGACCTCACAGTCGCCGCGCCAGCGAATGAACCTAAATGACGCAGTTCAAGCCGGGTTAGACCAATGGAAGGCAAGCGAACGGCAAGCACTGACGGGCTTTTCCGGTGGGTTTCGCCGTCTGCGGATCAATTCCAATTTGGTGCAGGGGCGAGTCGAAAAACGATGTGCCGTGAGTGTCACTGGCCGCGCGCTCCGCGCCTTCAACTGCGTTTTCTACGATCAATCCGGCGTGCTTGAGCGGGCGGCCGGGGCTCAGCCAACACAGACGAAAAGCACAGCCGTCACTCCGACTGCGGCAAGCATTTGCGGTGCCGATTGGCGCCGTTTGGGGCCGCCAAGCAGGGGCGTTGGATTTGTTCGCAGGCGCTCAAGCGTTGCGCACGTCGGCCACCGGGATCGCGCCGAAGTCGGCGTGGTTCAGGTAAGCCAGTACGCGCGCGGCGGCGTCGGTCGCCGACGTCAGCTGGCCGGCCGCCTTGAGGTCGAGGAAGTTCGACTTGTCGGGGAACATCGTCGCGTCAGCGGCGCGCAGGTGCAGCTGCATGTCGGTGTCGATCACGCCAGGTGCCAGCGAGACGATGCGGGCACCGTTCGCTCGCAATCCTTCATCTAGCGCGAGCACGCGGGTGAAGTGGTCGAGACCGGCTTTGGCCGCGCTGTAGGGCGCTTGCGCGGCCATAGCGCGCCGGCCGAGACCCGATGAAATGTTGAGCACACGTTTCGTGGCGGCCCACCCTCTTGTGACGCGCAGGAACGCAGCGCAAAGGAGAATCGGCGCTTCCAGGCCGACGCGCAGTGATGCCGACAACGCCGCATCGGTGCAGGTCTCGACCGGACCAATACGGGTGAGGGCGGCTGCGTTGTTGATGAGGGTGGCGCTCTCGAACATGCTGGCGTCAAGCCCTTCGAGCCAGGCCTGCACGCGCGAAGAAGCTTCTGTCGGCAGGGCCAGGTCTATGGCCCACTGGTCGCAGACGACCCCCGCGCTCTGGGCCCGCGCGGCCAGCGGCGCATTGACGTGACGCGACAGGCAAAGCAACCGATATCCCGGCTGTAGCAACTGTTCGGCGATGGCGGCGCCCATACCCCGCGACGCGCCTGTGAGGATGAAAAGGTGCTGTGTCATACAAACGTTGCCATTGGTGGAGTGGACCAAACAAAAAGGGGCCGAAGCCCCTTGATGGTGATGCAGAACAGCGTGCCGATCAATGGCCTTGCTGAATGCCGGCGATGGCCCACTCGCGACTACCGTCGAGCGGTTTGACCATGTGCCAGACCTCGTCGAATGGGTTGGCCACGCCGTCCTTGTCTTCGCGGATCAAGCCGTGGAAACGCACGCTGACGACCTGGCGTTCGATCTCGCTCGCGAAGTCGAGTACCTCAGCGTCGATTTTGACCACATCGGTCTGCTGCGTGCTGGCGCCACGCTCCTGCAGTTCGAGACGGATCGAAGCGAACATTTCCGGCGTGGTGAAGTTGCGCAGGTCGGTCAGGTCGGAGCCATCGTTGGCCGCTTGAAGTCGGATGAAGATCATCTTCGCGATGCGTTCGAACGCGGGGGCATCGAAACCTTGGGGCAAGCTCCTCGCTGCGGCAACCAGCGGCAAAGCCCCCGGTGCAGCCGTTACCGACGAGCCCCAGCCCGACCCGCCTTGCGGCAACAGTGCTGGGGCACCGGAGCCAGCGAACTGCATGCCGTTGGGTGAGGCCATCGCCGGCTGGGCGGTGCCGCGGCCGAAACGCGCCATCAGGAAGCGGATCCCAACGAAGGCGACAAGCGCCAGCAACACCATCATGATGACGTTACCGAATTCCGCGCCCATACCGAAGTGACTCATCAACGCTGCGATGCCGAGGCCTGCGGCCAGGCCGGCAAGCGGGCCCATCCACGAGCGCTTCGGTGCTGCCACTGGTGCGGCGGCAGCAGCAGCGGGTGACGCCTGCGCGGGCTTGGCTGGTGCCACATTGGGCGTGCCGCTCGGCGGCACGCTGCGTTGCATGCCCGAAGAGCCACCGCCGCCGAGGCGCTTGGCTTCACTCACCGAAGGCGCCATGCCGGCCGCGAAGACAGCGACCGAGAGAGCCAAGATCAGGGATTTCATCGGTTATTCCTTTTGACGTTCACGATCTGGTCGGGATGGCGCGATGATACGAGGCGCTAACCACCACGACACGACATGCGGCCGGGTTGCAAAAAAAACAAGGTTGTTTCAGCGCAGGCCAACTTGCGTCGTCATTTCTGGAGAGGAGAGGAGCCCGATGCTCCACCGTTAGAAAGGTGCGACCGATTCAAATGCCATTGGCGCGCCGCTCACCGGGTGCACGAAGCGCAGCGCACTGGCGTGCAACAGCATGCGCTCGGCCAGCGCCACCTCCTCGGCCGGTGCGTACAGCGTGTCGCCGATGATCGGATGGCTCAGGCTGAGTAAGTGCACCCGCAACTGATGGGCTCGGCCGGTCACGGGTTCGAGCTCGACCCGCGTCGTGCGCGCGGTTTCGTCACGCGCCAGCACTCGGTAGCGCGTGAGCGACGGCTTGCCATGCTCGCGGTCCCACTTCTGCTTCGGCCGGTTCGGCCAGTCGGCGATCAGCGGCAGGTCGATCTCGCCACTGCTTTGTTCGACGAGACCTTGCACGACCGCGACATACCGTTTGTGCACCTCACGCAGCGCGAACGCGATGCTGAGCGCGCGCTGCGCTGACGTGCCGCGTGCGAACAGCATCAGCCCTGAAGTCGCCATATCGAGCCGGTGCACCACGAGCGCGTCGCTGAAGAGTGCTCGGATACGTGCTGCCATGCAGTCCTGCAAGTGTTCACCACGGCCGGGCACAGACAACAGGCCCGCCGGTTTGAGCACCACGATGAAGGCTGCGTCGCTGTGTATGACCATCGACGAATCGAGCTCGGGCATCAGCGCTGTCGCGCCTGCATCTGCCTCGAACTCAGCAGCCGCAAACCGGGCTTGCCGACCAGCGTGGCCCCCAGCATCGCGCTGGCCACCGCAGTCGCCTGGATCGGCCGAACGCCACTCGGCACCATCCATATCACCGGAGCGAGCAGCCGAGTGGCCCATACCTCGCCGCTGCGCACCGGTTGCCCGAGCGCAGCGCGGTCACCCAACAAAAGCGATGGCTGCACTATGGTGACCGAGTTGTAACCGAGGTCGGCCACGGCGGCCTGCATCTCGCCCTTCACCCGGTTGTAGAACACGCGCGAGTTCGCGTCGGCGCCTAGAGCCGACACCACCGCCAAGCGGCGTGCACCTGCCGCCCGTGCGGCGCTCGCGGTACTCACCACGAAATCAAAATCGACCTGACGAAACGCCGCTTCGGAGCCGGCCACCTTGATGGTGGTGCCGAGCGCGATGTAGACGTCGTCGACCTTGGGAAATGCCTGCGGAAGGTGCGCGAAGTCGACCGTGTGTAACCTGAGCTTGGGGTGCGCTTCAATGCCGTTGACGGCTCGACGCACGAGCACGTGCACCAGCGAGTAGACCTCGGTCTTTTCAAGCAACGGCAGCAGCGCGCGGCCAATCAGGCCGGTCGAGCCGGCCAGCAGTGCGGTGTGCGATGAGGCTTTGTCCTTGACCTGGTCCTTGTCCATGCGTGATAACTGTACCCGGGGGCGCGCGCCGGATTTTGCACAAGTGCCTTCGTGTGGCCGGCGGCGCCACAGGCGGCGCTCAGCGCTTGGTCTGGCCCAGGCGTGCAGGGGGCCTGCCGCTGCGTTGGCCGTCGGGGCGCGGGGCCGCTGGGCGCGCCGGGGAGCGCGAATCGTTGCCGCCACGTTGGCCGCCACCACCACCACCGTGACCGCTCCGTCCGCCGCCGCTGCCGACGTGGTGACGCTGGCCACCGCGGCCAGCACCTTCTCCGATGACCATGCGGCCGAGCACGATCGGCTCGGCTTTTTCGCTCGGGTGCGGTTCAAAGCCGGGCACGATCTCTTTCGGGATGTCTCGCTTGATCAGGCGTTCGATCTCGCGCAAGAAGCCGTTCTCGTCAACGCACACCAGCGACACAGCTTCGCCCTTGGCGCCGGCGCGGCCGGTGCGGCCGATTCGGTGTACGTAGTCTTCGGGGACGTTGGGCAACTCGTAGTTCACCACGTGCGGAAGCATGTCGATGTCGATGCCGCGCGCTGCGATGTCGGTTGCCACCAGCACCGTGAGGTCGCCGGTCTTGAACTCGGCCAGCGCCTTGGTGCGTGCGGTTTGGCTCTTGTTGCCGTGGATGGCCATCGCGCTGATGTTGGCCTTGAGCAGGTGCTCGACCAGTCGGTTCGCGCCGTGTTTCATGCGCGTGAACACCAGAACCTGGTCCCAGTCGTTTTCCTTGATCAGGTGGATCAGCAGATCCTTCTTCATCTCGCGGCCGACCGGGTGCACCTTCTGTGCGATCTGGTCGTTGGTCTGGTTTCGGCGAGCGACTTCGATCAATACCGGCTTGTTCAGAAGGCGATCAGCCAGCGCCTTGATTTCGTCGCTGAAGGTCGCGCTGAAAAGCAGGCTCTGCTTCTTCGCGGGCAAGGCCGCAAGTACCTTCTTGATGTCGTGAACGAAGCCCATGTCGAGCATGCGGTCGGCCTCATCGAGCACGAAGATCTCTACGTGCAAGAGGTCAAGCGTGCGCTGCTGGTGGTGATCGAGCAGGCGGCCAGGCGTGGCGACGAGGATGTCGACGCCACGCTTGAGCTTGTCAATCTGCGGTTGCATGCCGACCCCGCCGAACATCACCATGCTCGTGAGCTTGCTGTGCTTGCCGTAGGTGCGAACACTTTCTTCGACTTGCGCGGCGAGTTCTCGGGTGGGCGTGAGGATCAGCGCGCGGATCGGCAGGCGACCCTTCGCGTCGCGCACCGCAGGTTGCGCCATCAGGCGGTGCAGCATCGGCAGCACAAAACCGGCGGTCTTACCCGTGCCGGTTTGCGCGCCGCCCATGACGTCGCCACCGGAGAGCACGGCCGGAATGGCTTGCAGTTGGATGGGGGTGGGGGTGGTGTAGCCGTATTCAGCAACGGCACGCAGCAAGGGCTCGGCGAGGCCGAGAGTGTCAAAAGACATGGGATTCCAAACGGGGATACGAGTCGGCCTGTCGCTCGAAGTTCGGGCGCCAGTCGCAGGCAGAGGGGGGATTTAGAGCGCGGGGCTCGTGTCAGGATGACGCCAGCGCCGTGACTGACGCGTGTGCTGGTGTCGGCATTCTAGCTGGCAGCCCTGGCCCCCAATTGGGAAGCGGCGACAATGACGGCCGGCGGCGCGCGCGTTCTGCGGCGTATGCCTCAAGCTTTCTGACTTTTTCCGGGACTCCACTTCATGGCTCAGTACGTTTTACCGAAACAACCGCTCGCTTGCGGCTTCCCTAAATCGTTGGGTCCTCGGAGGGCTCTGTAGCCATGGCGCAATATGTTTTCACCATGAATCGCGTCGGCAAGATCGTGCCGCCGAAGCGCCAGATTCTCAAAGACATCTCGCTCAGTTTCTTCCCCGGCGCCAAAATCGGTGTGCTCGGCACCAACGGTTCGGGCAAGTCGACTCTGCTCAAGATCATGGCCGGCATCGACAAGGACATCGAAGGCGAAGCCACACCGATGCCTGATCTGAAGATCGGCTATTTGCCGCAAGAGCCGGTGATGAACCCCGACCAGACCGTACGCCAAGCCGTCGAAGAAGGCATAGGCGGCGCGCTGGCCGCGAAGAAGCGTCTTGACGAGGTGTATGCCGAATACGCCGACGAGGACGCCGACTTCGACAAGCTCGCCGCCGAGCAAGCCGACCTCGAAGCGGTCATCGCCGCAGCCGGCAGCGAAAACACTGACCTCCAGCTCGAGATCGCTGCCGACGCGCTGCGCCTGCCGCCCTGGGAAGCCGTGGTGGGCGTGCTCTCGGGCGGCGAAAAGCGCCGCGTGGCCTTGTGCCGGCTGCTGCTGTCCAAGCCCGACATGCTGTTGCTCGACGAACCCACCAACCACCTCGACGCCGAATCGGTCGACTGGCTCGAACAGTTTCTACAGCGCTATCCCGGCACCGTGGTTGCAATCACCCACGATCGTTATTTCCTCGACAACGCTGCCGAGTGGATTCTCGAACTCGACCGCGGCCGCGGCATTCCGTACAAAGGCAACTACAGCAACTGGCTCGAGCAGAAGGAAGCCCGCATCGAGCAAGAGCAGAAGACCGAAGACGCGCGCACCCGCGCAATGAAAAAGGAGCTCGAATGGGTGCGCGCCAACCCGAAGGGGCGTCAGGCCAAGAGCAAGGCGCGCCTGGCGCGTTTCGAGGAACTCTCGGACACCGACTACCAAAAACGCAACGAGACCAACGAGATCTTCATTCCGGTCGGTGAGCGGCTGGGCAATGAGGTGCTCGAGTTCGAAAACGTCACCAAGAGTTTCGGCGACCGGGTGCTCATCGACAACCTGAGCTTCAAGGTGCCGGCCGGCGCGATCGTTGGCATCATCGGCCCGAACGGTGCCGGCAAGTCGACGCTGTTCCGCATGATCGCCGGCAAAGAGCAGCCCGACACCGGCACCGTGAAGGTCGGCCCGACCGTGCGAATGGCTTTCGTCGACCAGAGCCGGGAAAGCCTCGAGAACGATAAGACCGTGTGGCAAGACGTTTCGGGAGGGCTCGACAACATCGTCGTTGGCAAGTTCGTGATGCCCTCGCGCGCCTACATCGGCAAGTTCAACTTCAAGGGCAACGATCAGCAGAAGTTGGTGGGCAGTCTCTCGGGCGGCGAGCGCGGCCGGCTGCACTTGGCCAAGACGCTGGCGCAGGGCGGCAACGTGCTGATGCTCGACGAACCTTCGAACGACCTCGACGTGGAAACGCTGCGCGCGCTCGAAGATGCGCTGCTCGAATTTGCCGGCTCGCTGATGGTGATCAGCCACGACCGCTGGTTCCTAGACCGCATCGCCACGCACATCCTGGCCTGCGAAGGCGACTCGAAGTGGGTTTTCTTCGACGGCAATTACCAGGAATACGAGGCCGACAAAAAGCGCCGTCTTGGCGAAGAAGGCGCCCGCCCGCACCGTTTGCGCTACAAGGCGCTGAAGTAGTCGGGACCAAGCTTCGCGACGCCGAGGGTGACCGCCGGGAGAGCCTGATCGCGCGGTTGCCGGTCGGTCGGTATGGGCTTTTAAGACGGCGAACCGCGGTAGAAGGCTGAAGCGTTCTTACTTCCGTTCTGGCTGACTGGCGCCGTTGCGACGATGGGATCGGCTTGCCCCCTCGGGCAGCCGCATTCGTTCGCAGATTCAGGCCTGCCGCGGTCTTTGCCTGCGCCGCTGCGCTGCGGCCGCCGGGGTTGATCGGCGGCGTGACCACCCGCGGCCGTCGCGCGCCGGCGTGAATTCCGCGTCAGAGTGGCGCATCTGTGCGGTCTTGTGAAGCCTTCGCATGTACCGCGGCCAGCTGGTTCGAGGAAACTGTTGCTCAGCTTGCACCAACCTTGCTGAAGGTGCGTGCCACTCATGCGACCAACCCGATGAACCCTGCTTCCCGATTCTTCGTGATCGCCCTCGTGTCGCTGCTGTCGGGCTGCGCTTCGTGGTTGCCTGACGGGTCGCGGCCGACTGGTCCGGTGGCGACGGGCGCGCCGTTCGGCAACCCGCCGCCGAACAGTCTGCAAACCTTCGCGGCTGCGCTGCGCGACACTCAGAAAACCGAAGGACTGTTCACGACCTATCGGCGTGAAGATCGAGTCTTGCTCGAAATAAAGCCCGAAGACTATGGCAAGCCCTTATTCCTCGCACCCAAGGTCACCACGGGTATCGGCGAGGCCTGGTTGTTCGGCGGCCTGTTCGAAGATGCGCGCTTGGTCGAATTCCGGCGAATCCAGAACCAGGTGCAGATGTTGGTGCGCAATGCGCAGTACCAGGCTCCGGCCGACACCCCCGAAGCGCGCGCGCTGGCCGCGGCGTTTTCACCCAGCCTGCTGGCGAGCGCCGCGGTGGTGAGCCAGCCGCACCCCATCAGCAAGGCGGTACTGGTCGACTTGAACAGCCTGTTCCTGAACGACATGCTCGGCCGTGCCGTCGACCTGCAACGCACCTACCGACAGGGCTACGGTTTTGACCCGCGCAATTCGGCCATCACCGCGGTGCGAGGCAAGCGCGACAGCTTGGTCATCGAGGTGCTAGCGCACTACGCCGCCGGCTCCATCATCGCGCCGCAGCCCGGCGCGCAGCCGGGCTCGCCCGTGCCCACCGTACCGCGCAGCGTGCCCGACCCGCGCAGCCTGTTCATGACGCTGCAATACGCGCTGACCCGCCTTCCAGAGCAGGCCATGGCCCCGCGCCGCCCGGACCCTCGTATAGGCCACTTCACCTCGACGCTGCAAGACTTCGGCAGCGACACCGCGCGCTCCTCTACCGTGCGGCAAATCACCCGTTGGCGGCTTGAGAAGAAAGACCCGGCCGCCGCCATGTCGGAGCCGGTCAAGCCGCTGATTTACTGGCTCGACCGCAGCATCCCGCTGCAATACCGCGACGCGATCCGCGCTGGCATCCTCGAATGGAACAAGGCCTTTGAGGCGATCGGTTTTGCAAATGCAATAGTAGTCAAGGTGCAGCCCGACGATGCCGACTTCGACACCTTCGACCCCGGCCTCGCCTCGGTGCGCTGGATGAACAACAGTGGCCCGTCGTTTGTGGCCATCGGCATGAGCCACGTCGATCCGCGCAGCGGCGAGATCCTGGCCAGCAACATTGCTATCGAAGGCTTCGCCGCACGGGCGCGGCGCGCGCAGCGGGCACAGGTGCTGCCGCCGAGCACGATCAATTGGCACGGCTTGTTGCAGGCCGCGCCTGAGCCGGGCGATGCCGCCGGCCACGAGCATCTCGGTCCGAGCCGTTGCACCTACGGCGAACTCGCCGGGCAGCAACTTTCCTATGGGCTGGACGTGCTCGCCGCGCGCGGCGATCTCGCTCCCGAGGGCCCGCAAGCGCAGCAGTTCGTGCTCGAATTCTTGAAGGAAGTGACCATGCACGAGGTCGGTCATACGCTCGGGCTGCGTCACAACTTCCGCGCGTCAAGGGTCTACAGCGACAGCCAACTTTCCGACCCTGAATTCACGCGCAGTCACGCGCTTGCCGGTTCGGTGATGGACTACGCGCCGATCAACCTGGCCGCCCCCGGCGCAGCGCCGGTTTCACCTTTCCAGGCCACGCTCGGCCCCTACGATTTGTGGGCGATCGAATATGCCTACAAGCCAATCTCATCAGCTGACGAGCATGCCGAGCTCGCGCGCATCGCCGCGCGCAGCAGCGAACCCGAGCTGGCCTACGCGACAGACGAAGACAATTTCCTCGGCATTGATCCCGATGCCTTGCAATACGACCTGGGCAGCGACGCCATCGCCTTCGCCCGCAAACGCTTGGCGATTGCGCGCGACCTGTTCAAGCGCCAGGAGTCGCGCGCCTTGCCGCCGGATGAAGACTACGCCGCGCTGCGCCGCTCGCTGGACTTCGCCGTAGCCGATGCCGCCACAGCGGTCGGCGTGCTCGCGCGCCAGATCGGCGGCGTGCGCACGCTGCGCGACTTCCCTGGCAGCGGGCGCGATCCGCTTCAACCGGTGCCAGCGGTGGTGCAACGCGAAGCGCTCGACGTCATGTCGCGCAGCGTGTTCGCGGCCGACAGTCTCGTGGTGTCGGCGGCCCTGCAGCGGCGGCTGGCGCCCGACTTCCAGGAGCGTGGCGAAGCCTTGTACGGCGGCGAAGGTTCGGTCGCCACCGACTTTTCGCTGACTCAGCGGGTGCTCGGCTTGCAGCGAGCGCTCCTTGGTCAGCTGATGAGCGATTCTGTTGCCGCACGCATCATCGACAGTCAGGGCAAGACCGCGACGCGCGACGAAGCGTTCCAGTTGTCGGAGCTGTACGGCCGGCTCGAGCGTGACCTGTGGAGCGAGCTGAGCACGGGTGGCGACATCGGCGCGGCGCGCCGCGAGCTGCAGCGCGAGTACATCAACCGTGTGTCGCTGTTGCTGCTGCGGCCCAGCGCTTCAGGCCGATCCGATGCGCGTAGCTTGGTGCGCTCACGGGCTCAGGCCTTGTTAGCCCGTGTGCTTGCGGCTTCTCACCACAAAGCCCTGAGCGCCGATGCGCGCGCACATCTACTGGACAGTGCTGACTCCCTGTCGCAAGCACTGTCGGCGCGCCTGCTGCGCTCTGGTTTGTAGCGCGGGGTTTTGTGCGGGCTTATTGAACGCGCTGGGCGCCCGTCTCGGCGGCGTCGGTGGCGGCCACGGCCAAGGCGGCGGGCAGGCGCTGGCCGCCGATCACGACCCGCGGCAAATGCAACACAGCGTGAGTTTGGGCTGCGGCTTTTGGCGCGCCCGTTCGGCCCATGCCGAACAGTTCCGCGCCGATCACGAGCGTGCCGCCCAGAAGCAATGCGAAGGTGAGGGCGGCGGTGAAGTGGCTGTCGATCATGATGGGCTCCTGGGAGTGCAGCAGGTGTTATTACTGCAGTGGAGCAAACTTTAGGCTTGTCATTCCCGCAGCAAAAGCGGCATGCGACGAGAAGCACTTATTGGCGCTCGGAGCGCAATGCCGCACGACAGACGAAGACCCAAGCCCCGATGTCAGCGCCGCAGCCCTGCGGCACCACGGCAAGCGTCTGGGTGCGGCATCTTGAGCTGACGGGGTGCCTGGGCATCTCGTGAGTGGCGAACGTGGTGTCGATAACACCCTACGGAATGTCTTTGTCGATTTGAACCTGCAGGGCCAACATGTTGACCACTGCGTTCAACCTCCCCAGCCGCTGCTGCACATACTGGTTGGACGAAGCCGCTACGCGGAGCAAGCCCATCACCAGTCTCGTATGGTGCCCATACACGCGCTCGATTCTGAGGCGTGAGTCAGTGCAACCCAGCGAGGAGTTTTCAACATGGCGAACTTTCCGGAGCATTTTGA
>JBBRPV010000057.1:0-29051 GCA_038227445.1 Burkholderiales bacterium | reverse complement strand
TCGAGACCAGGCGCCAGGCCAAGGACGAAGTCATCGACTGGCTGCTCTGGTACAACCGGGCCCGGTTGCACTCGACGCTGGCATACGTCAGCCCGATGTAGTTCGAGCAAGTCTGGCGTGCCCATCAACCCTGGCAAGTCAATTCGTGACTCGGTTATGGGGTACGGATTCCAGGGGCAAGGTCAGTCAGCGCTGAGCGCTTAGGCGAAGTTTGCCTCGGCGAAGTCCCAATTCACAAGCGAGGTCATGAACGTTTCGCACCACTTCGGACGCAGGTTGCGGTAGTCGATGTAGTAGGCGTGTTCCCACACGTCGATCGTCAGCAGCGCTTTGTCAGCGGTGGTCAGCGGGGTTCCAGCAGCGCCGGTGTTGACGATGTCGACACTGCCGTCGGCCTTCTTCACCAGCCAGGTCCAGCCCGAGCCGAAGTTGCCGACCGCGCTCTTCACGAAAGCCTCTTTAAAGGCTGCGTAGCTTCCCCACTTCGCGGTGATTGCCGCTGCGAGTGCACCCCTGGGTTCGCCGCCACCGGCCGGCTTCATGCAGTTCCAGAGGAATGTGTGATTCCAAATCTGGGCCGAGTTGTTGTAGATGCCACCGCTCGATTTTTTAATGATTTCTTCGAGAGACAGCGACTCGAACTCGGTGCCTTTTTGCAGATTGTTCAGGTTCACGACGTACGCGTTGTGATGCTTGCCGTGGTGGAACTCAAGTGTCTCTTTGCTCAGATGCGGGGCGAGCGCGTCGATTGCATAAGGCAGTGCGGGCAGGGTGTGTTCCATCGGGGTCCTCTTGCGGTTGGTGGCGGGCTAAAAAGCATTGTAGGCAGCTTGCAGTCGAGATGTCAGCCGCCGCCGGCCAGGCCCGACGTATCGGTGACTTGCACCGTGGCCACGCCGTCGGCCAGCACCGCGCGCAGCTCGACGCCTACCGCAATTTGCCGCACCGACGTGACCGCGCGCCCGCCAGGGTCGGTCAGCCAGGCGTACCCACGCGCCAGCACACGCTGCGGGTCGACCGAGCGCAGGCGAAGCGCGAAGCTATCGAGTTGTGCGCTGCGCTGCGCGAGCAGCGCCTCCACGGCACGCTTTAGTTCGACCTGCGTTTGCGCTGCACGCGCGAACCGTAAGGCGTTGGCACGGTCAGCGCTGCTGCGCAAGCGCTGCGCCAGCAATCCCAAGCGCTGGTTCTGGTCACGCAGCGCTTGGGCCGGCCGGGCGAGCTGCAGCGAAGCACGGTCGAGGCGCTGCGCATGGTTGTTTAGCGCCTGCTGCATCGCTCGGGCCATGCGAGCCGCGCCGCCGCCGAGTTGGTCGAGGCAGTCGCGGGTGGTCGGCGTGACGAGTTCGGCCGCGGCCGTGGCCGTGGGAGCGCGCAAGTCGGCCACGAAGTCGCACAGGGTCACGTCGGTTTCGTGGCCGACCCCGCTGACCACTGGCATGCTCGCCGCTGCAATGGCACGGGCGACCCGCTCGTCGTTAAAGGCCCACAAGTCCTCCATCGAGCCACCTCCGCGGCACACCAGCAGCACGTCGACCTCGGCGCGGCGGCTCGCCAGCCCTATCGCTTCGGACAGCGCCTGCGGTGCATCTGGGCCTTGTACGAGGCTCGGGTAGACAACGAGCCGCACGTGCGGCGCACGCCGCGCCAAGGCCGTGGCCACGTCGTGCAACACCGCGCCACCAAGCGAGGTGACAACACCAACGCAGCGCGGGAAAGGTGGCAGGCTGCGCTTGCGAGCCGCATCAAATAAGCCCTGCGCTTCGAGCAGCGCCTTGATGCGCATGAACTGTTCGTAAAGTGCTCCAGCCCCCGCACGCTGCATGCCTTCAACAACGAGCTGCAACTCGCCGCGTGCTTCGTAGACCGTGAGCCGCCCGCGCAGCTCGACCAGCTGGCCATCGGCAGGTGCGAAGTCAAGCAGACTGGCAGCACGACGGAACATGGCGCACCGCACCAGCGCGTTGCCGCCGTCAGCGTCTTTCAGGTTGAAATAACAGTGCCCGCTGGCAGCACGCGCGAAACCGGAAATCTCGCCCTGCACCGCGCACATGCTGAAACGCGCAAGCAGGGTTTGCGCGAGTTCCTGTACCAGCGAAGCGACACCCCAAACGCCGCGCGCAAGGCCCTTGCCCGAACCCTCAATCATCAGCAGACCCAATGCTGGCGCGGGCTGAGAACTCCACAACCGCGCCACACAAGGCCGAATTGGGCATGTTGCCAGTCATGCCGTTGTCATAGTGACGCAAGGTATTGATTTTCAAAGGATTTTCACTGCCTAACTTTTAAGCAATCTATCGCAGGCCACGCATTTTGGCGGCCTGGCGGCACACGGCAGCCTGTTGCCCACAAAGTTATCCACAGTTGCGGTGGATCGTCTGCGCACATCGGCAGCGGCTATGGAATGGGTGACTGTGCGCAGCAACGGCTCGCAACGGGAGAGGCGATAAATCGCGGGACCTTCAGGCCATAATCGCGCTTCGCGAAAAACCGTGTGTGTCGCTTGAAAGGCCTCGATTGTTTTCGATCATACAAGCCGCTGGCTGGCCGATCTGGCCCCTCCTCCTGTGTTCGGTCGCTGCGCTCGCACTGGTTTTCGAGCGTTTGTCGAGTCTGCGTGTTGCGCGTGTCGCGCCCCCGCGCCTGCTTGACGAGGTGATCTCCGTGACGAGGGCCAGTCTGCCCGCGGCTGACGTGATCAACAAGCTCGCAGGCAACTCGGTTCTGGGCACCGTACTGGCCACCGGCCTGCGTGCCGTGGTCGCCGAACCGCGCATCGCTGAGTCCGCACTGCGGGGTGCTTTCGAATCGGCCGGGCGCGCTGCTGTGCACAGGCTTGAGCGCTACCTAAACACGCTCGGAACCATCGCTTCGGCTGCGCCTTTGCTCGGGCTGATGGGCACCGTGATCGGCATGATCGAAATCTTCGGCTCTCAGGCACCCACCGGTGGCGCCAACCCGGCCATGCTTGCGCACGGGATCTCGGTGGCCCTCTACAACACCGCCTTCGGGCTGATGATTGCCATTCCGTCATTGATGTTCTACCGCTACTTTCGCGGTCTGGTCGATGGCTACACGCTCGACATGGAACAGGCCGCCGACCGACTGGTGCCGCACCTGATGCGTTTTGCCGCGCCGCGCCGCTCGGTGTGAGAACACGAGAGTTGATCGACTATGAACTTTCGCAAGCCGCGCCCCGAAGACCCGGAAATTAACCTGATCCCGTTCATCGACGTGTTGCTGGTCGTGCTGATCTTCTTGATGCTCTCGACCACTTACTCCAAGTTCACCGAGTTGCAGATCACGTTGCCAGTGGCCAACGCCGACAAGGCGCGAGATCGCCAGCGCGAGATCATCGTGTCGGTGGCCGCCGACGGGCGCTACGCGGTCAATCGAAAACCGGTCGATGGCCGCAGCGTCGAGCTGCTGGCGGGTGAGCTGGTGGCCGCGGCTGGGGGTTCGAACGACATGGTCGTGATCGTGTCGGCCGACGCCACGGCTGCGCACCAGAGCGTGGTCAACGTGATGGACGCAGCGCGCCGCGCAAACCTGCCGCGCCTGACCTTCGCCACACAAACCTCGTCCGCAGGCGAGGCACACTGAACGCCCGCCCCGCCGCAGTGAACCCCGCGTGAACGACAACACCGCAGGGTCGCTGCTGGAACGCGCGTGGCTAACGCGAGGCCCGCTGGCCCGCACCTTGTTGCCATTGGCCTGGGTGTTCGCCGCCCTCACCGCGGCCCGCAAGCTGCTCTTTCGAATCGGCTGGCTGCGTGCGCACGCACTGGGCGTTCCCGTGGTTGTGGTTGGCAACTTGATTGTGGGCGGGGCCGGCAAGACGCCCACAGTGATGGCGGTCGTGGCGCTGCTGCGCCGCCACGGCTTCACGCCGGGCATCATTTCGCGCGGCTACCGCGGCACCGCCGGCAACACCTTTGGTGGCACGCTTGAAGTACAGCCGCAGACGGCGCCGGCAGAGTGCGGCGACGAGCCCTGGTTGATGCGGTGGCGAACCGGCGTTCCGGTCTTCGTAGGCCGCGACCGGGCGGCCGCCGGCCATGCCCTTCGGCGCGCGCACCCCGCAGTCAATATCGTCGTCAGCGACGATGGTCTGCAGCACCTGCGCCTAGCGCGTGACGCGCAGGTACTGGTCTTCGACGAGCGCGGCGCCGGCAACGGCTGGCTGCTGCCTTCGGGCCCACTGCGTGAATCGTTGCCCGCATCGGTGCCGGCGCGCAGCCTGGTGCTCTACAACACGAACTCCGCTTCAACGCACCTGGCCGGCAGCCTGTCCGTTCGCTCACTGAGGGGCGCTGTGCAACTCGCGGCGTGGCGCGCGGGGCAACCGGCATCGATCACCGCGTTTGAACTGCTGCGGGGCAAGGCGCTCACCGCGGTGGCCGGCGTGGCGCGGCCCAATCGATTCTTCGAGATGCTGCGCGCGCAGGGCTTGCAGATCAGCACCCTGCCCCTGCCCGACCACTTCGACTTCGCCAGCCTGCCCTGGACACCCGACACGCCCGATGTGGTCGTCACCGAAAAAGACGCGGTCAAGCTCGACCCGACCCGCGTGGGCGCGACGCGCGTGTGGGTCGTGGCGCTAGACTTCGGACTGCCTCCAGCCTTCGAAGAAGCGCTGTTGGATTTGTTGCCTGCCCCTCCGACACCCGCGCCCAAATTCGCCCATGGAAACCAGACTGCTTGAACTGCTCGTCTGCCCGATCTGCAAGGGATCGCTGGAACATCTGCGCCCACCGACCCAAGCAGCGCAGGAGCTCGTGTGCCACGCTGACGGCTTGGCGTTTCCCGTACGCGACGGTATCCCGGTCATGCTCGAAGGTGAAGCGCGTGTGCTCGACGCGCCGCCGCCCTCCGGCCCATGACCTTCACTGTGCTGGTGCCGGCGCGGTTGGCGTCCACGCGCCTGCCGGGCAAGCCACTCGCCGATATCGGCGGGCTGCCAATGATCGTGCGCGTCGCGCGGCAGGCAGCGCTGTCGTCGGCAAGCGCCGTGGTGGTCGCTGCAGACCACGTCGACGTTGTTGAAGCCTGTGTGGCGCACGGCGTGAGGGCGTTGCTCACGCGCGATGATCATGCGACCGGAAGCGACCGCCTCGCCGAAGCCTGCGAGCAGCTCGGGCTCGACGGCCACAGCGTCGTCGTCAACGTGCAAGGCGACGAACCCTTGATCGCTCCGGCACTGATCGACGCCTGTGCACAGCTGCTGAGCCAACGCGCTGACTGCGTGATGAGCACCGCTGCGCACGCGATCGACAGCCAAGACGAGTTCGACAACCCGAACGTGGTGAAGGTAGTGCTCGACGCCGTGGGCAACGCGCTTTATTTTTCACGGGCACCAATTCCGTGGTGGCGCGATGCGCGTGGCGCGGGGCGGGCAGCGGTGCCCACCACGCCCGCGGCGCTGCGGCACATCGGGCTGTACGCCTACCACGCCGGCTTTCTGCGCCGTTTTCCGAGCCTGCTGCCCAGCCCGCTCGAGCGCATTGAGGCACTGGAGCAGTTGCGCGTTCTGTGGCACGGTCAACGCATCGCGGTGCACGTGAGCGCGCTGCGGCCGGGCCCTGGGGTCGACACACCGCAAGACCTGGCGCGGGTGCGCGCAATGTTCGTCTGACAGAGCCCGGAAGGGCCTGGAGCATCCTTGCGCGCTGTCTTGCACTTAGAGTCGCGCCTTTGTCCGCTTCGCGGCGTTGCAAATCCTCGCGATACCTCGCTATCGCTCCGGTTTGCGCTTGGCAGCCGGCCCAAACGCATCGGCTTTAAAGGTGCCTTCAAGCAGGAAACACTGCGCCAGATCCGCGCTGGCGGCATCGTCGGCTTAACGCGAGGGGGTGCATGTTATTCTCATTGCGAGACTTGCATGGGTCGCATCGCGGCGCCCTGCCATGCGCAAACAAAATAGAACGAGGACAACGATGAGACTGATCCTGTTGGGCGCCCCCGGCGCGGGCAAAGGCACCCAGGCGGCCTTCATCTGCAAACGCTTCGGCATCCCGCAAATTTCGACAGGCGACATGCTTCGCGCAGCGGTGAAAGCCGGCACGCCGCTCGGCGTGGCAGCGAAGAAAGTGATGGACTCGGGTGGTCTCGTCAGCGACGACATCATCATCGGGCTGGTCAAGGAGCGCATCGGGCAAGCCGACTGCGCGAGCGGCTTTTTATTCGATGGTTTCCCGCGCACTATTCCGCAGGCCGACGCAATGAAAGCAGCAGGCGTGAAGCTCGATCTCGTACTCGAGATTGACGTGCCTGACGAAGCCATCATCGAGCGCATGAGCGGCCGGCGTGTGCACGTGGCCTCGGGCCGCTCTTACCATCTCAAGTTCAATCCGCCGAAAGTCGCAGGCAAAGACGACGCCACTGGTGACGACCTGATCCAGCGCGTCGACGACGCCGAAGAGACGGTGCGTAACCGCCTGGCGGTATACAAAAGCCAGACCCGGCCGCTGGTCGACTACTACTCAAAGTGGGCGGAGGGCGGTGCGCCCGATGCGCCGCGCTACCGAAAGATCAGCGGTACCGGCAGTGTTGAAGAAATCACCTCTCGCGCCCTCGCGGCGCTGAACTGAACACCGAATTCGGAGCCGCGCATGGACATCTCAGGCAAGGTTTTCATCGTCACCGGCGGGGCTTCGGGCTTGGGCGAAGGAACCGCTCGAATGCTCGTCGCGAACGGCGCGAAGGTCGTCATCGCCGATCTGCAGGTCGAAAAGGGCCAAGCGCTCGCGGCCGATCTCGGCGGAGCCGCACTTGCCCAATTCGTCAAGTGCGACGTGAGCCAGGAGGTCGATGGGCAGGCCGTGGTCGCCGCGGCCATTTCTATGGGCAAACTCGTGGGTCTGGTGAACTGCGCAGGCATTGCGCCGGCATCCAAGACGCTTGGCAAGGACGGCGCGCATGCATTGCACACGTTCGCCAAGGTGATCACGGTCAATCTGATCGGCAGCTTCAACATGATTCGCCTCGCTGCCGAGGCGATGAGCAAAAACGAACCCGAGCCCACCGGCGAGCGGGGTGTCCTGATCTCGACCGCGAGCGTGGCGGCCTTTGACGGCCAGATCGGGCAGGCTGCCTACGCGGCATCGAAAGGCGGCATCGTCGGCATGACCTTGCCGATCGCTCGCGACCTGGCCCGCAACGGCATCCGTAACATGACCATCGCGCCGGGCATCTTCGGCACGCCGATGCTGTTCACAATGCCCAAGGAAGTGCAAGACGCGCTCGCTGCCAACGTGCCCTTCCCGAGCCGTCTGGGCACACCGGCCGACTACGCGAAGCTGGTGCACCAAATCGTCACGAACGAGATGCTCAACGGCGAGGTGATTCGCCTCGACGGTGCCATCCGGCTAGCGCCTAAGTAAGCAACCATACGAAATGCGGCGCCACGACGGCGCCGCTTTGATCACACCGAACTCAGGCCTTCGCCCGCCGCGCGTACAGCGCCCACAGGCGTGCAAGATCGGCCGTGCCGTCGTTGCCGGCCACGGTTTTAAATGTCGCTTGGGCCTTGGCGTTTTCACCCGCCGCGAGTAGCGCTATACCCAGGTGCAGCTTGGCGTCTTCGGGACGCTTCAAACCGCCTTTGGCGATGCCCTGCTGCATCAACTGCAAGCCTTTGGCCCCCTGACCGTCGAGCACCAAGCCCATGCCGACGTTGACCAGATCGTTGCCGTCTTTCGCGGCGAGCGCTTGCCGCTCGTCGGCCGCCTGCCCCACTTTGGCTTCATCGATCTTCTTGATGACCAGATCACGCAGCCGCTTGTGGCGCTCGGCCTCGGCGCCGGTGCCCAGCAAGCCCACCGCGAATCCTTTTTCGACGACCTTCTTGCCTTCAACAGGGAAGCCGGCCTGGACCGTCAGCTGCGCCAGTTCCATGTAGTCTGTGGCGGTGCTCATACTGCCGGTCGCGAGCGACAGACGATAGGTATCGAGCGCCAAGCGGTCAGAGAAGTTTGGCTTGCGCTGCAGGCGATTCAGCAAGGCAACCCAATACTCCTTCTTCGGGTAGTAGCTGACCAGCCGCTCGAGCGCGAAGGTTTCGCCGGTGATGTCTTTTTGCTTGACGGCCGCGTTCATCAGCAGGTTGATGCGGTCTTCGGGTGGCACCATTGCATTTTTCTCGGCGGCCTGGATCTCAGCCATCAGTTCCTTCGTGGCACCAGCAAGGTCGCCTGAGAGGTACTGCGTCTGGATCAGAAGCGTGCGATTCGCGCCGCTCGTGCCACCTTCCTTAAAGTAACGCTGGTACCACTGCATGGCCTTCGCGTATTCCTTCGAGCGGTAATAGTTGCCGGCAATCGACTCGATCATGCGCAGTCTGTCAGGGCCAGCAACAGAACTGCTGATGATCTCGAACGAACGCGCTGCAGTGTCAGCGTCGCCGGCACCTGAGGCCGCCGCCAGCCGCATGCGTTCGATCGTGTTTGACTCGTTGGCGGTCTTGCCGCTCACGG
This sequence comes from Burkholderiales bacterium, assembly GCA_038227445.1. Lineage (GTDB taxonomy): Bacteria > Pseudomonadota > Gammaproteobacteria > Burkholderiales > Burkholderiaceae_C > LMDS01. Next base: position 20,577 of record JBBRPV010000057.1, on the reverse strand, counting down.
CATCGAGCTCGTGCACCTTGGCGAGTGCCTCGCGGTACTTGCCCGCTTTCACCAGGTCTTGCGCAGCCTGCAAAGGTTTGCCCACCTCGGGGCGAAGCCCACCCTGAGCCGCGCTCAGAAGGGGCAGACCGCCGATGAGTAGGGCCGCACCCAGAGCGACAACAAACCGTTCAGTGCACTTGTTCATAGGATCGCTGATCTTCACTTCACGAACTGCTCGTTGCCGACCATTCCAAGCTTCGTCACGCCCAGGCGCTGGCTTTCGGCCAGCACTTCGGCCACGTACTTGTACTCGACCAGCTTGTTGGGCCTCACATGCACTTCAGGCTGGTCAGGCAAGGAAGCGGCCTGACTCAGCTTGGCCTGCAAGGCATTGCGCGTGGGCAGCGACTCACCATTCCAGAGAATGGTGCCGTCGAAGTCGATGTCGATCGTGACCACCACCGGCTCCTTCAGCGGCGGAGGGGGGTTGCCGGCCGGCATGTTGAGGTTCACCGCATGCAGCTGAATTGGAATCGTGATGATGAGCATGATGATCAGCACCAACATCACGTCGATGAGCGGCGTGGTGTTGATGTCCATCATCACTTCTGGCTCGCCCGAGCCGCTGCCCGAGCCAATGTTCATTCCCATGGTGCTTCCTTAACCTTTAGGCGGCGGTTCGGTGACGAAGCTGATCTTTAGGATCGATGCGCGCTGGCACGCGAACACAACCCGACCGACCGATTCGTAGCGACTCTTCTCGTCACCCCGGATGTGAACCTCGGGTTGCGGGTTGAGCACGGCGATCTTCTTCAGACGCTGGAACAACGCCTCGCTGTCGGCCACCGGTTGTGCATTCCAGAACAAGTCGCCATCTTTGTTGACCGAGATTTCGATGTTCTCGGGTTTGGTCTGGCGCGCAATGTTGTTCTCTTTGGGCAAGCTCATCGCGATGCTCTGCGTGACCACAGGAATCGTGATCAGGAAGATGATGAGCAGCACCAGCATCACGTCGACCAGCGGCGTGGTGTTGATGGTGGAGACGACTTCGTCTTCGTCGCCGCCGGAGCCGATGTTCATTCCCATGCGGAGTTTCCTTAAGGCTGGCGTTCGGGATCAGCGCGCGTTGCTGAGCTTCGCACCCATCAGAATGCCGTGCAGGTCAGCGCCGAAGCTGCGTACCGCTTCCATGGTGACTTTGTTGCGTCGCACGAGCCAGTTGTAGCCAAGCACTGCCGGCACGGCAACGGCCAGGCCGATGGCGGTCATGATGAGCGCCTCACCAACCGGGCCCGCCACTTTGTCGATCGATGCCTGGCCGGCGATGCCAATGGCAGTGAGTGCGTGGTAGATGCCCCAGACGGTGCCGAACAGGCCAACGAATGGCGCGGTCGAACCGACCGTCGCAAGGAAAGCGAGGCCGTCCTGCAAACGGCTCTGCACGTCATCGAGGCTGCGCTGCACGCCCATCGATACCCAGGTGTTGCGGTCAATGTTGTCGGTGAGCGCGCCTTCGTGGCTTCCACCGGCCTTGACTCCGCTCTCAGCGATGAAGCGGAATGCGCTGCCGTCCTTCAGGGTCTTGACGGCCTCGTTGAGGTTGCTGGACTTGAAGAAACCCTTGCTTGCAGCCTTGGCCTCGCCACTGATTTTCATGCTCTCGTAGAGCTTGGTAATCATGATGTACCAGCTGCCCATGCTCATCAGCACCAGCAGCACGAGCACACCTCGGGCGACGAAGTCACCCTGGGCCCAGAGTGCCGACAGGCCGTAGGGGTTGTCGACAGTTTCTTTGGCGACGGTGGCCGTCAGCGGTGCAGCGACTGGTGCGGTCACCTCTGGCGCGGCGGCTACCGGCGCAACGGCTATGGGAGCAGCGCCGGCGGCCGGCTGGGCATTAGCGCTCAGGGGCAAAGCGACACAGCTCACGACGAGAAAGGTCGCAGCGGCGAGCGATTTCAGTTTGTTTTTCATGGGTGGAACTCCTGGAATGGGATGACGGGCGTTGCTGTTGTGTCGGTCGGCGGCGTACTCGCGCCGGCCTGCTATTCGGCGATCTTAAATTCGAAGGTCTGCTCAGCCTTGATCTCTTCGTCGCCCGACTGGCAGCCGTACTGCATCATGGCGTTGCGCACCGCAGCGTCGAACACACCACGCGGCTGCGACGACAGGATCTCGACCGCGACGACCTTGCCGCCCTTGATGGTGGCGCGAGCCTTGACCGTGCCGTTGATGCCTTCGCGCGTGGCTTTCGCGGGCATCACGGGCTGAGCCTGTTGAGAACACAGCACGCCGATGGCAGCGACGGCCGGGCGCGGTGGTGCGGGCGCTGGCGCAGCAACCACGGGTGGCGGCGTAGGCGTCATCACGGTGGGCGGTGGAGGCACAGGCGACGGCGCGACCGATATCGTAGGTTGCGGCGGCGGTGGCGCAGTGATCTGCACCTCGGGCGGCGGAATGTAGGGCGGCGGTGGCGCTTCAAGCTTGGGCGGCGGTGGCAGCACGATCTCGGGTGGCGGCGGCGGTTTTTTGATCTCTTCGATGACCTTGGTTTCGATGGGCGCACGCACCACGTCGACCACTTTCTTCGCAAGACCCGTCACCAGCGCGTACACGATCAACGCATGGAACACGATGACAAACGTGATGCCCACCAGATGCCGGCGAGGGTCAGCTTGTCGCTGGGAAAAATTCATGTCTGGGATCTCCCGAGGACGCTTCTTATCCAGTTGAGCATACGTCTCGCCGCGGCCTGTGGCCGTCAGACAAGAAGCCGCAAATTCTAGAGGGGCGCATCAAGGGCCCGGGCCGTGCAACCAATGCCAGCTTGCGGCTCGCGCGGCACTTGAAGGCTGACGGTTCGCCAGATTGGGGCGTAATAAAAAGAACCCGCTGGATCAAGGATCCGACGGGTTCTTTCGCATCACTTCAACGGCTCAATGGTGCAACTCAGAACTTGTAGTCGACCGAGGCGGAGAGCTTCACCGAGCGTGGTGCGCTGTAGCTTTCCACGTGGCTGTAACGCGACCAGACCGTCGTTCCACCACCCGGTGTGTTGTAACGCTCCTCGATCGTCTCGATCGTCTGGCGGTTGAAGACGTTGAACACGTCGACTTTCAACTGCAGCGCCTTGAACGCCGCCGGGCTGTAAGTAACGTTGAAATCAAGCCGCAGATCTGGAGGAAGGTTCCCATGTGAACCGCGCGGCGACGCAACGCCGTCGCAGAAGAAGTAGGCCGAGTTGTACCCAGAATAGTTCGTCACCAAGCCGGGCTGGTAAGGAACATGGGGGTCAACCGTTGCCGGAGTCGGAAGCACAGGGTCCGGAGCGTTGCCAATACAGTTTTTCGGCCGACCCGAGGCGTACAAGAAATTCCCGCCAAGACGGAATTCAGGTGTGACCTGGAAAGCGCCGAACGCCTTGAGCTGGTGCGTCCGATCATTGGGCAACCGGCCGTCGCCGTTGACGGAAAACTCCGGGAAGTCGAACGCTTGCGTCGTTGAAACGTCGCCCTGCCCAATGTCGGACAGCAACTGACCTTCGGTGTTGCCGGTGTTGCGCGACCAGGTGTAGTTGACCTTGCCCCACCACTTGCCGTCGTATGGGTACTCCGCAAAGAAGTCGAGCGCGACGTACTTGCGCTTGACCTTCGGGAACCCGAGTTCTTCAGCCGAAAGGTTGATCGTTTCCAGCTTGCCATCGCCGTCGATGTCGAGCGTGAATGTATTGGCACGACCCGGATTGAACAGCGCGCAGTTGTAGCCAAAGTTTGAATCGTCAACGCCGTTCCTGAGGGCCCAAGCGCGGAACGGACGGTCATCGCAATGGTCATCAATCGCGGTCTTCAGGGAACGGTACGTGAACTTGGCGCCGACGTTCAAATCTTTAGACAGTGCCGCTTCCATGCCCAACACAAACTCATCTTGATAATTGCCCTTCATGTTCTGGGCCGCCACCTGCCTCGGGTCCTTGGACTGGCCCAACTCGTTGTTGTTCGAGTAGGCAGGGCTGATTGCAGTAAGCCCCGTTGGCGCGCCGGTCGCCTGATCGACGCCCGTGTAGACAAAGTCTTGCACCGTGAAGAGCGAAGCGCCCGCAGCACGAATGGCCACGTTGGTCGGCAGCGGCACGTGGTAGCGACCGGCATTGGCGAGAATCTTCAGCGACGAGTCGCCCTTCACGTCCCAGCTCGCGCCCAAGCGCGGTGCCAACTGCTTCTTAAGCTTGATGTAGGAAACACCGTCGCCATTCTTGTTGTCGAAGCCCTCGTTTCGTAGGCCCAGCGTGAGCAGCAGCCGGTCAGTCACCTGGTAGCGGTCTTCGATGTATTGCGCTTCCTGATTGACGGTCGGCGTTGACTTCGAGGAAATGATGCTCTGCTCGACGTAGTAGCCTTGCTGCGCGTACGGGTTGCCGGCAACACTGTTCGTCGGCTGCGCGTTCTTTAATGCGACGGTTGGGTCCGTCAGGCCGTAGGTCCACAGCGAACCACCCAACTGCGCCGTACCTGCCGCCGATTCGATCTTGTTGTAGTCGACGCCGGCTCGCAGCGTGTGCTGCGAGTTGAGGCGCCATTCCAGGTCGATACGAGCGCCCTTGTTCGTATCGAACGCACCCGGTATGAGCGAATTTCCCGGCGTCTGGATCTGCGGGTAGCTGAACCCGGGGATCTGCTCGCCCGCCGTGGACGTGACCTGAGGAATCGACGGGTTGTAGCCGAGGTTGGCCTGCTCATGCGAGCTGCGCGTCTTGCCGACCAATGCCGTGAGCGTCAGGTCGTCGGTGATGTTGCTGGTGTATTTGAGGATGTCGACCTCCGACCCCTGCAACGCCGCCACAGGCGTCGGGCCCCAGTTCTTGTAGCTCGCGCCACCGTTGATGGTGTTGCCGCGGCCGAGCGTGGCGTAGTTGAACGAGTAGTAGTTCCGGGTGTCGTACACGGTGTCGGAGATCTTCGTGTATTCGAGGTGGTTGCTGTCGGTGATGTTCCAGTCGAGCTTGAGCAAGGCTCGCGGCGTCTGGCGGCTGATCTCTTGCCAGCCCAGCGCGTTGCTCGATCCTGCACCCGAGCCCTGGTTGGCGATCCGAATTGCACTGCGGTCCCGCTCGGTGTTCTCAGCAGCGAAGAAGGCGAAGAGCTTGTCCTTGATCAGAGGGCCGCCTGCATAGATCGAATAGATGGTCTCGTTCTGCGAGTTATTCTCGTTGTAGAACCGGTACTTGCCAGCGGTGCCGACCGTGTCGGGGCCGTTGTCTTCGTATCGCGAGCTCTTTTCCTTCGAACGCAGCTTGTTCGGCTCGACGCTCATTGCGCCGCCTATTTGCCAGTCGTTGGTTCCGCTCTTGGTCACGATGTTGACCACGCCGCCCGTGGAGCGGCCAAATTCAGCGCCATACCCACCTGTCAGCAACTGAGCTTGCGCGATTGAATTGAACGGCAACTGCGAGAAGCCCACCTGCGTCAGCAAGGTGGTCACTGGGAAGCCGTTGATGTAGTAAGCGTTTTCTGACCCGCCCGCTCCACCAAAGCTCGGGGCGCCCCCACCTCCGTAGCGTGAATCACCACGTGTCGTGTTCGGGGCCAGCTGGATGACTGCACCAACGTTGCTGGCGATCGGCAGCTTGGCGAGGTCGGATGCGGTGAAGGTGGTGGTTGAACCCACCGAGGAAACGTCGATCGACTGTCTGCGGCCGACAACCTGCACGGTCGCCAGGGCCGCGGCGGCGAAGGACACCTCGGTACCGGCACCAATAGTCACCTCGACTTCATCGCGGGTGCTGACGACAGCGCCGTTTCGTTGGAGCGTGACCTTGTAGCGGCCGACCGGCAAAGCGGTGGCGGCGAACTTGCCGTCGGCGCCGGGTGTGAGGGTGCGCCGGGCAGCGGTGTCAAGATTCTCGATCACGACGGTTGCGCCAGCGGCGGCGTCGACCTGGCCAAAAATGGAGCCAGCAGCGCTGGTCTGCGCGTAAGCGCCTGGACCCATCCCGACTGTCAGGGTTGCTGCCCCAAACGCGACCGCAAGCGCTCTCACCACAAGTGTTTTTCTGGACATGGAGTCTCCTTGGAAATCACTGGAAGGTTGATCGGAAGGCCAAGTCAGCAGCAAGTCGCATACCAGCTCTCTAAGCGGGTCGTATTTTTACGCCGTGACAAGCAAATGAATTCTTCACCAACCCCCCGGCGAAGCTGCATTAGGGTATCCCTTGCCGGGTTTGAAACTGCGCTGCCGAAGCCGACCTCTGCGTCCGCGCAATTTGCAGCGAACCCATATTCCATGCGGGTTGGCAAGCAGCAAGCGGGCAGCGCGCGTGACCTACGGGACTGCCAGGCACGCGCAATCCGCGGGCATATCCCTAATGCGCTTTACACATGTCGTTGGCCGCCAGCAACAGGGCCACACGCCATTGGTGAGGCAGCCCTACTCTCAGGGGCCAGACACTGGTTCAATATTGGGCACTGCCGCCAGCAGCACGCGGGTGAACGCCGCCTGAGGGTGCTTCAGCACCGCCGTGGCGCTGCCGGCCTCTTCGATGCGCCCCCGGTTCATCACTGCAATGTGATCGGCAAGGTACCCAACCACGCCAATGTTGTGCGTGATGAAGAGGTAGGCCACGCCGGTTTCGCGCTGCAACTCGCGAAGCAGATTCAGGATCTGCGCCTGCACCGAAACATCGAGCGCCGAGGTCGGTTCGTCACACACGATCAGTCGTGGCTGCACTGCCAACGCGCGCGCAATCGCTATGCGCTGCCGCTGCCCGCCAGAGAACTCGTGCGGGTAGCGCTCAAGCGCATCGCGTCGCAGCCCTACCTGATCGAGCAGTCGTTCCAGGTTTTTGCGCCGGGCCGATGCGTCGAGTTCGGGCCGCAGCGCGATCAGCCCTTCTTCAAGGATGTCGAACACACGAACACGCGGGTTCAGTGAAGCGAACGGGTCTTGAAAGATGATCTGGATTGATCGGCGCGCCAAACGCAACGCACCCCCGCTCAAGCCGAACAGGTCTTGCCCGCCTAACCACGCTTCGCCGCTGACAGTGGCCTGGTTGCGCAGCAGCTGAACGATGGCCTTGCCGGTGGTCGTCTTGCCGCAGCCCGATTCGCCGACGAGCGCCAGCGTCTGGCCAGCACGGATCGCAAAAGACACCTTGTCCACCGCGGTGAACGAGCCCTGGCTGCGCTGCAGCAGGCCGCTGCGAACAGGGAACCGAACGCAGAGTTCGCGCACGTCGAGCAAAACTTCACCCGCGGGCAGCGCATCGTGTGGGGCTTCGAAGCGCAAGGTTGCGGCCGCCTCAGCAGGCATGGCGCTCGCGGTCGCACCGTTTTGGTAGAGCAGGCAACGCACGCTGCGCTGGGCAAGTTCGATCAGTTCGGGGCGGGTGCCATGGCAGGCGCCGAACACCTGATCGCAGCGCGGTGCGAAGCGGCAGCCCGCAAAGTCTTGCCAAAGCGGCGGCACCGTGCCGGGAATCGCCGCGAGCACGTCACCGCGCTTGGCAATGTCGGGCAAGGCGCGCAGCAGCAAACGCGCGTAAGGGTGCTTCGGCGATGCGAAGAATTCGGCCGCCTCGGCCACCTCGATGATCTGGCCCGCGTACATCAAGGCCACTCGGTGCGCCATGCCCGAGACCACGGCCAGGTCGTGCGTGATGAGCAGCAAGCCCATGCCCTGCTCCTTCTGAAGCTGTCGCAGCAGTTCGAGAATCTGCGCCTGAATGGTCACGTCGAGCGCCGTGGTCGGCTCGTCGGCAATCAGGAAGTCGGGCTCCGACGCGAGCGTCAGCGCGATCATCACGCGCTGCTTTTGGCCGCCGGACAAGCGAAACGGGTAGTCGTCGATCCTGCGCTCCGGCTCTGGAATGCCGACTCGCCCGAGCCACTCAATCGCTCTGGTGCGCGCCGCCGCACCGCGCAAAGGCGTGTGAGCCTCGATCGCCTCGACGATCTGTTCGCCGACGCGCATCACCGGGTTCAGGCTGGTCGCCGGCTCTTGGAAGATCATGCCGATGCGCCCACCTCGAACCGCGCGCATGCTCGACTCTGGCAACGCCAGCACGTCTTCGCCTTCGAGCACGACGCTGCCGTGCGTGATGCTGCCGCTGTCGGGCAGCAGGCGCATCAGCGCCAGCGCCGTCATGCTCTTGCCACAACCCGACTCGCCAACAAGTGCGAAGGTTTCGCCGCGCCGGATCGCCAGGCTCAGACCGTCGATTGCCTTGACCAAACCGGCATCGGCGTCGAGTGCGACCTTCAGGCCCTCGACCTGAAGCAGGCCGGCCGTCAAACCGCCACCCCTTTGCGCAAGCGCGGCCTGAAGGTGCGCGCTCGCGGGTCGAAAGCATCCCGCGCACCGTCAGCAAAAAGATTGGCAGCAAGCACAAGCGCGACCATGAAGGTAAACGCTGCCGCGAATGACCACCAGACCAGCGGGTCGCGGCTCATCTCGGTGCGCGCCAGGTTGATCATGCCGCCGAAGCTGTTCATCGACGGGTCGACGCCGACACCCACGTACGAGAGCACCGCTTCGTAAAGAATCAGCGCCGAAAAGTCGAGCACCGTCGTGATGATGATCAGGTGCACCACGTTCGGAAAAATATGCTGGACCATGATGCGTCTGGTGCGCACACCGAACGCGTTGGCAGCCTGCACGTAGTCGAGCGCGCAGAGTTTCATGGTCTCGGCGCGCAACAGCCGGCACAGCGTGGCCCAGCCGGTCAGCCCGAGGATCATGCACAGCAGGAACAGTCGCACGTCGGCACGCTCGGCACCGGTCTCAAACAGGTCGGGGTGGGAGTCTATGAAGACCTGCATCATCAGCACGCATGCGGCAATCAGGAGCACGTTTGGAATCGAAGACAGCAGCGTGTAGAGGTACTGCACCACCTCGTCGACCCAGCCGCGCAGGTATCCCCCAAGAATGCCCAGGCCCACGGCGAGTGGCAGTGTTGCAATGGTCGAGAGCGTGCCGATCACGAACGCGGTGCGGATGCTCTTGAGCGCTTGGTAAAACACGTCGTTGCCGGTGCGGTCGCTGCCGAACACATGGTAGTTCTGCGCCAGCGCAAGCAGCGGGCCGAACACAACGCACAGCACCAGCACAGTGATCAAGGCGGCGCGCAGCGGCAGGTCAGTTTGGTTGCGTGCAATGGCGCTACACGCCGCGGCCAAGCGCTCGGCTCGAACGCGCGCCAGCGCAAACGCCATGCTGGCAGCGATCACGAGCGCGAGCGCCAGGCCCAGCCCCAGCCCGAGCGTGGCCCGCTGCCCTAGGTCGCCGGCCCACTCTGTATCGTCGCGCAGGCTCTTGCCGCCGTACAACAGCCGCGGGTAGATGCGCTCGGTGGCGCCGGCCACTTCAACCGAGTCTTTCGTGAAAGCACGCATGGCCAACGGCGCGGAATACGAAGTTTCGCGGCCGGCCAGCTGGCGCGCGAGCAGCACGTCGAGCAACGATTCAGTGCGCGTGGCGTAGGCCTGGCGTTGCTGCGCACCGGCCGCGGGCACGTCGCTCAACGCGCGGCGGAAATGCAGGCTGTCGACCACCGCCACCGCGAAGAACAGCACCAGCACGACCGCAGAGCACAGCGCGGCCGGGTCGCGCACCACCTGCGTCCAGGTGGCGCGAAGGTTCTTGCTGGCGCGAACTCGAAAAGCGTAGAGCAGCAACAGCAACAGCGTTGCGATCACAACCACGTCGGACCAGAGAACAACGATCTTCGGCATCACGCAGGCGCTCCGGGAAAGTGGATCATGCGAGCCGCACTCTCGGGTCGACCCAGGTGTAGGCAACGTCGATCAGGATGTAGCTTGCGATGTAGATCAGCGAGCCAACGAAGACCATTGAGCGCACGATCGCAAAGTCTTGCCCCGTGATCGCTTCGATCACGTAAGCGCCCAGACCGGGAATGCCGAAGAAGCTCTCGAAGACAAGGCTGCCGAGGAACACGAAGGGCAGGTAACTGCCGGCACTCGTGAGAATGGGGATCAGCGCATTGCGCAGCACATGGTTGAACAGAACTTTCGGCTCGCTCAAGCCCTTGGCGCGCGCGGTGCGCACGTAGTCTCGGCCGAGTTCTTCAAGGAACATTGCGCGGTACAAACGCCCTTCACTTCCCAGGCGCGAGAGCAGCGAAAGAATCACCGGCAAGATCAGGAAGCGAACTGCATCCCACCCCGACTCAAAGCCCGAGATCGGCACCAAGTGAAACACACGCGAGAACAGGTACTGGCCGACGATGATGTAGAACAGCGCGCTGATGGACAACATGAGCACGCACGTGACCACACCCCAAAAGTCGATGCGCGAATGCTTGAAGAACACCAGCAGCAACGCGAAGGCCACGCTGACCACGATCTGCAGCAGGAACAGCGGCACCGCAAGCTGCAGGCTCACGCCCATGCGGATCTTGATCTCATGGCCGATGTCAGTGGCGCTGGTGGAGTCTGACCGACCGAAATCAAGCGCCAGCAGCGAGACCGAGCGGTCCCAGAACACCGTCTCGGTCGCCTTCTTGGTGCTCTCGGCCGCGTGGTTCCAGTACAGCGGCTTGTCGTAGCCGCGCTCGACTTTCCACTTGATGATCTGCTCCTGCGTCACGCGCTTGCCGCCGATGTTCAGGCGCGCCATGTCGTCGGGTGTGTTAACGGTGAAGAACAGCATGAAGGTGAACAGGTTCACCCCGAGCAAGACCAGTACGCCGTAGAAGCTGCGGCGAATGAGGTAGTTCCACATGGGTCAGGGTTTCACAACAACGGGCTCTGGCGCCACGGCAGACCCGGCGCGGCCTACCGCACGCTCGCGCGTGCGGTAGGCCCGCCAGCCGATCCACGCAAGCAACAAAGCAACGGCCGCCATGAGCAGCATCGGCCAGTAGCGCGGCCGGTTCCATTCGGCCTGAAGGCGCGCACGCATTGGCGCGTCGATGCGGTAGTACAGGGCACGGTCGTTGGTGAACAGACCGTACTTGCCGTTGGGCTGCCATTTCTGATAGGCCCCGGCCGAGAAGGGAAAGTAGCCCCAGGCCCAAGGTGCGTCCTTGCGCAAGATGGTGACCATCTCGTCGATCATGTTTTGCTTGGCCGGGCCATCGTCTAGCAACGCGAGTTGCTTGTAGCGCTTGTCAAATTCCGGGTTCGCGTAGTTGGCAGCGTTCTCGCCCTCGAACTTTGCCTTCGAGTTCGGTCCATAGAGCAGGAACAGGAAGTTCTCGGCATCGGGGTAGTCCGCAAACCAGCCCCACCAGAAGATCTGCTGCTTGCCCTTGAGCATCTTTTCCTGGAACTGGTTGTAGTCGGTGGCGCGAATCTCGAGTTGCACGCCCAGTTTGGCGAACTGCTTGACCATCCAGTCGAGTTCGGCCTTGTATTCGGGGGTGGGCACACGCTGGTAGTCGTAGTTCAAAACCAGCGGCTTGCCGGTTTTTGCGTCGCGCCCGTCGGGGTAACCCGCTTCACTCAGCAGCACCTTGGCTTCGTCGAGTGAACGCCGAACAACCTTGCCACCGACCAACTTGTGCGTCACCGGGTTCAGCCCCTCGGGCGTGCCGTGGCGCGAACCGAACATGCTTCCCGGCAGCGGGCCGTGCGCCGCCTCGCCGGCCTTTTGTGTGAAGACCCGGCCATAGCCTTCTTCCCAGTCGATTGCGATGCTCAATGCATGCCGCAACTTGCGATTCTTCAGCTGCCGCTCTGGCGTGTCGCCCTGCCCCACCACGGGGTCGAGCCAGTTGAACCCGAGGTACCAGTTTTGAGGCTCGATGGTTTTGGGAAACCGCATGCCCCGCTCTTCGAACTTCTTACGTACTGCGTCGGAATCGTTGGCGTCGGCGAGAAAGTCCGGGCCCCAGTCGTTGCGCTCGATCTCTGGCACGTCCAAGAAGCCCTGCGTGAACTTAGAGCGCAGAGGAGTTTTGTCGCGCTCGACGTTGAAGACCAACTTGTCGAGGAAGGGTAGCGCCTTGCCACAATCATCGAGCAGCCCGCCTTCCTTGTCGCCCGGCATGCCTTCGCACGGGTAGGTCGCGCCATGGTAGTTCGGGTTGCGCACCAGCACATGGCGCCGGTCCGCGTCGTACTCGACCGCCATGAACGGGCCGGTGCCTGCCGGCCACACATCGAGTGTCAGGCGGTTCTTCGCCATGCCGGGCCGGGCGTAGAACTTGTCGGCCTCCCAGGGCACAGGGGCCGTGAAGGTCAGCGTCATCCAGTATTTCCACTGCGGGTATTTGCCCTTGATGCGAATGCGGTAGGTGTACTTGTCGAGCGCGATCGCACCCACCAGAGGGTACTTGCGAAGGTCGAGAAAGGGCTTGTCGAGCGAGGCCGGGTCCAGGCCGGTACGCAGCTTTTTGTCTTCTGCGCGGATCAGCTCACCATAGTCTTTCAGCCCGAGCACGTACTCCGAGAAGATGCCGAAGATCGGCGTTTCAATGCGCGGCGTGGCGTGGCGCTTGAGCGCGTAGACGAAGTCTTCAGCAACCAGTTCGCGCGTGCCGGCGTGTTCGAAATCCAGCGGCGAATACTTGCCGCGCGTCTGCGCTGCCGTGAGCGCGTGGTATTCGTATTCGCCACCTGCGTCTTTGGCGAACGCCGGGTGCGGCGCGTACTGAACGCCCTGCTTGATATGCACGTCGTACTGGCTCTCTGCCACCAGCTCGCCGGGAGCATCGGCGGAAAGCGGCTTGCCGTCTTTGTCGAAGTAGTTTGGTGTGGCGAGCTCGGCCGCAGACTTCGGCACCAGTTGGTATGGTCGCTTCAGGTAGTGATACGCATACGGCGGCTCGTAGACCGCGTACATATACGGAACCTCGTTGAGCGAGTAGGAAGCGGTCGGGTCGAGGTGGCGCGGCGAGCGTTCCTGGAAAGCGACGAAGAGTGTGTTGCTCGATTCGCTGCCCTTGGGGTTGGGGCTGTTGTCACAACCAGCGACGAGGCTGAGCGCGCCAAGTGCAAAGCACGCGATCATCCGGATACGCAGATGATTTACCAACGACACCCCTTGTTGCCCTCTTCCCATGCCGCTCGTTCCCTGTATCGCGAGCCCGGCGCAGGCTTGTGCGCCAAACTCAGAAAGACAATGTGGCGGCTATGAACAGCGGCTTGTGGCCGAGACAAAGCAGGACGTAAATTTATTGTACGGTGGCAAAACGCGCTGCTGCTGGCGCCGGCGTCAGTCGTGCGTGTGTTGGCGTGTGAGGGCAGCGTGCCGGTGGTCCCATCCGATCAGCACATCGCGCCCCTGAACGATCAGCGTGACGCGCGCGCCCACCGGAAGCGTCACCTTGGGCTGCACATGGCCGAATGGCAGACCAGTCAAGATCGGCGTCTTCGTCAGCAATCGCAGGTGCTGCACCACGGTCTTGAAACTGTAGCCACGGTCCAGCGGGGATTTTCGGTAAGCGCTGAAGGCGCCGAGCACGACCGCTTTTTGTGCGTCGAGCACACCAGCCTGGTGTAGTTGCAGCAGGTTGCGCTCAATGCGGTAGGGCTGCTCATTCACATCTTCGAGGAACAGCACGCCACCCTTGATGCGCGGAAAGTGCTTGGTGCCCAGCATCGAATTCACCATGCACAGGTTGCCGCCCCACAACGTGCCACGCACCTGCAACTCATCGAAACCGGCTTCGGTTCGAAAGCCCACCGCTTCGAGCTCGCCGCTCATCGCTTCGAGAAAACAGTCGCGCGTGATCTCGTCGACACCACCCGCCTCATCGCTGCGGCCGAAGTCGTCGCAAGCCAGCGGGCCGGCCCATGTGATGCCTTCGGCGTGCGCGAGCAGGCCGAGCTGCAGCGCCGTGAGGTCACTGTGTCCGACCCACCGAGTGCCGCGCTCGACGCTGCGCGCGATACGTTTCCAATCGATGTGGTCGAGCAGGCGCGTCATGCCGTATCCGCCGCGCGTGGCAAGGGCAATGCCCGGCGCCTGATCTGCAACACGGTGCAGCGCAAGCAGCCGCGTCTCATCGTCACCCGCGAAACGCTGGTGTTTGGCGAGCGCCGAGGTGTCGATCTGCACTTCGAAGCCAAGCGACTTCAAGCGCTTGGCGGCCAGCCGCAAGGGAGCGGCAGTGGCCAGCACGCCGGCAGGAGTAAAGAGGTTGAGCAGCGTCATCGAATCATTCATGGTTGAGGCGGCACATCGATCTCGAGCGCTTCGCCGGCCGGAATTATCGGCACGTCTTCAGGTGCGGCCACCGCCCTGCGCTGCCGATACAGCTCGCGCCGTTCGGCAAAGAAGTTTCGCAGCACGCCACCACACTCGTCGGCGAGCACGCCGCCCTGCACGGCGGTGTGGTGGTTGAGCTGCGTTTGCGCGAACAGATCGACGACGGATCCGGCCGCGCCTGTCTTCGGATCGGACGCTCCGAACACCACCCGCTTGAAACGCGCGTGCATCAGCGCCATGGCGCACATCGCACAGGGCTCCAACGTGACGAAGAGTTCGCACTCGGGCAGCCGGTAGTTCGCGAGCAGCTGCGCCGCATGCCGCAGCGCCACGATCTCCGCGTGCGCGGTGGGGTCGTGCTCAGTGATCGGCCGGTTGTAGCCGGTGGCGATCACCTGTCCAGCGCGCATGATCACAGCGCCGACTGGCACCTCGCCGACCAGCCATGCGTTGTGGGCCTGGTCGAGCGCAATGCGCATGGCCGCTTCGTCGGCGGCGGTGATCGTGGTGCCGGCCGCGGTCATGCCACCACCACTTGAACTTGTCTCGGTGAGCCAGCCCGCTTTACGCAATGTCGCGCGCGCCCACCCGCATCAACCACGGCGCCGCGGCGAGCGCCGAAGTGGCGGCGCGGAGCCCTCGAACATCGACATGATCTTGGACAATTCGTCGGGATCTTGGGCCCGTTCCAACTCGTAGTGCTTTAGCGCTTCGCGCAGCCTGGTGGGATCACGAAAGGCGATCAGGTCAGCTTCAAGTTCGCTCAAGCCTGCACGCAAGGTGGCCAAGTCTGCACTGAGGTTCAGGTCAACGAACGCTGGTGTCAGGGCGGTCCGGCGAGCGTAAGGATCGACCAGATGCATGAACGGCCGAGTGCAGTGCTCGACCTCGGCCTCCAACTCAGCGAGCTGCTCGCGCAGGATCTGCGTGAAGTGCGCCAACTTCTGCGGCGAAACCGACGCTAGGTGGGCCGCGTCGATCTGCTCGATCTCCAGCTGCAAACCCAGCAGCGTGAGCAAGTCTTTGGCGTCGTAGGCCTGGTTCACGCGCTGCATCTGCTGCGTCTTGCGCAGACGGGCATCGGGGTCGGGTTCTCGATCGGGGTGCAGGGCGCTGGCAAGCTTGCGGTAGACCTCGCGCAGCGACTGACTCACGTCCAACTCGGCCGCCTCGCGCTGCGCCAGCGCTGCGTCAGCCTTGGCGCGACTCGCCGCTGAGCGCTTGGCGGCTCGGGCGTCTTGCTGCTCCTGCGCCAGGCGAGCGCGAGCACGTGCTTCTTCGGCCATCTGGCGTTGAGCATGCTCAAGCAACTCTTGGGTGCTGGACGCTCCGTGATCGCCGCTGACCTCCACGCCGAGCACGCTTTCCAGCATGGCCTGGGTCAACTCCATCTCTGACTGTCGAACCTGCGCATGAGGAACTTCAGCGTGTTTGTCGTGCAACGCCTCCAGGGCCTCGTCATCGCCGTCTTGCAGCAGCCCCATGACCAGGTCCAGCAACAGTTGGCGAAGCTTGGCACGCTGCACCCTCCCCAGCCGAGGTCCGCCGCTCGCCTGCTCCAACAGCTCGTCGAGCAGCGACACCATCTGCCGCTGGCCGACCAGCAGTTGCCGTTGCAAGGGCTCCATTTCACCCGCGATGCGCTGGTGGTAGCGCAGCTCGAAGGCTTGCCAGGCCCTCAGCTGCTCGCGCTGACCCTCGATTTTGGCAACCAGCCGATGAAAGGCCTGCTGCGCCTTCGTGACGGGCTTGCTTTGCGAGAGCACCTCGACCATCGAGATGCCCGGGACGGACTCCTCGTATTTAAACAATCGCGCGGTCGTTGCTTGATTCATGGCGCGACGCCTCCTCGATCCCAATCCATTGTCAACATGGGCGAGGAAGCCCCAGCGTGGCAAGGCGCAGGGCCTGATAACAGCCACGATTGCCGCGACACCCTCAGGCTGTCAGGTCTTTGCGGAACGGTCCGACTCGTTTCATCCGGGCTCATATTGGTTCATGTTGGTTCATCTGGGGTCATGGTACAGCCGAGCGCCGAAGGGTTCGCAGCACCGCGGCGTTGATCGCTTTCGGTGCGCCGGCTGCGGGACGCGCGCCACCCACTTGCGTCTGGAAAGGCGGTCAATTGATCAAGCCGGGCTGTACCCAGTGACGGTGTTTCATCCGAGCCTTGGTCTGTCGATGTTGATCGTGGTCGTACTCACCTTGGTTGCCGCCGCCGTCGCGGTCACCGCCACCGCCACCGCATTCACCTTCGAATGCATCGGCCAGATCGATATCGGCCAAACGATTGGTAGGCTCGGCCTGGTGGGCCAGCTTTGGCGCCACCGCCGCTTCAATCGAGGCCTAGGGCAGCGGGGTGGACAACCCGGCCAGCGGATGCCGCATCTCTTTCACAGCACCTCAGGCCCGCGCCCTGCGCATCCTCAGCAGGCGTGGCAAAACCATCAGCGAGACCGAGATGACCAGCAACACCAGCGACACCGGTCGATCAATGAATACGCCCCAATTGCCTTCGCCAATCGACAGCGCGTTGCGCATTTGCGCTTCCGCCAGCGGCCCGAGGATCATGCCAACGACGACCGGCGCGGTCGGAAAGTCGTAGCGCCGCATCACCACGCCGAGCAGGCCGATCACGTACAGCAGCACCAGGTCGAAGGCCGACTGGCGCGCGCTGTAGACGCCAACAGTCGCGAAAATCAAGATGCCAGCGTAGAGGTACGACTTGGGGATCTTTAGCAGCTTCACCCACATGCCGATCAGCGGAAGGTTAAGGATCAACAGCATCACGTTGCCGATGTAGAGCGAAGCGATCAGCGCCCAGACCAGCGCCGAGTTCTTGTCGAACAACTGCGGCCCGGGCTGAATGCCGTAGTTTTGGAACGCACCGAGCAGTATCGCAGTGGTGTTCGAGGTGGGGATGCCTAGCGTCAGCAGCGGAATCAGCGTGGCCGTGATGGCGGCATTGTTCGCGGCTTCGGGCCCGGCCACGCCTTCGATGGCACCGATGGTGGCGAACTCGTCCGGGTTCTTGGAGATCTTCTTCTCAGTCGCGAAACTCAGGAAGGTAGGAATCTCGCTGCCACCGGCCGGAATGGTGCCGAACGGAAACCCGATGCAGGTCGCGCGAAGCCACGCCGGCCACGAGCGCTTCCACTCTGCCTTCGTCATGTGCACGCTGGTCATTTTGTTCTGCGTCTCGACGGTCTTGCCCTCGTACATCACGTTGTAGAGTGCTTCGCTCACAGCGAAAAGGCCCACCGCAATCAAGACGACTTCGAGCCCGTCGAGCAGCTCCGGCACGCCCGCGGTGTAGCGTGCCTGGCCCGAAATCTGGTCAATTCCAACGAGCCCCATCGCAAGCCCAATGAACAGCGCCGTCAGCCCGCGCAGAGTGCTCTTGCCTAGCACCGCGCTCACGGTACAAAAGGCCAGCACCATCAACAGGAAATACTCAGGCGGGCCGAGTCGGACCGCGTACTTGGCAACCACTGGCGCGAAGAACGTGACCAACACCGTCGCGATCGTGCCCGCGACGAACGAGCCTATCGCCGCTGTGGCGAGCGCGGCACCAGCGCGCCCGTTCTTGGCCATCTTGTTGCCTTGCATGGCGGTAACCATCGAGCCCGACTCACCGGGCGTGTTGAGTAGGATCGAGGTGGTAGAGCCGCCGTACATGGCACCGTAGTAGATGCCTGAGAAGAAGATCATCGACGCCGTCGGGTCGACCTTTAGCGTGATCGGCAGCAGCATCGCCACCGCCGTGGCGGGGCCGATTCCCGGCAGAACGCCCACCGCCGTGCCGACGGTGCAACCCAGCAAACACCAAAGCAGGTTGATCGGTGTGCCGGCGGTGAGAAAGCCCTGGACGAGCTGATTCCAGATTTCCATTTCAGGCCTTCCGCCGATCCGCCACAAGCAGGGTCTGCGCTTGCACAAGGGGCAGTGAATGAAGTGAGCTTGGGGGCGACATCACAACCACCCTGTTGACGTGAGGCCGGGCAGGTTGATCGCCAGAAGTTGCGTGAACATCCAGTACACGGGTGCTGCGATTGCGAAGCCAATGGCGGCGTCTGTCAGCCAGGCGCGAAGACTCATGTCGAGCCGCCCTTGGGCCGACTTGAAACCACGCACTGCAAGCACGAAGCACAGCACGCAGCTCAGTATGAATCCCAGCGTGGTGATGATCGCAGCCGTGCAGAGGATGCCCGCAGACACCCAAGCGAAGCCGGGCCAATGCGCGAAGGCAGCACCCGTCGGTTCATCCATTTGGCGGTAACCGCCGCTACGCGCTTCGTAGATCAGTAATCCACCACAGACCAGTAACGCCAGCCCCACGATCCAGGGCAGGAAGTTCGGTCCCACGCCGGAGTAGCCGGCGTGGGACGTGATCGTCAGCGCCCCAGCAACGAACATCGCCCCTGCCAGGAGAGTGCCGACCCCCACGAGCGTTTGCGCAGACTTCATGATCGGTTCAGCACCTCGTTGCACCTCCACTTCGGTCGTTTCACTGCGGGGATGCGCGATTGCTTTGGGCGGGGCGGTGCGCACCTCAGATCATCCCGGACTTGGCCATCACGGCGCGCAACGAGGCGAATTCGTCGTCGACGAAGCTCTCAAAATCGGCGCCCGTCATCAGCGCAGGTGTCCAGCTGTTCCTTTCGAGCGACTCGGCCCAGGCCTTGGTCTTGGTTGCCTTGACGATCATCTCAATCAGGCCTTTTCGCTGCTCGGGCGTGATGCCGGGTGCGCCGTAAACACCGCGCCAATTGCCGATCACGACATTGATGCCCTGCTCCTTCAGCGTCGGCACATCCAGGCCCTTGATGCGCGCGGCTGAGGTCACGGCGATTGCCCGCATCTTGCCGGTGCTGATGTATTCGGCGAACTCGCTGTAGCCGCTGCCGCCGACCGTGACGTTGCCGCCCAGAATCGCGGCGGTCGCCTCACCACCTCCGCGGAACGCCACGTAGTTGATCTTCGCCGGGTCGACGCCGACCTCGCGCGCGATCATGGCCGCGGCGACATGCTCGGTCGACCCGCGCGACCCACCGCCCCACTTCACGCTGCCCGGGTCTTTTTTCATCTGCCCGACCACGTCATTCATGGTCTTGAGTTTGGAGTCGGCCGGTAGCACGAACACGTTGTACTCGCTGGTAACGCGCGCCAACGGCGTGGCTTGCGACAGTGAGACTGGCGGCTTGCCAGTGATGATGCCGCCGAGCATCACAGCCCCCATCGTCATCAGAGCGTTGGCGTCGCCCTTGCTGCCGTTGACGAATTGCGCGAGGCCGATGGCCCCCGCTGCGCCGCCCTTGTTGTCGTAGCTCACCGAAGACGCCATGCCGGCTTCTTGCAAGGCCTTGCCGAGCGCGCGGCCGGTCGTGTCCCAACCGCCACCTGGGTTGGCGGGGATCATCATCTTCAGGTTGGCCGTAGCCCAGGCGGGCGAAGGCAGCAGACCCGCCGCTGCGAACGCAGCAAAGGACTTGAGTAGAGTGTTGCGACGCATTTTTTCTCTTTCGATGCGGAATTTAGAAGGCTCGTGTGGTGGCGCCAAAATCTATCGGCCGGCTGCCTGATCGCATAGGGAAAATGCTGAGGCGCCTCAACAGCGCTGCGTGCCTGGATGTCTGAGGCGCCGCCTTCGACCGCCCGCCTTGATCAAGTTCCTGCTGAACAATGACAACACCGCCATGCAGACCACGCAGGAGAGCAGGTTTCAGCGCCGCGGCATCCAGGTCACAGCTTGTGGCTACGGCCACTCCGCACTCGACCGCTGGAGCGCAAGTGTTGTCATGCTGGTCTTCGTCGCCACGTTGCTCTCCTCGCGCTGGACGAATTTGCGGGCAGCAAATTGTGTGGGGCATCGGGCCAGCTCCGCCAGCACAACTGATGATTCAACGCGCAAGACGACCCTGCGGCAAGCAACGCCGCTCAGAAGGCGTGATGGGCGGGGCTGGCCAGTTGGCTGCACGACGTTGTAGTTGCCCGCGTCTGTGCCACTCAGGCTGAAACCATCCACGGTCACGGTTTTGCCTTCGCCAACGTTTTTGTTGTTGAACGCTCCCGTCACACCACTGATGTTCAGCACGAGCGCATCGCTGCCCAGCGCACTCACTGCGCCCCCGGAGATCGTTGCGCCCACGGTCGCGTCGAAGACCTTGGTGGCGGCGTCGTACACCTTATTGGCAGCCGTCACGCTGGTCACTGCCAAGCCTACGCCCACGTGTTTATCGCCGAACACCGCCGTCAGACCGCTCGCGTTCAAGCTCACCACGTCACCGGCGGTATCAGCCGATTGCGCCAGGCCCGTGGCCCCGGTCGTCCCCCCACCCAACCTGATGCCGGTGCCGGCCAACAGGTTGCCGTTCAGCGTCAGCGTGCCCGAGCCGGTGGTGACCTGTAGGGCGCCGCCAGAGGTGATGG
>JBBRPV010000056.1:0-29585 GCA_038227445.1 Burkholderiales bacterium | reverse complement strand
TCCGAAAGATGGCGTGTTCTTCGTTTGCGCCGATCGGTCGCCGGCATTTCGCAGCGGGGCTGTGACAGCCAAGATTACGGCGTATGAAACCACGCCCGATGGCGATGTTTCGATATCACTGGATCGCTGTGGAAACTGAGGTTTCGACGGAGCGAATTTGATAGAGCAATTTTGGATCGGCTTGAAACACCAGGGCATAAATCAATGAATCAACCGTCAATGTCAAACTATGTGCGCCACAATGGGTGGTGGGAGAAAGTAATTTCGGTCTACGCTCAGATCGGCTGGCTCCTGTGCATCGTTGCCTTGGTCATCATCATGGGCATTCCATTACTGCCCGTGATGATTCCTGCGTGGATTGCTGCCTTGATTTACAGAAAAAAGCGCGTGGCAGCGGCTGAAACCTCGGCTCGGGCGCTGGTTTCGGGGGCGGGGCTGTCTGTGACGAAAGAGATCAGTTCGGGCGACGCGATCTTGCTGGTCGATGAAAAGCGCGCCGCATTCGCGTACTGGGAACGTGGATCATTCGATTTCACACCGGGTATTGCCAAGCTTGACGAGGTAACGGGCGTTGATTGGGACAAGGATGGCGATATATACGAAAACATCGCGGTCGGTATCAATACGAAAACGAAGGCTGGAGCAGTGCGGTTCCAGATCAAGTTCTCCAGGTTGGATCAGCCACTGTTTCGATTCCGGTTGCATAACCTGGCTGCAGCCGAGCTGCTAATGCAGCAATTTTCTATATTGGCTGAGCTGAATTGACTTCGCAAAGTCAGCTCGACAAGATGTTTTTCACGACAAGCCGATAACCCGAAGAAAATAGAAATCAGATGAACCAATTCGCATCGAAGACAATTCTGGCTGCATCACTACTTGGCATTGCCGGGTTCGGTCAAGCCAACACAACAGTCGACTTTGCGCCATTGACGTCGTACTACGACGGTACTGCCGGCGACGGCGCCACATACATGGAAGCTGGCCTGACCTTCACCTCACCGGTTGGCGGCCTGAGGAATTGGGGCACGTGGCGCGACTGGAACGCCGACCCTTTGGGTGCCGTCCTGTTCGACAACTATGCGTCGGCCGTGACGATTGCAAAAACGGACGGCGGGAATTTCACGCTGGTGTCCTTCGACCTGGCTGACCTGTTCAACGATGGCTCCGGTGGCCCGATGCCGTTCAGTTACACCGACGGCGCCGGGCTGCACATCACCACGCTGATCCGCGACAATCAAGTCGGTCTGCAGACGTTCGAACTCAACTTCAGCGGACTGACCTCGTTTTCACTCGGCGGCAGCGGAACCTATTTCCAGCTGGACAATGTCGTCGTCGATGGGGTGTCGGCTGTGCCAGAGCCCGCGACCTTCGCGCTGTTGATTGCTGGCCTGGGCGCCGTCGGCTTGGTGACGCGCCGCGGCAAGCCGTGATCGACAGGGTTCCAGGCGGCTCAGAGCGGACCCGGTGGGGTCCGTTTTGGTTTGGGAGTGCCGACTGAATCGAGGCCGCAGTTGAACAGCTCCGGCTCGCTGTGCTTCAACGCTTGATTGGGCACGGCCGCAAAAATGTTCAGGCGGCTCGGCTCATGCCCCTGGCGTCGCCAAGCTCATGCCGCTTGATCGGCAGCGTCATCGCGCGAGGGCCGCCGGGTTGGATCACCCGTTTGCAGTGTCTTTTGCATCAGGTTTTGCATGCGGTTTGCATTGCCATTTGCATCGAAAGTTTTCGCGTAAGTCATTGATTCATAGAGCATCTCATCCTCGAAACTTGACCTGCTTCGTCACCCAGCCCTTGACGATTCCCGGGGCTATCCTGACTCGCTGCACATCGCGCCAATCGCGGCTGGTCCGTGGCCCGCCTGGGTGGCTGCTGGGCCTGCCCCGGCACACGAAACATCAGGGCACTGGTGACGATCGTGGCACACACACTTGGCGGTCGCAGCGGCGGTCGCAGCGTCGGCTGCGGCCGCGGCGGCTGTTCCAAGGGCTGCCGCCGCTTGACCGAACAGTTGAATCACGCCGCAGGGTGTTGCGTTAAGTAGATGAAATGCTATTCTGCGCATCACCCCTCGCCCTCAGAGATCTCGATGATCCGCTGTCACCTCTCCACCCTCATGGGCCGAGACAAGCTCCGCATCACAGACGTCGCGCGGCTCACCGGCCTCAACCGCAGCACCTTGACGGCGCTGTATCGCGAGACGGCGACCCGGGTTGACCTGCCAACCATCGAGAAGCTCTGCACCCTGTTCCGCTGCGGCGTCGGTGATCTGTTCGAGGTCAGCCCCGACCGGGCGGAGGGGTCCCAATGAGCCTTGGGGCCGCACGCTGGCACGTCATCGCCGAATCCAGCTTTCCCTGGGAGCGTGAAGCGCTCGAGTGGCTGCGTGCCCAGCTGCCCGACCGCGACCCCTGGCACGTCTGGACCAACTTCGAGTTCATCGACGACGAAGGCAAGGTCAACGAGGTCGATGCCCTGGCCCTCACGCCGGCGGGGCTCTTCGTCGTCGAGATCAAGTCGCGCCCGGGCACGGTGAATGGCGACGCACACACGTGGACGTGGACCACTGACGGCCGCGAACGCTCGGTCGACAACCCACTGCTGCTGACCGACCGCAAGTCCAAGCGCTTGGCCAGCCTGCTGCGGCGGCAGCCGGCCATCGTGAAGGCCAAGATCCGCCTGCCGTTCCTCGAGCCCCTCGTCTTCCTGTCGTCGACTTCGCTGAACTGCCGTCTGCAAGGGCAAGCCCGGGCGGGCGTGTTCCTGCGAGGGCGCCCTGGAGCCATCGACGACGATGGCGTCGTCGGCGCCTTGTCGCGTGGCATCAGATCGACCCAGCAGGCACCGGTCGACACCCAGCAGGCCCGCGCCATCGCGCGCGGCCTGGCCGAGGCTGGCATCCGGCCTTCCAACAAGCACCGCCAGGTCGGTGACTACCAGCTCGGCAAGCTCATCGTCGACGGACCCACCTTCCAGGAATGGGAGGCCAGGCACGTCAGCGTCGACGTCCAGCGCCGTGTCCGCATCTACAACCTGGCCACGGCCACCAGCCCCGAAGAACGCCAGGCGCGCATCGGGCAGGCGCAGCGCGAGTTCAAGATCCTCGAGGGCATCGACCACACCGGCATCCTGCGTTGCCGCGAGTACAAGGACACCGAGCTCGGCCCCGCGCTGGTCTTCGACCGCGACCCCAAGGCGATGCGGCTCGACCACCTGATCCGAGACCACGGACAGCGCTTGGGCCTGACCCAACGGCTGCAGCTCGTGCGCGAGATCGCTGAAGTGCTGCAGTACGCCCACTCCCGTCGCCTGTACCACCGCGCCCTGGGGCCGCAGAGCATCCTGGTGCGCGGCGTCGAAAGCGGCGACCTGCACGTCCAGCTGATGAACTGGCAAACCGCAGCGCGCCAGGCCGACACCACCGGCCTGATCGGCACCGTCCACCGCACCACCGGCACCCAGCATGTCGAGTCCTATGTGGATGACCCGGGCCTTGTTTACCTCGCTCCCGAGACCACGCGTGCCGATCCCGCCCACGGTGCTGAGCTTGACGTCTTCTCGCTGGGCTGTCTGACCTACCTCGTCTTCAGCGGCCAGCCGCCCGCCAGCTCCACGCTCGAACTGTCAGCCAAGCTGCGTCTGGGCCCCGGCCTGCGGCTATCGGACGTGCTCGACGGCTGCAGCCCGCGCCTGCACGAGCTGGTGCAGTTCGCAACCAACCCTGAGGTCGTCACACGCTACGACTCCATCCGTGGCTTCCTCGACGATCTCGAGCGCGTCGAGGACGAATTCACCGCCCCCGACCCTGAGCAGACGGTTGACCCGAGCCGTGCCAACAACCCGGGCGAGCGCATCGAAGGCGGTTTCACGCTCGTCAAGCGTATGGGCCGCGGCTCATCGAGCGATGCCCTCCTCGTGCAGCAGGACGGCAACGATGAACAAGGGGTGCTGAAGGTCGCCATCGATGCGTCGCACAGCGAGGATCTGCTGGCCGAAGCCGAAGCGCTGCGCAAGCTTCAGCACGCCAACATCGTTGCCCTGCGGGATGTGTTCACCGTGGCCGGACGCACCGCGTTGCTGCTCAAGAGCGCTGGCGACGAGACCCTGGCGCAGAAGCTCAGGCCCGGCCGGCTCTCGCTCGACATGTTGCAACGTTTCGGAGAAGAACTGATCGACGCCGTGCGGCACCTCGAGGACGCCGCCGTCGTGCACCGCGACATCAAGCCCGACAACATTGGCATTGCCGAATCTCGGACGAAGAAGCTGAAGCTCGTGCTCTTCGACTTCTCGCTGGCCCGCACACCTGCCGAGAACCTGACCGCCGGCACACCCCCTTACCTCGACCCCTTCCTGTCACTGCGGCCCCAGCGCCGCTGGGACCTGCATGCCGAACGGTTCGCCGCAGCCGTCACGCTGTACGAAATGGCTGTCGGCAAGACGCCCCGTTGGGGCGACGGCCAGACCGCGCCCGCCATGCTCGATGCCGAAGCCACCATCGAGGTCGAAGTCTTCGACCCCGTTGTGCGCCAGCCCCTCGGCGACTTTTTCGCAAAAGCCCTGCGCCGCGACTTTCGCGAACGTCACGACAACGCCGACGAAATGTTGCGCGCCTGGCGCGCCATCTTCGAGCGCGCCGCCACCACACATCCCGCCGAAGCCGCAGGTTTCGAAGCCGTCGCACGCATCGCCACGGGCCAGACCACGATGGCCGAGCTGGGCTACAGCCTCGAAGCCCAGGACGTGCTCGACCGCATGAACGTCCACGACGTGCGCGGGCTTCTCGCAGTCGACCGCGTTCGTTTCCGCTACCTCAGCGGCGTTGGCGACAAGATCCGAAAAGAGGTCCGTCTCAAGGCAAAGGACCTGGCCCGCCTGCGGCCAGACCTCACACAGGGCCGCGGCAGCCTGCACGACGGCAGTGATGAGCAGGCCGACGACACCAAAACGCCCGTCACCGTCAACGAACTGGCCGAATCGCTGCTGCCCAGGCGGCCCGCCGGCGACGACCGCCCCGAGGAAGCCGCGCTGGCGACCTACCTCGGCCTCGACGACGCGGTACCGGCAGGGCAATGGCCCTCGTTGGGTGATGCGGCCCAGGCCGGCCAGGTTGACCGTGGCACCCTGACCACCACCTTGGTGAAGGCTCGCGAACGCTGGCTCAAGAACAAGGCCTTCACCGAACTGCGAGATCAGGTCGAAGCCTTGCTGGACACCCAAGGCCAGGTGATGACGGCCCACGAAGCTGCCCTGGCCCTGCTGGCGCTGCGTGGTTGCGCCATCCAGGACGACGCCGAACGTCTGCGCCTGGCCAGCGCGGTGGTGCGTGCGGCGCTGGAGGCCGAGTCCCACCTCGATAAGCCGCGCTTCGACATCTTCGATCACACGCCCACGCCCCTGGTGGCGACCTCGCCGGCCTGGGCCGACCTGGCGCGCCGGCTGGGTGATGTCGCCGACACATGCGCGCTGGCCGATCCGCTGATGCCGCCAGGTCGCGTGCTCGAAGCATTGGAGGCCGTGCGTCTGCCATCGGTCGCGGGCGGGCGCACCGAAGGCGAGGGCCCGGCCCCCGCAAACCCACCCCTCCCCCCTATCCCATCCTCGCGTCTGCTGCGCCTGGCCACCATGGCGTCGCGCCGTGCCGCACTGTCCAGCCGACAGGAGATCTATCCCCGCGGCATGGCCGCTCTGCAAGCGCTCAAGCAATCCATGGGCGCCGTGCTGGGTGCCACCGAACTCAAGGTGCATGAACTGCAGGACCGGGTGCGCGGCCGTTACCCCGAGGCCGAACGTCTGCCCGCCCGCCCGATGCTCGACCGCCTGCTCGAAGAGGTGGGCGCGCCACTGCAATGGGACCCGCTGGCCGCTGACGGCGCCGGTGCGTACCGCCGGCAGACCTTTGGCGGTGACCTGACGGCCGGCACCACCACCTTGTTTGCCCGCCATCCCACTTTCGATGGCAGCGTGCTGCCCCAAGCCTCCGCGGCAGCGGCGGCTGCCCTGGCGATGGAAACGCGGCTGCAGCACAGCCTGAAGCACGGCGGCCTGCTGGTGCTGACCGTGGAGCCGCGCGTTGCCTCACGCGCCGAAGCCGAACTGCTGCGCCGATTTGGTACCGCCGCAGGCCAAGCGCCGGCTTTGAACCGTTTCAGCCTCGATGCGATGTTGCTGAGCGAACTGCGCCGCCAGGCCGATGCCCTGCGCGTTGACTGGGCCACCGTGCTGCGGGCCGATGCGGCCGACCCTGGTTCGCGCGATTGGCGCAACCTGCTGGGCTTGGTCAAACGCACCCTGCCTGCGCTCAAGGAGGCATTGACTAACAGCCCGGCGCCACTGCTCGTGGTCCATGCCGGCCTGCTGGCCCGCTACGACCTGATGGGCCTGGCGTCCGAGCTCGAAGCCAGCGCGGGCCGCCCTGGCCGCACGCCGGCGGTGTGGCTGTTGCTGCCCAGCCATCAGCCGGGCGTGGCCGCCATCGACGGCACACCCGTGCCCTTGGTGAACGCGAATTCAGTGACTGCACTGCCCCAGGCCTGGACCGAAAACGTCCACCGGGCCGCCGACGCCACCGTGCAGCGCTGAACACAAGAACGAACAACAAGAACGCAGGGAGCCCCACTCTTGATCCAAGCACCCCAGCTGCTGGCCGACCTCACACGCCAGCTCAAGCGCATCGAGGACGACCTGCGCCAGCGCATCTTCGACGCCGCCACCGATGTGCCTGAACTCAAGGTTGCCCTGCAGGCCGAATGGCAGGCCGCGCGCGACGCCGACCGCACCGCGGAGACGTTCGAAACCTGGGCCGACCAAGTAATCACCCAGGCCGGCGTGCACTGGCTGCTGAGCTGCGTGTTCATTCGCTTCATCGAGGACAACGGCCTCGTCGAGCGCCCCTGGCTGGGCGGCACGCCCGTCAGTGGCCGCCTGGCCCTGGCGCGCGACGGGCACGAGGCCTACTTCCGCGCCCACCCCACCGAAAGCGACCGTGCGTACCTGCTGGCCGCCTTCCGAGAAGCCGGTACGCTGCCCGGCCTGCAGACCTTCTTCGACGAAGCGCACAACCCGGTCTTTCGCCTGCCCATCAGCGGCGACGCGGCGATGGCCTTGCTGAAGTTCTGGTGGACCGTCGACCCCGACACCGGCGGCCTGGTGCACGACTTCACCGACGCCGACTGGAACACCCGCTTCCTGGGCGACCTGTACCAGGACCTGAGCGAGGCCACCCGCAAGCGCTATGCGCTATTGCAAACGCCGGAGTTCGTCGAGGAATTCATCCTCGACCGCACGCTGACGCCCGCCATCCGCGAGTTCGGTTTCCGCGACGTGCGGATGATCGACCCCACCTGTGGCTCAGGCCACTTTCTGTTGGGCGGCTTCTACCGTTTGGTCGACGAGTGGGCGCGGGCGGAGCCGGGGCGCAACCGGCGCGACATCGCGCAGCAGGCGCTGGACGCCGTAGCCGGCGTAGACCTGAACCCGTTTGCGGTGGCCATCGCCCGCTTCAGGCTGCTGGTGGCCGCTCTGAAGGTGAGCGAGGTGCACCGCCTGTCGGAAGCGCCGAACTTCAAGCTGAACCTGGCCATCGGCGACAGCCTGCTGCACGGCCGGCGCTTCGGCCTGACGGCCACCGAAGGCATGTTCGAGGGCGCGGAGCACTACGCCGGCAGCGGGCTGGCACACGCTTACGCCAGCGAGGACCTGGAGGACGTCAACTGCATCCTCGGCCGGCAGTACCACGCGGTGGTGGGCAACCCGCCCTACATCGTCGTACGGGACGCGGCGCTGAATGCAGCCTACCGCAGGGCCTACCCGGGCAGCTGCCACATGAAGTATTCGTTGGGCGCGCCGTTCACTCAGCGATTCTTCGAGCTGGCTATCACCGGCAATGGGCAGCCGGCGGGCTTCGTGGGGCTGATCACCGCCAACAGCTTCATGAAGCGCGAGTTCGGCAGCAAGCTCATCGAGCAGGTGCTGCCGCGGCTGGACCTGACGTATGTGGTCGACACCTCGGGCGCCTACATCCCGGGGCACGGCACGCCCACGGTGATCCTGTTCGGCCGCCATCGGGCGCCGCTTGAGAGCTCACCGGTGCGCACGTTGATGGGCATCAAGGGCGAACCGAGCACGCCGGACGATCCGGCCCACGGGCTGGTGTGGTCGGCCATCGTCGGGCAGGTGGACCAGGCGGGATCGGAGAGTGAATTCGTCAGCGTGGCAGACACGCCGCGTGCCACGTTTGCGAAGCACCCGTGGAGCATCGGAGGTGGTGGGGCAACCGACCTGAAGGAGCTGGTTGAAAGCGTGTCCAGCGCGACCCTTGGTCAGATTGCTGTCGAGATGGGCGTCTTCGGAATGACGAACGCCGACGAGTCGATGCTGGCGCCGGCCTCCGCCTTCGTCCGGCAACAAGTCGAGGTTGCGTTTCGCAGACCTCTGATCGTTGGGGATCTGGTGCGCGACTGGTCAGTTGCCACCACCGACGAGGTGCTTTTCCCCTACGAAGCGGGCGACTCCGTCCCTCTCGAACGGATGCCGCGACTTGCGTGGTGGCTCTGGGGGACAAGGACGGTGCTTGGCAACCGCGCAACTTTCGGCAAGAGCACGTACTTCGAGGAAGGGCGACCGTGGTGGTGTTGGCATCAGGTCGCATTGCGACGGCTCGATGCACCCCTCACGATCACCTTCGGCGAGATCGCCACCCACAACCACTTCGTCCTCGACCGCGGCGGCAAAGTCTTCAACCGGACGGCGCCGGTGATCAAGCTGCCCACTGGCAGCAGCGAGGACGAGCACCTGGGGCTGCTCGGGCTGCTTAATTCGTCAGTGGCGTGTTTCTGGTTCCAGCAGGTGTGCCACAACAAGGGCGGGCCCGGGGGCGGCAGCAGCAAGGACGAAAAGTGGCATGACTTTTACGCCTTCAACTCCACCAAGGTGGCCGAGTTCCCACTGGTGCCGGAACGGCCCGTGCGCTTGGCACGTCGACTTGACGACCTGGCGCAGCGGCTTGTGGAGTGCCAGCCGGCGGCCCTGCTGGGGGATGCGACAACAGACGCCAACCAACTGACACGTTCAACGCTGGACAACGGGCGTGCGCAGGCTGCCGGGCTTCAGCGTCTATCGGTGGCCTGGCAGGAAGAGCTGGACTGGCTCGCCTATGACCTCTATGGCTTGCTGCCGGCCGGTATCAACCGCGCTGCCGTGACCCATCCGAACCCGCCTGAGGTGGCTCGTGGCGAGCGCGCCTTCGAGATCGTACTGGCCCGGAGGGCAGCTGAAGGCAAGCTCGCGACACGCTGGTTCGAGTGGCTCCGCATCGTGCCCGTGCTCGAGATTCCCGAGGCTTGGCCCGCCGACTACCGCGAGGTCGTCCAGCGCCGGATCGACCTGATCGAGCAGGACCGCAACATCGGCCTGGTCGAAAGCATGGGCTGCAAGCGGAGGTGGGAGTGGCCGGCGTGGGACGACCTGGAACGCACCGCGCTGCGCGAATGGCTGCTCGACCGCCTGGAGGCCCCGCACCTGTGGCCGGCCCGTGCCGATCACCCGCCGCAGCTCACCACCGTCAATCGCCTGGCCGACGCGGTGCGCGGCGACGCCGGCTTCATGCAGATCGCCGGGCTGTTCGCCGGCCACTCGGGCTTCGATGTCGCCCAGGTCGTGGCCGAACTCGTCGCCAGCGAGTCCGTGCCCTTCCTGCCCGTGCTGCGTTACACCGACACCGGCTTGCGCAAGCGCGCGCAGTGGGAAGACACCTGGGCGTTGCAGCGGCGTGAGGACGCCATCGATGCGCAGGTGGTGGCCGAGGAATCCGACGCTTGGCGCCAGGAACTCAGCGTCAAGGCGCATGAGCGCTTCCAGCTGAACGCCGCCGCGCCGCTGACTTCCGACGCTGCGGCCTGGGTGGCAAAGGAACTGGCCACCGAGATCAAGCGCTATCAAGACGAACGCAAGGCGGAAGCCGTGGGCCCGATTCCCGTGCCGCCCAAGTACCAGAGCAAGGACTTCCTGAAAGCCGACGTCTGGCGCCTGCGCGGCGGCCTGGACGTGCCCAAGGAGCGCTGGGTGAGCTACCTAGGGTGCGAACGCGGCGCCGACGGCAGCCTCGTCATCGCCTGGGCCGGCTGGAGCCCCCTGCAGCAGGCCACCGCGCTGGCCGCGTACTTCCTCGACATGAAAGACAACGAGGGCTGGCCGCGCGAACGCCTGCAACCCCTGCTGGCCGGTCTGCTGGAACTGGCGCCGTGGCTGAAGCAGTGGCACAACGAGATCGATCCGAACTTCGGCGAACGCATGGGGGACTACTACGAGGGTTTCCTGAACGATCAGGCGCGGGACCTGGGGTTCACGGTGGCAGACCTTCGCGAGTGGAAGCCGGTGGCTGTGGCAGCCAGGCGAGGTCGGCGCCGGACGGCAAGAAATGAGTCTTGATTAGATGAGTCAATAAATTTATAGTCTGCGCTAAATTTATACTACCTTCTCACAAGGACTCAACATGAGCGCGTTTCGCAATCCGTTTCGGCCCGGCGCGGGGCACATGCCGCCCTACCTGGCAGGTCGGGAGGCTGCGGTTCGCGAGGTGCTGCGCTACCTGGACCAAGACGTCATCCTGACCAATGTCGTCCTCACAGGTTTGCGGGGAGTCGGCAAAACGGTGCTGCTGGAGACCATCAAGCCGCACGCATTGGCGAAGCAGTGGCAATGGGTCGGCACCGATTTGTCTGAGTCGGCATCGATCAGCGAAGAGAACCTGGCCACCCGGCTGCTGGCCGATCTTGCCGTCGTGACCTCTTCAATGCCCTTGACACGTATCGAGCGGCAGGGCCTGGGGTTCACCGCCGCTAAAGAGGCGCACCTGCAGATGATCGACTTCAACGTGCTCAGGGCGGCCTTCACGCAGGCGCCCGGCCTGACCTCCGACAAGTTGAAGGCTGTTCTCGAATGGGTCTGGCAGCAGATCCCGCCGATTTTTCGCGGTCGGGGCATCGTCTTCGCGTACGACGAAGCGCAGAACCTCTCGGACCATGCGCAGAAGGAACAGTACCCGCTGTCGATGCTGCTTGACGTCTTTCAGTCGGTGCAGAAGAAGGGGCTGCCCTTTCTTCTGATGCTGACCGGCTTACCCACGCTATTTCCCAAGCTCGTCGAGGCCCGCACATACGCGGAGCGCATGTTCCACGGGGTCGTTCTGGACCGCTTGAGCGAAGCTGAGAGTCGTGAGGCGGTCACGAGGCCCACCGCGGCCCCAGAGTGTCCCGTCAGGTTCGACGAGGACACGGTCACGCGGATCGTGACGGAGTCGGCGGGCTACCCCTACTTCGTTCAGTTCTTCGCGCGCGAGGTCTTCGACGTCTTTGTTGCCCAGGAGCCCAGCAGCCGAACTGCGCCAATCGGTGCCATCGTCAACAAGCTCGACGCCGACTTTTTCTCGGGCCGTTGGGCCAAAGCGACGGATCGTCAGCGCGAACTGATGTCGGTCATCGCCACGCTGCCCAACGCCGAAGGCGAATTCGCGGTTCAAGACATCGTCGCGCAGTCCAGGCAGGTCGGCGACAAGCCGTTCAGCCCCAGCCACGCGAATCAGATGCTGGCTGCACTGGCTGCCAGCGGCCTCATTTACAAAAATCGGCATGGGCGCTATGCCTTTGCGGTGCCTCTGCTGGCCAGGTTCATTCTTCGGCAGGGCGGGAACGGATGACCGCACCGGTGCATTCGTCGTCGGACGGTCTGGTCATCTAAAAGTTCTGCGCCATGGTCCCCCATGAGGAGGACTCGTCGGCGTGACTTCCCCCTCGATTAGGGTGCAACCCCAGGATACTCAGGATTTATCACGGTGATAAACTCAGCTCCCAGTGTGTGGAAGATCAGCGTCGGCGCCCTCGGCACACCGAAGAAAGGGCCAAACCGAAAAATCGGTCGCCAGCCGCTGATTGACCTGGGAGCGGTCCAGACGGCGATTGCCGGTCAGTTGTTGGTCGACGACGACGTCTGGCCAGCGACCCAACGATGCCGGAACAGCCTCGGAGACTACGAGTGGACCTACGCGGATGTACTGCACATGTTCAGTTGCTTGCGTACCGAGGACTACAAAGGGTCCGAGTGGTGCGACGTGGACGGAGGGCGCACCGTGCCGGCCGATGTATACACGATCCGGTACGACGACAAGCGCCGGGAGCGCAACCGCAACGGTCTGGTTTTCTATGTGAAGTTTTCGATCGATGACGCTGGCCGTTTGACGCTCGTCCTCGTGCAATGCCATCTTTCATGAATCGAATTGGAGTTCCCATGACAGCCACCACCCAGCGCGCTGCAGCCCCATCGCTTCGGGTCTGCCCGTCGTGCCGCGAGGGGCATCTGCATGAAGCGACGCGTGAACGGGTGTTTCATCCCCACGGCAAGGCAGTGGTCGTGCAATTGTTGACCTCCACGTGCGACCACTGCGGCGCCGAGGCTGCCAGCGCGACGCAGCACCAGGAGAACCTGCACCGGCTGGCTGCGCGGAAGGCGCATTACGGCGAACTGCTGATGGGGCAGGAGATCCTGGCCCTGCGGCGGAGGTACGGCCTGACCCAGCAGCAAGCGTCGCAGATCTTCGGCAAGGGCAAGATTGCCTTCTCTCGGTACGAGAGCGAGACCACGTACCCTGATGAAAGCACGACGCGGCTGCTGACGATGGCCATCGAGAAGCCGGACGCCTTGCGGTGGCTGGCAGACCGCGCTGGTGTGGAGATTCCGCTCTGGCGCGAGCGCTGCGAGGACAGCCGGCTGTCGCTCCGTCCGATCCCGAATCGGATCACTCAAGTGAAGCAGCGTTTGGACTTCCACACGCCCGACGGCGACGCGCTCGTCAGCAAGGAGGGGTGGCGTCAGGTCAAGGTGCAGGCGCAAACGCCTCACATGGAGACGATTAGGACCCTGCTGCAGGGCTTCAAGGAGGCCGCGTGAAGCCGAGTCCGATCCAACTGCTTCAAGTGATGCTGAAGCATGTCCGCGTCGAGCTCGATCCGGAGCATCTGCCGAGTGACATCCCGAATCCGCTGGTTTCGGTGTTCACGTTCGACGGCGTGAGTATCCAGACGGAATTCGGCATCGGCGAGGCCGATCCCGACCATGACCGCGGCCGCGTGTACTTCACGAGTCTGCAGGTCGTGATCGACAACGGCCCGAATCCCGAGGTGAAGGACCAGAAGTTCGCTCCGTACCGCATCGACATTGCGGTCGAAGGCTTGGTGCTCGTGCCAAAGGGAGCCGAGAAGCTCGGCCCTCCGGAGGACCTGGCCTCCGTCAACGGCGCGGTGATGCTTTGGTCGGTCGTGCGGGAGCAGGTGCTCACGTTGACGTCCAGGATGCGTGCGGGCCCCGTGATGTTGCCCACCGTCCACTTTCACGATCTGAAGAGCAATGGCGCGCAGGCTGGCGCGCCGGTGCCGGCGCCGACGGTGGCTGCCAAGCCACAGCGCAAGCGCGCTGCGGCAGCGGCGAGCAAGTAGGGCACAGCTCCTGATCAGAAAGCGAATACAGCGATGCCCTTCATCAGAGACCTGATCCACATCCCCGAGAGGGTGCACCAGGGCGACTTCGTCTTGAAGCTCTCGGAGGGGGTGGCACACGCCGACCAGACGCTGCGCGACTACGTCGTCACGCCCCAGTTGACCGAGGCGTTTAAGAACGCGCTCGGCTTCATCCAGCAGGCCGTGCTGTCTGGGTCAAGCAAAGCGGCTTACCTTCACGGCTCCTTCGGCTCGGGCAAGAGCCACTTCATGGCCGTGCTCAACCTGCTGTTGGCCGGCAATACGCAGGCGCGGGCTATTCCGGAGTTGGCCGACGCCGTCGCACAGACCAGCTGGGCCCAGGGACGAAAGTTCCTGATGGTCCCGTATCACATGATCGGCGCCAAGGACATGGAGTCGGGCATCCTCGGGCAGTACGCCGACCATGTGCGCAAGCTTCACCCTGAAGCACCCATTCCGGGCTTCTACCAGGCTGAAGAACTCTTCAAGAACGCGCAGGCGTTCCGTGCCCGCCTGGGCGATGCCGAATTCTTCGCCAAGCTGAACGAAGGCCGGCCGGCTGGCGGTGGTGCTGGCTGGGGTGCATTGGAAGCAGGCTGGGACGGCACCAGCTTCGAAGCCGCGATGATGGAGCCGCCCTACGGCGACGAGCGTTGCCGCTTGGTGGGCGACTTGATCTCGCAGTATTTCTCCGCCTACCGGTCGCTGGCAGGCGACGGCGAATCGTTCGTGCCCCTCGATGACGGGCTGGCGATCATGAGCCGGCACGCCAAGGACCTGGGCTATGACGCCGTGGTGCTGTTTTTGGACGAGTTGGTTCTGTGGCTGGCCAGCCATGCGGCAGACGTCAACTTCGTCAGCCGCGAGGGCACCAAGCTGGTCAAGCTGGTCGAGGCGACGAATGCGGACCGGCCGATTCCGCTCATCAGCTTTGTGGCCCGCCAGCGCGACCTGCGCGAACTGGTGGGCGACAACCTGCCAGGCGCCATCGGAGTCCAGTTCACCGATGTGCTGCGCCACTGGGAAGCGCGCTTCCATCGCATCACCTTGGAAGATCGCAACCTGCCCGCCATCGCCGAGCGGCGTGTGTTGCGGCCGGTGAACGACGCCGCGAAGCAGACGTTGGCCGCTGCGTTCGAGGAAGTGCTTCGTCTTCGAAGAGACGTGCTCGAAACGCTGCTGACGACCGAAGCGGACCAGCAGATGTTCCGCAAGACCTACCCGTTCAGCCCGGCTTTGGTGCAAACGCTGATTGCGGTGTCTGCGGCTCTGCAGCGCGAGCGCACGGCGCTCAAGCTGATGCTGCAGTTGCTGGTGGACCGACGTGATGACCTGGAGCTGGGGCAGTTGATTCCCGTGGGGGACCTGTGGGATGCCATTGCCGAAGGAGAAGAGCCATTCTCCGAAGCGATGCGGGCGCACTTCGACAACGCCAAGCGTCTGTACACGCAACGGCTGCTGCCGATGCTGGAGGCCAAGCACGGCACGACATGGGAGGCCGTCAAGCTGAAGCAGGCCGATCCCACGGCGGCCAAGAACTTGCGCAACGACGGGCGGCTGCTGAAGACGCTGTTGCTGGCCGCGCTGGTACCCGAGGTCGAGTCGCTGAAGGCGCTGACCGCCCAGCGCTTGGCCGCCCTGAACCACGGCACCTTCCGTTCACCGATCCCAGGTCAGGAAGCGCAGCAGGTGCTGCGCAAGATCCGTGACTGGGCGGGCGAGGTGGGCGAGATCAAGGTCACCGACGACGCGAACCCGCTGGTGTCCATCCAGATCACCGGGGTCGATCTAGAACCGGTGTTGATGGCCGCCAGCGGCAACGACAACGCCGGCAATCGGAAGAAGAAGATCCGTGAACTGCTGTTCGAGCAGCTGGGCATCCACGACACGGGCGGCTTGTTCATCGCGTACGAGTTCAGCTGGCGCGGCACGAAGCGCGAAGTCGAACTTTTGTACGAGAACGTCAGGGAGATGACCGACGACACGCTCAAGGGCCGTTCTGGCGCCTGGAGCGTAATCGTCGACTTCCCGTTCGACGAACCCAACCGCACGCCGAACGACGACCTGGCGCGGCTGAACGACTACCGTGGCGGCAGCACCCGCAGCCTGGTCTGGCTGCCGTCTTTCCTGGGCCAGAAGGCACTGAACGACCTGGGCCGGTACGTGGTGCTCGATCACATCCTGCAGGGCGAGCGTTTCGACCAGTACGCTGGACACCTTTCGGTGATGGAGCGCGCGCAGGCCAAGGCGCTGGCGAAGAACCAGCGCGATTCCCTGCGCATCAAGCTTCGGGGCACCCTGGAGGTGGCCTACGGCATTGCGAACGAGCCTCGGGACGCGGTTGTCCACACGCTGTCGGCCGAACAGCAGTTCCGTTCGCTCGACCCCACCCTGGCGCCGCGGCCACCCGTGGGGGCGGACTTCAAGGGCGCGTTCGAGGACCTGCTGGGCCAGCTCTTCGAGCACCAGTACCCGGCGCACCCGGTCTTCGACACCGTCGAGATCAAGCCCTCGGTGGTGAAGAAGATCTGGCTGGAGGTGCGGGCCGCAGTCGATGCGCCCCAACACCGCGGCTTGGTGGCCGACACGGCCTCCCGCCGGTTGGTACGGTCCGTCGTCAACCCGATGAAGTTGGGTCAGATGGGCGAGACGCACCTGCTGGTGGACCCGCATTGGCAGACGCACTTTTCACAGCGGCTTGCGTTGGAGCCGGGGGCGACCCTCACGGTCGCGAAGCTGCGGGCGTGGATCGACCAGCCTCGGATGATGGGTCTGCCGTTGGAGTTGCAGAACCTGGTGATCCTGACCTTTGCCGCGCAGACCAACCGGCGCTTCCTGCTCAATGGCGGGCCGTTCGAGCCCGAGGTGGATCGGCTGCCCGACGATGTCGAACTGCGCGAACAGACACTGCCGCCGGCGGCGGACTGGCAAGTTGCGTTGCAGCGGGCATCCAGTGTCTTTGGCCTGGTGCCGGCCCAGGGGCTCAACGCCGCCAACGTGGGCAAGCTGGTGGCCGACGTCAAGCGGGCTGCTGGCGACAAGCGTGCTGCGGTGGCCAACCTGGTGATCGCGGTCACCGATCGGGCTGCACGTTTTGCCACTGGCGAACCCGGCCAGCCGGGCGATAGGCAGCGCACGGCAGAGTCGGCCCAGGCTCTGCTGGCAGCCCTGGCCGCATCCGATGATGCAACGTTGACGACGACATTCGCGACAGCACCGCTGGAAACGTCGGAGGCGGCCTTGGGGCGCGCCGTGGCGCAAGCCCAGGCGGTGGTGGACGCGCTGACCCAGACGAATTGGCCCCTGTTCGACGCCGTGCGCAACCTGTCGGACCACCGGCAGCAGGCAGGTCAGCAACTGGCAGCGCGCTTGGCCGAGGTGTTGCGGCACGACGAGCATGTCATCCCGCTGAAGACCAAGCTCGGCGAGTTGACGGGTGAGGCTGTCAGCCTGTTGGCCGTGGCCGCACCGGCTGTTGTGCCACCAGTGACGCTACCGGTTCCGCCGGGTAGGCCTCCCCTGCCCCCGCCGTCTGCCACACCCTACGGCGCGAGCAAGGTCATCGTCGAGGAGAGCGAGAAGGCTGACCTGGATGCGCAGAGTGCGGCGGTGCTGCTCGATGATCTGAAGTCGAAGCTTGCACAGGACAAGGACCTGGAGCTCACCTTGCACTGGCGCTTGCAGCGGAAGGGCACGCAAGCATGAGCACTGCGCCGGCCGTCTCTGCGACGCAGATTGCGGCGCAGCTCGATGCCGTGCTGGCACGTGATGCGTCGGCCTCGGCCGTTGCCATCCGTGCGCCCGGGCCGCTGGACGGACCGACCACGATAAACCGCCGCGGGCGCAGCTTCGAGGTTCGGTGGTGCGAAAGCCGCTTGGCCCTCCGTGAGGCCCTGGCCGGTCTGGAGGAGGGCGGTGCTGACCGCAACGGGCTGCTTCTGTTGACGCCGCTGAGCGATGCCGAAGTGCCGGACGACGTGGCGGCCCGCCTGGCGCGGGCGCGAATCTTCCAGCCCAAGGGCTGGGAGATCGTGCGGCAGATGTTCGATGCCCAGGGCACCGATGCACGTCTTGGCCGCTATGACTGGATGCCCCAGGTGCTGATCGACCGCGGCGACGCAGGTGCGTTCGCGCCTGTGGCCAGCGGGTTCCTGGACCTGGAAACGGCGTGGCGTGAAGTGCTGCAGCGCTGCCTGCAACTGGCCGAGCCCCGGCCCGATGCGGCAACCCTGATGCGATGGGCACTGCGGCCCGACTTGCCCGTGCTGCTCGGCGGGCTGCCGGCCAAGGCCCAGACGGACGCGTTCGAGTGGATGGCAGGCCATGCTGGCGCCGCAGGCCTGTTGACCATCCGCGCGATCGAGGCCGGCCGCGCCTCAGACGCGGCTTCTTTGGGTCTGGTCTGCGACGTGCTCTTCGCCCCGGCCGCCGAAGGCGTCGCCGAGCTGGCCCAGGCTGTTGTTCGCCTGGAACGCTACGTCGGCGATCACCACGTGTCGGTGTCCGATGGCCGTGAATGGGCCCTGCACGCCAGGCGACTGCTCGAACACACGCCGCTGGACGAGGGCAGGGCCGTGCTCGATCGGGCCGATGCCCTGCTTCGTGAACTTCGCGTGGCCGGCTTTGCACACCTGAGCGACTGGCTTCCTGCCGGGCTGGAGCAACGCCTGGGCCGGTTCGCGCTGGCGCTGAGTGAACAGGTGGCGGGCGCCACCGAAGCGGGTGCTGCCACGCTGGAGGATGCAGCGAATGCGGTGCTGCGCCACCAAGTCGGAGCGCTCCAGCCACTGCGCGCTGAACGCGTGCGCATGGCGCGGCGCGTGATTCGATGGTTGGCCCGGCCGCCACTGCCGCTTGGCGGCCTGGATCAGCAGGTTGGCGTGCAGGCCGACGAAAGCGCCTTCGTCGATTGGGCGCGCTTTCGGCTTCTGGGCGGTGACGAACTGCCCGAACTCTCACAGGCCTATGGCCAGTTGCGAGCTGCCGCCGCGCTGCGCAAGGATGCGTTGAACAAGGGCTTTGCAGCGGCCTTGGCAGCCCAGGTCCGCGAGGCCCAGCCGATGGGGCCCCGGGTGGTGCCCGTCGAAGCCGTGTTAGACAGGGTGCTGGGGCCGCTGGCAGCGACGCAACCGGTCTTGTTGCTCGTGGTCGATGGGCTGAGTCTGGCCATCTTTCGGGAGCTCTTCGAACGGCCCGAGCGCCATGGCTGGGCCGAATGGATTCCGGATTCGGCAGATCGGCCGTTGGTGGGGCTGGCCGCGCTGCCGACCATCACGGAGGTCAGCCGCTCGAGCCTGTTGTGTGGGCGGATCTGCGTGGGTGCTGCACCGAGCGAAAAGCTCGGCTTTGCGGGGCATCCCACCCTGCTGGCCTGCAGCGGTGCCGCCCACCCCCCGAAGCTGTTCCACAAGGGTGACTTGAACGACGACGGCAACCTGGCTGGCGAGGTCAGGACGGCCCTGGCCAACACGGCGCAGAAGGTCGTCGGCGTGGTCTACAACGCGGTCGATGACCACCTGAGCGGCCCGGATCAGCTGCATCAGCGGTGGAGCCTCGAGGACCTGCGGCTGCTGCTGCCCTTGCTGCGGGAAGCGCGCGATTCGCGGCGTGTCGTGGTGGTCACCGCCGACCACGGCCATGTGCTGGAGGATGGCAGCGTGCTGGTCGCAGGAGGCCAGAGCGACCGTTGGCGGGCGGGAACGGCTTCAGCGGGCCCCAAAGAGACATTGCTGTCAGGCAGCCGGGTGCGCACACCTGACGGGCAAAGCCAGGTCGTCTGCCTGTGGAGCGAGTTGGCGCGCTACACCGGGCGCAAGAACGGGTACCACGGCGGTGTGTCGCCAGCCGAGGTGGTGGTGCCGCTGACCGTGTTGGCGCCCTTCGGCGTGAACGTGGCGGGCTGGAAGCCAGCACCGCCCCAGCAGCCCGATTGGTGGGACCTGCCCGCGGCAGCGATCAAGGCAAGTCCGCCGGAGGCGCCGAAAGCGGCCCCGCGTCGCCCAGCGGTCAAGGCGACGGCCCAAAGCGGCCTCTTCGGTGAGGATCAGCTGCCTGTGCCGGAACCCGCGCCGGCGTCAACTGGCACCGACTGGGTGACCGCCTTGTTCAGCTCGGCCGTCTACACGTCGCAAAGGCAGTTGGCCGCCCGGGTGGCGCTGCCCGACGAGCAGATGCGCCGACTCTTGAAGGCCCTAGATGAGCGCGGTGGCAAGCTGAGCCGCGCGGCGCTGGCCCAGCGGCTGGGCGTGGCGGAGCTGAGGCTGGGGGGCATGCTGAGTGCCGCGAGACGCATGCTGAACGTCGATCAAGCGTCGGTGCTGATGGTGGACGAGGCTGCGGGCATGGTGGAGGTCAACCAGTTGCTGCTTCAGCAGCAGTTCCGATTGCCATCGACTGGCGGCGCCAGGTGATCAGCGCCGCGCGTCGTGATGACATCGTCGCCGCTCTGCGGCGGGGAACGGTCCCGAGCGCGGGTCTTGATGCGCTGGCTGTTGGCATCGATGCACTGGCACCATCGCTCGATGAGGAGCTGTCGGCGGTGGCCGCTGGCCGCGCTGGCTTCAAGGCCGTGCGCGGCGAGTACGGCAGTGGCAAGACCTTCTTCGGTCGCTGGCTGCAGGAGCGCGCACGCGCCAAAGGCTTTGCATCCAGCGAAGTGCAAATCAACGAAACCGAGACACCGCTGCACCGCCTGGAGACGGTGTACCGCCGCGTGGTGGAGCGTCTCGGCACCAGCGACGCGCCGACCGGCGCGTTCCGAAATGTCGTCGACGGATGGTTCTACGCGCTCGAGCAGGACGTGTTGGCCGATGGTCAGGTGGACGCCGCGGACACCCAGGCCCTGCTGGAGAAGACCGATGCGCTGATGGAAGCACGGCTGGTTGAAATCAGCCGGAGTGCGCCCGCGTTTTCCGCGGTACTCAGGGCGTACCGGAGGGCGTTGGCCGCAGGCGACCTGCAGACTGCCGAAGGGCTGATCAGCTGGTTGTCCGGGCAACCCAACGTGGCCGCCGGCGTAAAGCGCGCGGCCGGCATCAAGGGTGACCTGGACCATTACACCGCCGCAAACTTCTTGGCCGGGCTTCTGACGATCCTGCGTGACAGCGGGTTCGCTGGTTTGCTTCTGGTGCTGGATGAGGTCGAGACCCTGCAGCGCATGCGCGCCGACACCCGTGAAAAGGGTTTGAATGCGCTGCGGCAATGGATCGATGAGATCGACGCCGGACGGTACCCGGGCCTGTTCCTCGTCATCACCGGGACACCTGCGTTCTTTGACGGGCCACAGGGTGTGCAACGCTTGGCACCGTTGGCCCAACGCCTGCATGTGGACTTCGGGACCGACCGGCGCTTCGACAACCCGCGTGCGGTTCAGATTCGCTTGAATGCTTTCGATCAGTCTGCCTTGATGGAGGTGGGCCGGCGCGTGCGGGACATCTTTGCCAGTGGCAGGGAGAACGAGGTGCGCGTCCGGCGCGTGGTCGACGATGCCTACATCGAGGTGTTGGCCAAGGCGGTTGCAGGCGGGTTGGGTGGCAAGGTGGGAGTCGCGCCGCGCCTGTTTCTCAGGAAGCTGGTCGGCGACGTGCTCGACCGCGTGGACCTGCACGACAGCTTCGACCCGCGCCAGCACTACAGCCTGACGCTGGCCGAGTCGGAAATGACCGTCAACGAACGCGCCGCGGCGAGCGCAGCGTCGGTCGACGACATCGAGCTGTGATCGCCTTCGACCGCCTGCACCCCGCGGTCCAGTACCACGTCGTCAACTCACTTGGCTGGGCCACGCTGCGGCCGACCCAGCTGGAGGCGATCGAGCCCATCCATGCGGGCCGGCATTGCCTGTTGCTGGCGCCAACCGCCGGAGGCAAGACCGAGGCGGCCTTCATCCCCGTGCTGTCCCGCATGTCCGAGGAGGATTGGCGGGGCACGACCGTGCTCTACGTATGCCCGATCAAGGCGCTGCTCAACAACCTGGAGCCGCGGTTGTCCCGATACGCCGGCCTGCTGGGGCGGTCGGTGGAGGTTTGGCACGGGGACATTGCCGCGACGCGCAAGCGCAGGTTGCTGCAGAACCCGCCGGACGTGCTGTTGACGACCCCGGAGTCCTTGGAAGGCATGCTGGTGTCTCCGCGCATCGAGCGGCAGGCCTGGTTCGGCGGCCTGAGGACGGTGATCGCCGACGAGCTGCATGCGTTTGCGGGTGATGACCGTGGATGGCATCTGCGCTCGGTCTTGGCACGCATTGATGCCTACTGCCCGCAGCCTCTACAGCGCATCGGACTGTCGGCCACGGTGAGCAACCCACAGGAGTTGCTGGCCTGGTTTGCGCCCCGTGGCAATCGCCAGATTGTCGGTTCTTCGGCGGTGTCCACCGATGCCGATGTGACCATCGATCACGTGGGTTCGCTCGACAACGCGGCGACCGTCATCTCCCGCCTGCACCGCGGCGAAAAGCGCCTGGTCTTCTGCGACTCCCGGTCCAGCGCCGAGAAGCTGGGCGCGGCGCTGAACCAGCTGGGTGTGCGGACCTTCGTCAGCCATGCCTCGCTCAGTGCCAGCCAGCGCCGCCAGGCAGAAGCGGCATTTTCAGAGGAACGGGACTGCGCGATCGTGGCGACATCGACGCTGGAACTCGGCATCGACGTCGGAGACCTGGACCGGGTGATCCAGATCGATTCGCCGTCGAGCGTGGGTTCCTTCCTGCAGCGCATGGGCCGCAGCGGCCGGCGATCGGGCGGGCGCCGGAACTGCCTCTTTCTGGCCACCAGCGACAGCGCACTGCTGAGTGCGCTGGGGATCTGCGGGCTTTGGTCAACGGGGTTTGTGGAGGCCGTGGTGCCGCCCGCACAGCCGTGGAACGTGGTGGCGCAGCAGGCGCTGCTGACGGCGCTGGAACGTGGACAGGTCACTGTTCACGAGTTGCTCCACGGCATCGGCATGTCGTTTCCTGAGCTTGGCGCAGGCGAAATCAACGCAATCGTCGAACATCTCGTGGGCGCAGATTTCCTCGCCCACGAAGATGGCTTGATCCAGATCGGCCCCGCGGCAGAACGAGCCTACGGGGGCGGGCACTACCGGGACCTGATGGCCACCTTCACCGGTGCTGCGTTGTTGACCGCGCGGTTCGGCAGTTCGGAGGTGGGGTTTCTCGACCCAGCGGTGCTGACTGGCCAAGGTGATGTCGTGACCGTGCTGCTGTCGGGGCGAAGCTGGACCGTCAGGGAAGTCGACTGGAAGCGCCGCCTGGTCTGGCTTGAGCCGGCCAAGGAGGGCGGCAAGGCGCGGTGGATGGGCGGCGGACGCGGCATGAGTGCAGAGCTTGCGCAGTCGATCCGCACGGTCATTCGGTCCGGCGGCATCTCGCATGCAACGCTCTCGCGGCGTGCGGCTGCAGCTCTGGGGCAGATTTGCGACGAGATTCCGACCGGGGCGGACCACGCGCCAGTCCAGCTGATCAGCCCAGGGCGCTACCGGCTGTGGACCTTTGCCGGGAGCACCGTCAACCGGACCCTGATGCTGGCCTGCAGGGCCTCGGGCGCCTACCGCTCCGATGGGCTGAGCGTGGACTTCAGGATGGATCCGCGATTGATGGGCGAAACCTTGGTCATGCAGCCGTTGCCAAACTCGGAGCTTGAGGTGTTGGTCAAGGCGACCAAGTTCTCTGACTTGCTTCCAGAGGCGTTCTCCCGTCGCTTGGCAACGGCCAGGTTTCTGGCTGATGGCGAGGCTGTACTGAAGATCCTCAGGGGGGTCGTCCCGGGATGACGTGGCGCCAAGTGCCACGACCATCGCTCCGCCGGTTCACGACCGCCGGGCATGCTTTCGGAGTTGCCGATGCTGAACAAGACAGGCGGGCGAGGCGGTCGATGCCGCTGCGATTGTTGATGCCGATGTGCGCAGAATCTGCACGTGTAAGAAGTGCACTGAATAAGAGGTGTACACGCCCCGCCCCCGCAGGGGAAGGGGCGTGTAGTTTCCGGGCGGCTTGCTTTGTTTGTGCCTTGTGCCTTGTGCCTTGTGCCTTGTGGTCACAGTCCAGTGATGCCCAACGCAGAAGCGGCAAGTTCATACTGGGCCC
Source organism: Burkholderiales bacterium (assembly GCA_038227445.1). Taxonomy (GTDB): domain Bacteria; phylum Pseudomonadota; class Gammaproteobacteria; order Burkholderiales; family Burkholderiaceae_C; genus LMDS01. The sequence continues at coordinate 6,008 of JBBRPV010000056.1, read as the reverse complement.
GCTCACGCTCAACACCCTTCGCAAGGCCTCGCCCGAGATTTCGCTGTGGGGAATTCCGGCGTGACGATATAGAAAAGCACAGGAACAGCCAATGCAGTGGATAGACGAACAAGACCTCGCAACCTGGGCGAAACGTACCGACGCTCGCGCGCTGTTGGTGGACATGGTTTCGGACCTCATTCGAGCGACGATCCCGGACGTGAGCCGCTATCGCTTCCGATTCCCTGGTGGAGACGCGGGACAGTTGCGAGGGTGGGATGGCGACCTGGAGACGGCCGAAGCCTTCGGATTTGTACCTGAGGGAAAGTCAAAGTGGGAGTTTGGCGCTGGCGCCGGTGCGGCGAAGGCGCAGAAGGACTACGACAAGCGTACCGGGAAGACTGCCCCAGAGGTCATGGCCGAGAACGTGTTGGTCGTCGTCAACCTTGAGGCTTGGGACACTCCTCGCGAAATGCTGACGAGTTGGGAAGATGAGCGCAAGGCCGAGGGCAAGTGGCGAGACGTCAAATACATCGATGCGGTGATCCTGGTCCATTGGCTCGATGAGAATCCAGCCGTCGCGGCGCGTTACGCACGAGACGTACTCGGAACTGCGCCAAAGGAAGGTGCGCTCAGCACCGACGAGTATTGGGACGAGTTCAGTTGCCAGTTCAAGCCAAGACTCAATGAGAAGGTCGTCATTGCGGACAGGCAACAGGCTGCCGACGAGCTCATAGCCAAGCTGCTGGGTCCGGCTGACTCCATCATGATGGGTGCGGAGACAGCAGAGGACGTGGTCGCCTTCGCGGTCGCCGCGATCCGAAGCTGCGCTCCAGAGAAGCGTCTGTTGCTGGAATCTCGAACACTCATCGTGCGCACTGAAGCTGCTGCTCGTGAACTGAGCAGGAGATCTCGCCTGGTCTTCATCGCAACGAAGGACGCAGAGAACCTTTCTGGCGTGCTCAGCACAAATTGCCCCACGCTGTCCGCAGCAACGGGTGCGCATGCCCGGAAGTACCAGTCGCTGCAGCGGCCTTCCGCGAGCAGCATGGCCGAGGGGTTCGAGAAGATGGGCCTCGAACGCGACCAGGGATACGAACTCGCTAAGAGGTGCGGGCGCAGCCTGACGATCCTGAAAAGGCTAATCCCGAATGGCGCACCTGCGCAGCCAGAGTGGATGCCGCACTCGGTCGCGCTGAAGCCGGCGTTTCTTGCCGGGGGCTGGTCGTCCGACGCACAGATGGATCGGGAGCTGTTGAAGGAACTGGGTGGATTTCAAGACTACGCGCACCTTGAAAGCGTGCTGATGCCAACACTGGCGTTGTCTGATCGACCCATCGACAAGGTGGCCGAGGTCTGGCAAGTCCGTGCGCCGGTCGACGCCTTCTTCTTCTACGGACACCAGGTCACGGATGCAGACCTCGGTCGCCTTCGCGACGCTATTGTCAAAGTCTTTGGCCACGTTACACCGGTGCCATCGAGAGACGAGAAGTTCAGCTTTTCCTACGCGTCGCCGGCGGATTACAGCAGGTGGCTGAGGGACGGCTTGGCGTTGTCATTGGTGGTGATCGCCGCCATGCATGCTGTGGCTGGACTACATGTCGGGGGCAAGACGCCCCAGCAATACGTGGATGAGGTGGTTGCTGCCCTGCCAGATTGGGGGAGAACCCACCATTCACTCATTCGTTTGGGAGACCAGGCCGCCCTCTTTGCGGAAGCGGCCCCCAACCCTTTTTTGATGGCCCTCGAGTCTATGCTCGAGGGCGCCCCGGGTGAGATCGCGCGCTTTTTCGTGAAGGAAGACGGCAGCCTGTTCGGGCCGTCTAGCCCACACCACAATCTGCTTTGGGCTCTTGAGTCCGTTGCATGGGATCCGCGGTTCGTAAACCGGGCCGCGCTGGTACTGGCCAAGCTTGCAGAGTTGGATCCCGACCCTGACTCCAATTTCGTCAACCGTCCAATCAACAGCCTGCGCACGATCTTGCTTGGTTGGTCCCCTAACACCTACGCGCCGCAAACACAGCGTATCGCTTGCGTTGATGTGGTGCTGAAAGCTTGCCCGCAGGTTGGCTGGCAATTGCTTGTCAAGTTACTTCCCCGACACCACGACTCATCGTCGCCGACGCAACATCCCAAGTTGAGGGATCTCTCGCCGAAGGTCCGTGAAGAAGTCACTTTCGGCTTGGTGTGGGACTTCGAGGCCGCCATCGTAGGTCGGGCGGTTACCGCGGCTGGCGAAGACGAAGGCCGCATCGCAGCGCTGATCGACACATTTGGATCGCTCCAGCCAGCCAGTCGCGCTTCTGTGCTTGCACATGTGGACAGCTACCTCAAGACCTACCAAACCCCTAGCGGTTGTCGTGTTTGGCATGCCTTGAGGGAGGAAGCCGCACGCCATGAGTATTTTTCGGATTCTGACTGGGCGATGTCGAATGAGCAGCGAGCATCAATCGCCGAAGTCGTTGAGCGCCACCGCCCTGCCGATCCACTGGTCCAGGACCGTCAAGCCTTCGACGACTGGTTACCTCACATCGGGAAGCACCAGTCGGGATCGGGCGACTTCACCGATCCCGACGAGGTGCGCACAGCGGTGCTTGAGCGCATCCTTGGTCGGGACGGAATAGACGGCATTTTGCGTTTGAGTCGGATGGTCAAACTGCCAAACCTGATCGGACCTGCTCTTCGAAATACATCCATCTCATTGAAACAAATGTTTGAGCTGTTGGAAGGCGCACTAGACCCAAGTGTGCCGCGCGAGATCGCCTTCTATGCGTCTGCCGTAGGCGCCGAAAAGTTCGGTGACGAGTGGAAGGACCCCTTCGCTGAGTTTGTCCTGGTTCACGTTCGGAGTGATTCCGCCAAGGCCAATCTGCTGCTTGGTTGGCCCCAGGACGAGAAGACGTGGTCATTGGTTGACAGCCTTGGCAGCGAGGTTCGTGAGCAATACTGGTCGCAGACACACTCGCTGCCGATTCATGGCACGTTGGATCAGCTACTTTTCGCTATCGACCAACTGCGTAAGCGCAACCGACAGCTCGACGTGCTGGGCCATGTGCACATGCGCCTGAAAGACCTTCCAACGAACTTGATTCAAGATCTCCTAGGTGAAGGAGTGTCACAGGCTGCCGCCGCATCGAATCGAATGGGCAACATGCTCCCTTACTACGTCGCTCAAGCGCTTGCTGAACTGCGTCGTAGGAACGAGCTTCCCGATTTGGCAATCGCCCGGATTGAGTTTGCTTACCTTCCGATCCTTCGTTACGAAAAGCATCCACTGATCATTGTCGGCCTGATGGCGACAGATGCAGATCTCTTTGTTGACGTGCTATCCCATGTCTTCAGGGGCAAGAATTCCGAGCCGAGTGTTGACGTCACCGACGACATGAAAGCTCGCGCAAGCGCGTCCCATGAACTGCTCATGATGTTCAAGGTTGTGCCCGGGCTCAATGGCTCAAAGGTCGACCCTGACGCGCTTTCGACTTGGGTGGCTCAAGCCCGCAGCACAGCCGCAGCCAAGGATCTGAGCGAAATTTGCGACATTTACATCGGTCAAGTTCTAGCCCATGCACCGATCGATCCGGCCGAACCGAGTTGGCCGCCGTTCGCCGTTTGCAGGGTCATCGAAACCATAGCCTCGGTCAAATTGGAAAGTGGATTTCGCACCGAGTGCGTCAACAAGCGCGGGGTCTACAGCAAGGCGATCAACGAGGGCGGGGGCCAAGAGCGAGATCTTGCCGCGCGATACCAGCAGTGGGCGGATAGCACGCACCAGTACCCGAGAACATCGGCGATGCTGGCCGCCATCGCAGAAGGCTGGGCGGGGCAAGCATCAGATGAGGACACGCGCGCGGAGCAGGGAAGACTGAAGATCTAACAGGTTGCTTGCCGATCATATTCCGCAGGTTGCGGCCGCCATCGCTTCCTGAAAGGAAAATGGTGATGGGGTGGTCTACGTGCAAGAACTGCACGTGCAGCAATTGCATCGAATAAGCTTGCGTGCGACACGACGCTGGCTTGAGTCATGCTGCGGTGCCCGGCTTCGTTTCCTTGTTGCTTGCATCGACTTTTGGATCAAACTGCACCTGCGCCTCGCTCAGAATCCAGGCCTCAATTTTCTCGTGATGCACGCGCAGCAGGTCGAGAGGGCGGCGAATGTAGTTCTGTTCACGCGTCCCCTGGGGAGCGTGACCTTGAATCTGTGCGCTGATGCCTCCAGGGATGTCCAGCCACTCACAGAGGCTGGCGAACGAGCGTCGCAACCCGTGCAGTGTCAAGCCGCCCAGACCAGCTGCCTTGCAGGCCTTCCGATGCGCGATGCTTGGCTCTGAAATGTGACCTGACGCGCTGGTGTTGATCCAGTGACCTGGTGCCCCCCCCACGGGTGCAACAAAACGAGCGGCACTGAAGACCCACTCATTTGCACGGGGCAGTTGAGCCAGAAGCTGTGAGACGAATGGTGTCAACGGCACTGACCTTCGCCCAGCGATCTTGTCCCGGATGTCAACGCCGCGCCACTGGAAGTCCAAGTCCTCCCACTTCAACGCCGCAAGTTCCTCGCGTCGGGCGCCAGTCAGCAGCAGGCACTGAAGGTAAGCGGCGATGACCGGGTTTTGGATCGCCCGAACATGAGCGAACCAGACCGGAAGCTGGTCTCGCTGAAGGCAGTCGTTCTTGGCGCCGGCTTTGCCTGCAGCTTCCCTGGTCTTCTTCGCGCTTGCCGCTGTTGGGTCGACCCGGCCCTTCAAGTCGGGCTCAGCGTGAGCCCAGCGGAGGAAGGCCTTCAGCAACCGCAGCCCAAGCCGAACTCGGGCTGGTCGAATTTTCGCTTCTCGGGTGGCCCATGCCTCGACTGTTGGACCATCTAGGCCTGAGAGACGGAGGTGACTCAATGAAGCCAGCGGCCCAGGTACGGTTGAAATGCCACGGCGTCGTTCGCGGGACTGTCCGCCTGCCTGCATCATGGCTTGGTGGTCGTCGAAGTGACGGGCGCTCCAGTACGGCCTCCGCTCAGCGATGTAACGAATCCAGGCGTCACAAAAGCTCAATGCGTCAACCTTCTCGCTCTCACGCTTTGCGGCGTCCGCTGCAGTGAGCTCGCCCTTTACAGCGCGCGGATCACGACCCTCATCGATTTGCCGCTGGAGCTCTCGGGCCTTGACTTGTGCGTCGGGAATGCTCCAGGCGGAGGGGCTGCCGATGGTCATCCGCAGCGTCTTGCCCTTGAACAGACCCTGGAAGACAAATGATGGCTTGCCCGTTGGGGTAGCCCTCAGACCCAGGCCCGGCGCGCCAGAATCCCACATGAATGCCTGGTCCTTGTCGGCTGGGCACTTGAAGCCGGCTACCCGCCCTGCAGTGAATCCGATCTTTGCCATCTGCACTCACCCTGCTGAACTGCCCACTGCAGTCCGCCAGAATGTAACGGAGGATGTAAGGCTTTTTTTGATGAATTGCGGAATCCAGTTCAACACTGGCGACAACATGGGCGATGAGATTGGTCTATAAGCTATTGATTTTCATTGAGTTTTTGTTGAAACTTCAACGCTATTCAATGAATTGACAATAGGATTGAAAATCCGCGTGTCGGTGGTTCGATTCCGCCCCAGGCCACCATACGCATCAGCGACTTAGCCCAGCCCAACCGGTTGGGCTTTGTTGCTTCTGGGCTCCCAGTAGGGGCAGTTACAGGGCTTCACGCTCCCATCTGCACCGTCCAACGCCACCAGCACCGTGCGACGCCATCAGCACCGTCCAACGCCACCAGCGCCAGCCCGCGCATCGGCAATCCGCTTCAGTCAGCCAGGGTTCAGGGTCGGCGCGTGAAACCGCGCCCCCTCCAGCGGCCAGTTTCGAGACGCGAGTTCCGGCCCTATTTCGAAAACCATCCAGAGACGTGCTGACCCATGCGTTGGAAGAACCCAGCGCGCTCCACTGCAGCCAACGCGATGATCGGCGTCTCTCCGAGCTGCTTTCCGCCAGCGGTGGCCACGATCTTGCCAATCACTGCGCCCTTGGCGATCGGCGCCGTC
>JBBRPV010000055.1:0-29901 GCA_038227445.1 Burkholderiales bacterium | reverse complement strand
CGTAGTCGTGGCCGCCGGTGTCGGGCGCGCCCGCCTGGCTCAAACTGACTTCGGTTGCGGACAGGGTGGAAACACCGCCCGAGCCTACAGAGTTGGCGGTAAAGCCGCCCTGAGCGCTCCCGGCGCTGCCCTCCAAGGTCGGGCTCGGCAGGCTCTTCAGCGCGGCGAGAATCTTGTCCTCCAAGGCGGTCACAACGCCATCAGCTTTCGCCTTCGCCAGATAGTGCTCAAAAATGCCGCCTTGGTTCACCTTGCCTCCGTTGCTGCTCTGAGCACTGAGTGCACTGAGTTGTCGATCCCTGGCTTTGGCGGCAGCAGCCGCAGCCGCTGCCGCAGCCTCAGCCGCAGCCGCTGCAGCGATTGCTACCGTTCTTGCTGCCGCTCTTGCTGCCTCTTGAGCGGCGGCATCAAAACCTGGGTTGCCGGACATATTCATGGGGTTCGCTCTAGGTGGGGTTCGGTGTAAACGTGAACAAGCTTCCCTGGCGTAGACCCAACGGTCTTGGCGCTCGGTCAAAAGCGCAAATCTGGGGCCGCGACTACGCCACTGCGGCACCTCTGAGCGGATGTAATTTTGAAGAAGAGCCTTAGCATTAATTTGTTCGACGTTATGGCCGTTTTGAAAAAACTCAGGATGGCAAAACGAAGCGCTGAACCGAAAAACGAAGCTCTTCCCAGAGGTTTTCCCCAAGCGACGGCTCCCCTTAGAAAGTCAACCCGGCAGGACCGCTGAACCGCGTATAAACCCTCACCTTCCCGGACTGGGCCTTGCGGCTTGATTCCCTCAAATTCGCGATGTTCGAGTGGTTTGGTTTGGGGCATTTGACGATGAGCACGCCGGACGCTTTTTCGCTCGCGACTGCGCCAGATGACCGATCTGCTACATCCACCGGCCGCGTTGTCCAGCGGGCTGCCGTAGGCCTCGAATGAAGCGGCGGTGGCGGCGAAGCTGGCCCACCAGGGCCGGCCGCGCGTTTGGCCGGAATCGATCTCAGCGTTGCATTGAAAGGTGAATTCGGCGGCAGCATCAGCCCGGCCGGCTGCCTGCGCGTGCACGTTCTCAAAGCGGCCAGCCCGCTCCACTTCAAGAACAGCTTCAACCTCAGTGTCGAGCACTCGGTCGAGCGTTGGGCCGTGGACGCGGAAGTTGCGTGTTGCCTCACGAAGGAAAGTTGCCCGTCGCCCTGGTCACCGGCGCATCGTCCAACTCTCCATGGCCTGGCCTAAGCACACCCAGCGAATCCGACTTCAGCGGCACGCCAGCAAGCGCCAGCTTTGCGCCCAGCGCCCAGCACCGGCGCATTCAAGCGCGACGCGGCCTGATCCAAACCACCCTGGCTAGCAGGTAATCGCCCCATTTAACAGCGGTATTTGTTCGCATTGCTACGGACATTTACAAGTGCTCAACCCTGGAACTTCGTTTGGCTGCGAACAGCTTCGCAAACCGCCCGACACGGGGCGGCAGGAAGGCATAACATCGGAACATCACCAGACGCGCCAGACCGCAGCAGGTTAAATGTGCTCGGCTCTTGCTATTCAGCGCCATCTCTCACTTTCGCCAAAAGGAGATTTAATATGATGAATGGGGTCTCTGCAACATCTAATATCGCGGATCCAGTGGAAGCTGCTGCAGAAGCTGCAAAAGCTGCTAGAGAAGCTGCTGCAAAAGCCTTTGCAAAATCTCTTGCAAAAGCTGCTGCTGAAAAACGTATTCGTGACAACGCTGCTGCAGAAGCAGCTGCCCGGGCCGCCTCAGCGCCGCCGCCGCCGCTACTACCACCACCACCACTAAACGAATTACAACTAACACCACCAATAAACGATTTACAACTACATCCACAAGCATTTGAAACTCAGCCGGTCGGATTCAACGCCAACGGCACCGCGGAAACAAGAGCGCTTGGCGACGCAGGTTTGGCTGCCAACCCTCCGGCAGAAACTGAATTTAAAGTAACAATAAACGGTCAGCAACTCACGTATAAAATAGTTGAAGCCGATCGCATTGGTCAAGGTGCAGATGGTGATGTATTTATAGGAAAACTGGTCTACCCAGAAGGCACCCCCGCACCCGGCCCAGAAACAATCATAGTAAAACGATCAAAAGCAAATGACGCTAGCGCCGCACAGGCCAACGTACATGAAAGTGAAATTTTTGACCAATTGGGCAAGCAAGATCCCTCAAGTGATAATATAATTAAATACTACGGAACCGAAAAAGGCTCCGATGGAAGAGTTTATATATTCCAAGAAGCCGGAATTACTGCTTATACCGACCCAGCTCGTTCTGAAAGTGCGACTCCCGATGAGCGTTTAAAATCTGCTAATGAACTTTCCGATGGTGTTGAATATTTACACGACCATGATATAACTCATAACGATATCGGAACAAAGAATCTAGTTTATGGTGCCGACGGAAAGCTAAAGATCATCGATTTCGGAGGTTCAGACGATTGGGCGGCCGAAGAAGATTCTAAACTCTACGGAATATATAAAGGAACTCCCGGTCAAGGCGGATTTCCTCTTACTTACGCCGACGCTATTAAGACCGACAACAATCAGTCGATACTGACAACCTATAATATACTAACGGGGGAACAAGAATCGATATTACCGACAGATAGAGCTAAAATAGTTGAGGCTTTGAAAGCTAAGAACTTTGACGAAGTCGAGAGTGGCAGGCTAGCGGACGTATTCACAAGTAATGTGGATCAACCTAATTTGCAGTTTGCGAACTTAAAAGGCGCAACAAACGAAATAGCAGCCACTCGCCTGGAAAAAAATAATGTCGGTCTGCGAAGCGCGGTCGATGAATCAAACAATCCAAGATCTAACGATCCAACATATAAACCGAACTTGTTTCCTGGGCGCGGGGGGGCATTGACTTCTTTGCCAATTGTTAAAAACCTTCTTGACCGCGTAAACAAAGGTGAAGCGCAGTACCTAACGAAGCAAGACTGGGCGATCATCAGAGAAGCCTATAACAAGTTGGTGGCAGTCAATGATCAGACACCTAAAATTATCGGTGAAACAAACCCAACTGCGGATCAAATCAAGACCCTAACAGATAAAGTAAATGAACCGAACTCTGCCGGTCTCAAAAGGCTTGCCAAATATAATGAGGAAACAGGTCAAACTCTTCCATACAATGAGGCTCGAGAACGCATAAAAGGATTCGCCAAAGATCCAGGATTGATCAAAAGCGATGATGATAAAAAACTAGTTCAAGCCTTCGCGGACAAACCTATAACCGGAACAGGCGACGTTAATAACGAAATTTTGACAGCATTATCTAACGTAGAGCAAGGGAATTTAGCTGATAAGCAGCTTCCAATTTCAAAGCTGCCTAACGCACCAGATAATTTACCGATTGATCGCAACCACCGGGTCTCATACGACGCAGTCAGAAATCTTGTCGGGGGATATGCGGATATATATTCCGATAAGTTGATCTCAGACACGGCAAAAGGCGCAGTCCGCGCACAAATACTAGGCCTTCTCTCGGACATTTCAGGATACGGCGAACCTGCGCTTGAGGGCAAACTAAAGCTTATTGAGGACTTACTTAAGGCTGACCCCCCCGACCCAAAGGCCTTAGAAAAGGCACTCCGGGATTTGACTGTTACCTCAGCCAACTCCGCAGATAATCTTAGGTATGGAAACTCTAGTTTAAACAGAGAAATAGGTTCGGCTTACGATCCAAATACAATGTCAGATGGAACTAACACTCCGCGATCCGATTCTCTAGTTACAAATCTTGAACATCGTTCCGACGCGCTGAAGGACCTACTGGGTCAGTATCCCGATGCGACGGTTAAGATTCAGTTTCTGGTTGATGCAACTTATGCTGCGAAAAGAACTGCTTTTGACGCTGATGGTCTACCCAAAAGTTCGTCAACCGCAGTAGGTTACGACCCTAATGCGCAGAACCGTGAGGATCGTGTAATTGAAGAACAAGAAGCAAAAAGGCAAAAGACAGATGGAGGACTACTTGGCGGCAATCCGCCTACTGACGTAATTAACCCAGACGGAACAACAACTAAAACCTTTGTAAACGATAATGCTACCCTTGTTCAACACTTTGATGCCAATAACCAACTAACCGACGACAGGCTCGACACCTCTGAGGTGGTTGATGGTAAGAGTCAAATTGTTCATAGCGAATTAATAGACTATAAAGTCGACCCACATACCTTTACGGATATTGATTATACATACAGGAATGGCGAGATTGATAAAAGCTATGAAACCAAACTACAGAGCGGTAGGTCATTAATTAAAGATGCTATTCCGGACGACCCGCCGGTGGAGTTTGATAGCGATGGCAGCTACTTGCAGGATACGGAATATAAATATGTAGATGGCCAGCCGGTAAAATCTAAAGAACTTAATATTTCTCTCGACGCGGAATATGTTGGCACATTTCATTCCTCTGTTGAATATGACGACTCTGGCAAGGTAAAGCAAACAACAACGCTTCGTGACACTAACCCGAAAGATCCTAATGATCGTACTGTTACAGATTACCATCCCGATGGGAATACAACCGAGACACATCTTAAAGATGGCATTCCCATAGAGGTAAAAGAGTACGCGAACAACATTGTAACTGACCGAACAGTACTAGCTACGGGAGAAATAGACGGAACAACCGTCATTGAGAAATCACAAACTTACCATTACGGTGGCCCCCAAGGGCTTACGCCGACGTTGACCTCGGAGACGGATTACCAATCGGGCAATAGAAGTGCAACCAGAGAATACACTACGGTACATTCCGATGGGGTCACATATACACAAACAAAGACGTTCGCATACGTTGATAACGAGCCATTTCTTACGGACACACAGCTTTCAGACGCAAATAACAAATTACACCACTCCATTCAAGAACATCGAGCCGGAACAAATCCGGTGACCGACCCACCCTACCAACTCGAAACTGAATATTATCCAAATGAAAAGCCACAAACCGAAACGAAAACCGTGAATGGCAAGGTGGAACACCAGGTCAAGTACGATGATTCAGGAAATAAATCCGAAGAGACGACCACTACAGTTGATGCAAATTCCGAAAACAGGGTAATTCGCACGTCTGAAACACGAGTCTTTAACGGCGGGACTGACACGGTAGGGAGTGTCAAATCCAAAAGTGAGTTCAATGCCGACGGAAGCCCCCTTAAAACAACTGATTACAAATCATCTGCACCGCAAATATACGAAACAGACACCTATGATGTAACCAACTACAAGGATAATCAAAAAACCTCTTTAGAGCATGTTGAAAATAATGTAAAACGAAAAGAAACTGTTTATATTGCCGGGACTGAGAATCCAAGTAGTATAAGTGAATTTGACAAAAATGGAAATCCCGTTAGCGAAGAAATATTTGACGGGACCGACCCTGTATCTAAGACTACTTATAACGCAGACGGCTCGAAAACCCACAAAATTACGAATTCAGACCATTCCACTTTAGAGTCAACAACCAAAGACGGACATTTTGCCGGATACGTAACTGCTAACGATGCGAATGGCAATCTTATTAGCCAAAGTAATTATGATTCCGCTGGAACTCGTATCAGTTACACCGACGGTGCGAGTGATCCCAACACAGACACAACGACTTTTTATAAATCGGATGGACACATTGACCATGTCGAGGTGTGGCATATCGATGGTCGGATACTCTCGGATTCGATATATACCTACCGGGGTGATGGCACACATTACTCAACCACCAAGTCGAATGATAACAATTACACAACGACAGTCGAATACGGTAGCGATACTAGCGAAGTAAAACTTTCTGAAAGTGTTCTGAAATACGATTTTAGCAGAACAGAAACAACATACAATAAAGATGGCACTACAACAGAAGAAGCTTATTCTTCCGCTGACGATAAGGACATAACTCGCCGAACAATAACTAGATTAGATCACACGAAGCAGACTGAATTTATATATGACACCACTGGATTTAAAGTAACAGACTACGATAAATTAGGTAATAAGCCAACAAAAGTGACGAGCTTCGGTCCTGAGCCAGATTATAATAAGTTGAGTGAGGTAAGTTATGGTTACAGCGATGCCGGTCATACTCAGACAAGTGTCCCGAATGATGGAAGTGGAAATGTATATACAGAGTATTACGGGACCGATGAGAAAATAATAAGCGCACAAACAAACAGGCCCGATCATACAATATCTGCTGTGTGGACTTACTATCCAGATCACTTCCAGGTAGATACGTATGATGAAACTGGTAATAATCTAATAAAACAAGAAGGTTATGCGACAGACGCTAATGGGGGGATTACCCTGCAAACTAGAGCGAGTTTCGAGTATCAGCCCGACGGGTCTAAAGTTACAACGTTTGACGATATTAACAGGTCTGGCTACGCGTCTAAGGTTACCGAACTTAAAGGAGTTAAAGTCTCCACAGAAGAATTAACTCCCGACAGTCGTACAGAAATTTTGTACCGCGAAGACGGGACGCAACGCATAGTAGACACCCATGATTCTGCCGGAGTTAATAGAGTAAATTATGCCGCAGATGGGATTACCGCTACGGATGGAATAAGTTGGAGTCAGGACGGGCAACAAACATCTAAAACAACCTATGTTGACGGCGTTAAAACGCATGAGGATGCACCCCGAGCCGAGGGCGAGGGCGGGGGTATCGCTACAGATTTTGGCTCGGACGGCAAAGTAACACATGTCGCAATTACTAATAGTACAGGAGAAGAAGTTTATGGTTATAACACCAGCGATAATAGCTTCAGTGGATTTCCAGGCTCCGATCAATATCGGACCAGCGATTCACAAGAAATATATAGAGGTAATAGTAGTCTAAACTTTTCCGATGGAGCGCAAGCACAAAGTTTCCAAGACATTGTAAATACCCTTCGCCAAAATGCAACCACTGAATTTTCAGAATCCCTTGAAGGCAATCGAAGATTAAAGAACTTTGTTAACTTCTTGGAAAACGTGGACAACGAAGGATTGCCAATCAGCGCTCTTCAAAATGTAGATGTAGATCATATTGAGAATATTACAATAGATACCACAGAAGCCCAAACGTGGCTGAATAAGGTAGCCGATCTTCCCGACGACGTTGTTCCAGTTGAAAAGAAAAATGCGATCAGGAGATTAGTCAAAAATATTCAGATCGGAGCCCGACTGGGTAAAACGGTAAATGCCTTACAAAACACGGCTTGGGTTGCTGCCAATATTGTGTTCGGCGATGGTATTGATGCTGTTACCTATACAGCAAAAGCTGCAGAATGGGTAAAGAACTTTTCTGAGGCAAAAATCGGTGGGCGCACGGCAGTTCAAACTACGTCACGTACTGCTGTCCAAGCTACTAAAGGCCTCGATTTCGAGGCGGCTGCCCGTTTGCTCGGCCCAGTTGCGTTCGTCGTACTGGCTGCGGTGAGTATTGGTTTCTCCATTCCTGTGTTCATCGACGCTAAGGCCAATGGAGCAGATCCGGCAGAGTTATCCTATATTCTACTCAGCCCTGTAGGTCTTGGCGGGGTTTCCGCAGTGCTGGATGCCCGCCAAAAAGGTGCAAGCCCGGGCGAACAAGCCAAAGCATTCATTACGGGAAGCTTGGGTTTATACGATCCGTCAAAGCCCGGTGGTCCGTTTAGAGGTATTCGCAGAGAGAGAATTAGAAATCGAGAAAATGCGATAGAAAGTTATACGACGTTACAGAATATACATATCCCGGCAAATGGAGACGATCCTGGTTTTGATTCGAGCCAACATGTCCAGGACGCGCTTAGTTACGAAGGGCATCCATTTTATGACCCAGTTGTCGAGCAGGCATTGTATGACTACATGCTCACTTATCATAGTACTGATGATAATTTCGTCTGGCGAGTGGATGGAGGGAATGGTGAATACTTTACAAATTACTTTGGAGACCAGGAGTGGGGATGGTACGAGGATCAAAGGCCTATATATTCGTCCGAAGCGTCTTCTATAACCAGTCTCGATCAGCTAAATATCGTTGGTTTGGTAGGCCAGCCTGAATTTAATACGGATCTCGTAAAGGCTGAACAAGAGCCGGATCATGAAACTTTCGGGACGTCCTAGACTAATTGGTCGCTTTAGGAGGTAATAATTTCTTCGATGGTGCCCTTAAAAGGAATGACGTCACCGTTTCGGCCGAGTAGTGTGAGGAACTAGCGCGCCAAGTTGCCGGCGCAGCACGACCTGGCGCCTGCTTCGTCCGCCCGAGCTGAGCTGCAGCGCGGGCGGGCGCACGCTCAAGATCGCCAGGGGCGCGGTGGGCAAAGTTCGTGTCGCTAGTGCGTGCCGCAGGCGGCGACTGGGAGGGCGTGCCCAGACCCTCGGCAACAATGACCCGGCTGCACTGCCCCGCCCTGCCCGGTGCCAGCCGGCCATTGAACCCCGACTTCGCCTTCGTGCACCAGAGGCTCAAGCGCGCCGGCTTCACCCGAGCGTGGCTTTGCGGAGAGCACGCCGGAGGCAACCCACTGGCCTGCAAATACGGACGCACCAGTTGGCTTGCAAACGCGTCTGAACCGCACTTGAACCGTCACATTGCGGCCTGACTCTAGGTTCCTGAATCCCCCGAATTCGATAGTCGAGTGGTTTTATTTTTACGGGTTCGGGCGCAGGCGGGAATGTTGCTTGGCAGGAGCGAACTGCAGCGCACGGGCGCATCGGGCCTGGAATTGAGTCAAGCCTGGTGTTCGACCTCGGCGGTGACTGCAAGCCGGCTCGCCAGGACCTTGTCAACACGCTTGCCGTCGAGATCGACGACCTCGAAGCGCCAGCCGGCCCACTCGACCGAGTCGGCGGTGTTTGGCAAACGACCGAGGAGAAGCATGATCATTCCGGCCAACGTGTTGTAGCGGCCCCGGTCTTCTTCGGGCAGCTCCTTGAATTCGAGCCGATCTTTCAGCTCGGGCACCGGGATCAGGCCGTCGAAGAGCCAGCTGCCGTCGTCGCGCGGTACCGCCCAGGAGTCTTCGGCAGTCGGCGTGGCGAATTCGCCGGTGATGGTTTCCAGCACATCACGCACGGTGATGATGCCCTGCACCTCGCCGTATTCATCAACCACGAAGACGATTTGCGCACTCGAAGCACGAAACTGCTCTAGCAGTTCCATACCCGACAGCGTCTCTGGTATGAACACCGGCGGTTCTAGTTTTTCGGTGAGCGACAAGGGCTGCCCGCGCATGACTTGCTGCAGAAGGCTTTGTGCCGAGATCACTCCGAGAACGTCGTCGAGCCCGTTGCGGCAGACGGCGTAGCGAGAGTGTTCGTCGTCGCCGACAACTTTGAGCACCTCGGCCGGCGTGGCCGCCACGTCGAGCCAAACGATCTCGGCTCGCGGAATCATCATGGAGCCGACTTGCCGGTCGTCGAGCCGGAACACGTTGCGCACCATTTGGTGCTCGTGCGCTTCGATCACGCCAGCGTCTAGCCCTTCTTCCAGGCTGGCCGCGATCTCTTCTTCGGTGACGCTGCGGTCTGGGCTGCCGCTCACGCCAAGCAGCGCCAGCGTGCCGTTGGTGCACCATGAGAGCAGCTTCACGAACGGCCGGGCGATCATTGAAAGCCACTCCATAGGCCGCGCCACACGCCGCGCCACGGCTTCGGGGTACATCAGGCCGAACCGCTTGGGCACCAGCTCGCCGAAGATGATGGTCACAAACGTGATGCTGACCACCACCATCGCGGTGGCGGTGATTTCTGAGGCGCGGTCGTGAATGCCGAAATTGAGATGAAGCCAGGCGGCGAACGGCGCTGAGAACGCGGCATCACCGACGATGCCGTTGAGCACGCCGATTGACGTGATGCCTATTTGTACAACCGACAGAAACTTGGTGGGGTTGTCGTGCAGGTCCATGGCGGCCTGCGCACCGGATTGACCCGCCTCGAGCATGACCAGCAGGCGAGTTTTGCGGCTGGCGGTGAGCGCCATCTCAGACATCGCGAACAGCGCGTTGAGCAAGACCAGAAAGATCAGAAGGGCAACGTCCATGCGGCCTGCGCGGCGATTCGAAGCAGGCAGATTAGCAGAATCCGCTCGGCTCGCATGGGCTGGGCGGCTTAGCATCTCAGCATGAACTACCTGATCGGCGATGTGCAGGGCTGCTGCGACGCGCTTGAGCGCCTGCTTGCAAAGATCGATTTTTCGCCGTCGCGCGACAGGCTTTGGGTGTTGGGCGACCTGATCAACCGCGGCCCGGCTTCGCTTGCCACGCTGCGCCGCTTGCATGGCTTGGGCAGCGCCGCGACCTGCCTGCTCGGCAACCACGATCTGAACCTGCTCGCGGTGGCGCACGGCGTGCGTCGGCCCCACGCGAGCGACACGCTGACTGAAATTCTCGACGCGCCAGACCGTTCGCGCTGGCTCGACTGGCTGCGCCACCAGCGCATGGCGGTGCACGAACACGGCTGGTTGATGGTGCACGCCGGTGTGGCGCCGCAGTGGGACCTTGCCGAAACTCTGGCGCTCGCGGCGGAGGTTGAGCAGGTGCTGCAGAGCGACGCTGTCGGCGGTTTTCTTGCCGCGATGTATGGCGACCAGCCGGTGCGCTGGAGCGATGGTCTGCAAGGCATGCAGCGGCTGCGGTTCATCGTCAACACGCTGACGCGGGCACGTTTCGTCTCGGCCGATGGCACGCTCGACCTTGTGACCAAGGAAGGCGCCGGTGCCGCGCCAGCGGGTTTCTTCCCGTGGTTTGAAACGCCGGGCCGGCGCACCGAAGGCGTGCCGATCGCGTTTGGCCACTGGGCTTCTCTCGGCCTGATCAACAGGCCAGACCTGCTGGCGCTCGACACAGGCTGCGTATGGGGGCGCCAGCTCACGGCGGTGCGCATTGAGGGCAACACGCGCGAGGTGATCCAGGTCGAGTGCGCATAAGGGCGCGCTTGCGAGGCGCGCCGGTGAACTACTGCATCAGCCTTGCCCTGGGCGCTGCGCCGGGATCGGCGCTGTTGCTACCCGCACGTCGCCGCACTGCGCGCGTTGGCGCAAGGCATGGTCCATCAACACCAGGGCGAGCATTGCTTCGGCGATTGGCGTGGCGCGGATGCCGACACACGGGTCGTGCCGGCCGAAGGTTTCGACCGTGGCCGGATTGCCCGCCAGATCAATCGACTGGCGCGGGCTGCGGATCGAGCTGGTGGGCTTGACGGCGATGCTGACGGTGATGTCTTGCCCTGTGGAAATACCGCCCAGCACACCACCTGCATGGTTGGTGGAGAAGCCCTCGGGCGTGAGCTCGTCGCCGTGCGTGGTGCCACGCTGTGCCACGCACGCGAAGCCGGAGCCTATTTCCACGCCCTTGACCGCATTGATGCCCATCATCGCGCGGGCGATGTCGGCATCGAGCTTGTCGAACAGCGGCTCACCCAGGCCGACAGGAACACCGTGCGCTGCAACCGCGATGCGCGCGCCGCAGCTGTCGCCCGCTTTGCGCAGCTCGTCCATGTAGTCTTCGAGACGGGCAATGTCGCTGGCGTTGGCAGCGAAGAACGGGTTGTTCGGCACATGCGCCATCGACTCGAACGGGATCACGAGGTCGCCAATCTGCGTCATGTGACCCGAGAAGGTGGTGCCGTATTTGAGTTTCAGCCACTTGCGAGCAACGGCACCGGCACCGACCATCGGCGCCGTGAGCCTGGCCGAGGCCCTGCCCCCACCGCGCGGGTCACGCAGACCGTATTTGTGCAGGTAGGTGTAGTCGGCATGGCCAGGGCGAAAGGTCTGAAGGATGTTGCCGTAGTCTTTGCTGCGCTGGTCGGTGTTGCGAATCAGCAGGCAGATTGGCGTTCCGCTCGTCAGGCCCTCGTACACGCCAGAAAGAATTTCAACCGTGTCGAGCTCGTTGCGCTGCGTGACGTGGCGCGAGGTGCCGGGGCGGCGGCGGTCGAGTTCGGGCTGGATGTCGGCTTCGGACAAGGGCATGCCGGGCGGGCAGCCATCAATCACGCAGCCGATGGCCGGGCCGTGACTTTCACCGAAGTTGGTGACACGAAAGAGTTCGCCGAGGGTGCTGCCGGGCATGGTGTTTTGGGCGCCGAAACGCAGTGACCAGAAGTGAAATCACCGCCCGAAGGCGGTGACGAGCAACACGATTTTAGGCCAGCAGTTGGCCCCGCTCGGGGCGACCGGGAGGGCGGCTCGTCTTGTTCTAAAGCTCTCAGTTCGGCGTGGGCGCCTGCTCGTCGCTTGCGTCTTCGACCGGCCAGTCGCGAATGTAGGCCTTGAGCATGCGGTTCTCGAAGTCTTGGCCGTCGACCACGGCTTTGGCCACGTCGTAGAAAGAGATAACGCCCATCAGGGTGCGTTGGGTGAGCACCGGCATGTAGCGCGCGTGGCGGCCGAGCATCATGCGGCGCACTTCGTCGATCTCGGTCTCTGGCGTGCAGGTGAGTGGGTGGTCGTCCATCACGCCGCGCACGTGCAGCGTGCCGAGCGAACCGTCGTTCTTCACGATGGCTTGGATCACTTCGCGGAAGGTGAGCATGCCCACCAGGTCACCGTGGTCCATGACCACGAGCGAGCCGATGTCGCGGTCAGACATGGTGCTGACCGCTTCTTGCAACGGCTGGTCGGGCGACACCGTGAACAGCGTGCCGCCCTTGACTCGAAGAATGTCACTGACTTTCATGGGCGCTCCGCTGCGGTGGTTTGTGGTCAATATAGCCCACAATTCCCAGCGGCGACACCCTGCCGAACCCACATCACCTCACGCTCGCGGAGACACCATGCCCGGCTACTCAGACCCCGGCTTCGACACGCTGGCGCTGCACGCCGGTGCCGCCCCTGACGCCGCGACAGGCGCTCGCGCTGTGCCTATTCACCTCACAAGCTCGTTCGTGTTCGAAAGCAGCGAACACGCGGCGTCACTGTTCAACATGGAGCGTTCGGGGCACGTCTATAGCCGCATTTCCAACCCGACCAATGCCGTGTTCGAAGAACGAATGGCCGCGCTTGAGGGCGGCTGCGGCGCCATCGCAACAGCGAGCGGTCAGGCCGCGTTGCATTTGGGTATCAGCACACTGGCCGGTGCCGGCGCGCACATCGTGGCGTCGAGCGCGCTGTATGGCGGCTCGCACAACCTGCTGCACTACACACTCTCGCGCTTTGGTATCTCGACCACGTTCGTGAAGCCGGGCGACATCGACGCGTGGCGCGCGGCGATCCGCCCGGAAACACGATTGCTGTTCGGTGAAACGCTGGGTAACCCGGGGCTCGACGTGCTCGATATTCCGGCCGTCTCGGCTCTCGGCCACGAGCACGGTCTGCCGCTGCTGGTCGACTCGACCTTCACCACACCTTGGCTGATGAAGCCATTCGACCACGGCGCCGACCTGGTGTTTCATTCGGCCACGAAGTTCCTTTGCGGGCACGGCACCGTGATCGGCGGTGTGCTTGTCGACAGCGGCCAGTTCGACTGGGATCGATCTGGCCGTTTCCCCGAACTGACCAAAGCCTACGAAGGTTTTCACGGCATGGTGTTCAGCGAAGAAAGCAGCGTTGGCGCTTTCCTCTTGCGCGCGCGCCGAGAAGGGCTGCGCGACTTCGGCGCCTGCATGAGCCCGCACACGGCGTGGCTGATTTTGCAGGGCATCGAAACACTGCCGCTGCGCATGGCGCGGCACGTCGAGAACGCGCGCCGGGTGGTGGAGTTTCTGGCGGCGCACTTGATGGTCGAGAGCGTGGGTTACCCCGAACTCGAATCGCACCCGAGCCACGCGCTCGCCAAGCGCTTGCTGCCGCGTGGCTGCGGCTCGGTGTTCAGCTTCAACCTGCGCGGCTCGCGCAAGCAGGGTGTCGCCTTTATCGAAGCGCTGAAGCTGTTTTCGCACCTCGCCAACGTGGGCGACTGCCGCTCGCTGGTGATCCACCCAGCCTCAACCACGCACTTCCGCATGGACGATGCAGCGCTGGCGCAGGCCGGCATCACGCCGGGCACGATTCGCCTGTCGATTGGCCTGGAAGATGCCAACGACCTGATCGACGACCTGAAACGTGCACTGAAGGTCGCGGCGAAAGCGGGCGCGTGATGGAACTGAGCGTTCGCGGCTTTGATGCCAAGGCATACGCCTACACAGGTGGCAAGGCCTTCGACCCTGCCCTGCCCTGCGTCGTCTTCATCCACGGCGCCTTGCACGACCACAGTGTCTGGACGCTGCTGGCGCGCTGGTTCGCGCACCACGGCCACGCGGTGCTGGCCGTTGATCAACCCGGCCACGGCCGCAGCGCGGGCGCGCCGCTGGCCAGCGTTGAAGCACTGGCCGACTGGTTGCTTGCACTGCTCGATGCGGCCGGCCTTGAGAACGCCCAGCTGGTCGGCCACAGCATGGGCTCGCTGATCGCACTGGAGGCCGCGGCGCGGGCGCCTACGAAGGTTGAGGCGCTTGTGATGATCAGCACCGCTTACCCGATGAAGGTGTCAGAGGCGCTGCTTGAGACCGCGCGCACGCAGCCGCTGAAGGCGATCGACATGGTCAACGTGTTTTCTCATTCCACCCTGGCCGCCAAGCCTTCGCACCCCGGCCCGGGCACCTGGCTGCACGGCGCCAACCGCGCGCTGATGCGCCGGGTGCAGGCCGGGCAGACGGCGTTGAACCTGTTCCATCACGACTTCAGTTTGTGCGAGCGGTACGCCGGTGGTTTGCAGGCCGCCGCGAAAGTAGAGTGCCCGGTTTCGATGGTCCTCGGCGACCGCGATCAGATGACCCTGGCGACGCAGAGCCGCGAGATCGCGCTGGCCCTGAAGGCGCGCGTGTACACCGTCGCCGCTGGCCACGCGCTGATGACAGAGGCTCCAGACGCCCTGCTGGCAGCGCTGCGCGAAGCCCTGCCAGCAGCGCGCCAAATCGCACCCCCCGGCACCACACCGGCCTGAAGGGCCGCCCGCGCAGGTGGGGCGGACTGCTTCACTTGCTCTCAGGCGCGGATCAGTTCGCTCAAGGTCATCGAGTCGAAACCAGCGCGTTGCCAAAAGCCGGTCAACGCTGCCGAGGGTTCGATCAAAAGCGCCGCTATCAAGGCCCGCACCATCGTCACCGACGGGTCGCACAACAGCACGTAGCGTGGGTCGCCTTTTTCGTTGAGCCGGCCGACCCAATTGATCGACACGAGGGTCTCGAGAATCGGCTCTGTCTGCAGCGGATCGGCTCGCAACGTGGCCGAGAGTTCACCCGCCCCGAGGCCGCCAGCACTTCGCACGCGGGCGCGCGCCAGCTCGGCCAGCACGACGATAGCCAGCTCGAAACGGGCGCCCGGCCCGTCGGGCCAGCGCTTAACGCGACCCTGCAGGCTTGGTGCATAGGCTGCGATCACGGCACCGAGCAGCACGATCACCCAGGCCAGGTAGATCCAGACCAAGAAGATCGGCACAGCCGCAAAGGCGCCGTAGACGACCGAGTAGGTCGGCACCTGCAGCAGGTACCAACCGAGCAAGCGCTTGGCCAGCTCGAACCCGGCAGCGGTAAAAACACCGCCGGCGACCGCGTGGCGCCAGTGCACGTGCGTGTTGGGCACGTAGTGGAACAGACCGGCCAGGCCCGCGGCCAGCAGCATGAACTGAAGCACGTTGAGCAGCACACTGATGCCGCCGGGTAGCGCACCCACCATGCCGCCCGAGGCCGACAGCGCCCAAGACGTGAACGACAGGCTCACGCCCAGCAGCAACGGCCCGAGCGTGGCACTGGCCCAGTACACCAGCACGCGCTGTGCCATCGGCCGCGGTTCGCGCACGCGCCAGATGCCGTTGAGCGTGCGGTCGATCGTGAGCATCAGCGCCAGCGCGGTCAGCACCAGCAGCGCCAGGCCCACGGTGCCCAGCCGATTCGCCTTGCTGGCGAACTGCGTGAGCGCGCCCATCACCGGCTTGGCGATGGTCTCGGGCACCAGGCTTTGCAGCAAGTATTGCTGCAGCGCGTCCTGAAAGCTCGAGAACATCGGGAAGGCCGAGAACACCGCGAGCATCACGGTGAGCAGGGGCACCAGTGCAATCAGCGTCGTAAAGGTCAAGCTGCTCGCAGTCAGGCCGAGACGGTCTTCGCGAAAGCGGATGCGCAGGGTCTTTACGGTGTCGAGCCAGGGCCACGTCTGCAGAGTTTGCAGGAGGTGAGGCAGGTGCTCGTGGAGCGTCTCCTTCCACAGTTGAGTCAAATTCATTGCTGGCATCATAGCCAGCGATGAAGCATGAACTCTCCCCGCCCGCCCTGCCCTCCCGCGTGATTCACACGCGAGCGTTCGCCCTGGCCTGCCTCCTGATGTTGATCACGCTGTGCCTGGCCTGGGAGCTCTGGCTTGCGCCCACGGGCCGGGGCACACTCGCGCTCAAGGCGCTGCCGCTGGCGCTGGCCGTGCCGGGCCTGCTGAAGTGGCGGCTGTACACCTTCCGTTGGCTGAGCTTGGTGCTCTGGCTCTACGTGGCCGAAGGGGCGGTGCGCGCCACGAGCGACCGCGGGCTTGGCGCGCCGTTGGCGCTGCTTGAAGTCGTGCTCAGCGTGTTGCTGTTCGCGGCCTGCGCTGCGCACGTGCGCTGGCGGCTGAGCGCCGCCAAGGCGAGCGTGGCGTGACGCGGGTTGAGACGCTGGTTGAGACGCTGCGCGGCATCGTCGGCACGCCACATGTGTTGACCGAAGGCGATCTTTCAGCTTACGAGGTCGACTGGCGCAAGCGCTACCGGGGTCGCGCACTCGCGGTGGTTCGGCCTGGGTCGACCGAAGAAGTGGCGACCGTGGTGAGAGCCTGCGCAACCTTTGGCGCAAGCATCGTCACACAAGGTGGCAACACCGGGCTGGTGGGCGGCTCAGTACCCGATGCCAGTGGCAGCCAGGTGCTGCTCAGCATGGGCCGCATGAAACAGGTGCGCAGGCTAGACGCTGAAAATCTCACCCTCACGCTTGACGCCGGCTGCATCTTGCAGACCGTGCAGCGGACCGCGGCTGACGCTGGCCTGCTGTATCCACTGAGACTGGCGGCCGAGGGCAGTTGTACGGTCGGTGGCAATCTGGCCACCAACGCGGGTGGCACGCAGGTGCTGCGCTACGGCAACGCGCGTGAACTCTGCTGCGGCCTTGAAGTTGTCACGGCGCAGGGCGAGGTCTGGGACGGCCTTTCCGGCCTTCGCAAGGACAACACCGGCTACGACCTGCGCGACCTCTTCATCGGCAGCGAAGGCACGCTCGGCGTGATCACCGGCGCGACCTTGAAGCTCTACCCGCAACCGGCCGCCGTGACGACAGCGCTGGCGGCTCTGCCTTCGCTCGAAGCGGCGGTCGGCCTCTTGCAGTTGGCACAGGCGCGGCTCGGCCCGGGCCTGACCGGCTTCGAGGTGATGGGGCAGTACGCGCTCGGCCTGGTGCGAAAGCACTTCTCACAGCTCGCCCAGCCGCTGCCCGCTGCGCCATGGACGGTGCTGCTGGAGCAGTCGGACAGCGAAGGACAAACACAGGCGCAGGCGCGTTTCGAAGCATTGCTAGAGACCGCCCTCGAACGCGGCCTGATCAGCAACGCCGCGGTGGCGGCCAGCACGGTGCAGTCGAATGCGATGTGGCACCTGCGCGAATCGATTCCGTTGGCGCAGAGCGCCGAAGGGCTCAACATCAAGCACGACATCGCGCTGCCGGTGTCGGCCATTGCGCGCTTCGTTGCCGACACCGACGCAGCGCTGCTGAAAACTTTCTCGGGGGTTCGCCTGGTCAACTTCGGCCACCTCGGCGACGGCAACCTGCACTACAACGTGCAGGCGGCAGAGGGTGTGGATGGCGAATCGTTTCTGCGGGAGCACGAATCGGCGGTCAACGCATTGGTCTATGACGCGCTCGCGGCCCACGGCGGGTCGATCTCGGCCGAGCACGGCATTGGCGAACTTAAGCGCGCAGAGCTGGCGCGGCGCAAGTCGCCGGTGGCGCTGAAGATGATGCGTGCCATCAAGCTCGCGCTCGACCCGAACAACCTGATGAACCCGGGGCGGCTGCTTTAGGGCAGGTTGCCAGACGCTGGATGTTTTGCTTTCTGGGGCACCTGCGTTGCCGGGCTGTTTTACTCAGACGACCCGTGGGTTTTGCCTTAAGCGCCACGCCGCCACCAGCTAAGTGGCCTGGCCACCTCTGCCCACGCAGACCTGCCGGTCTTCGGCTGGCGCTTCCTCATCGAGAGCTGCGTGCCATCGCTGCGGTATACGGTCTGGGCAAACCGGCAGCGAGCAGCCTGGCGGCCTCGACTGGGGGCAGCTCGGCAACATAGGGAAACGCCGCGATGGCGCGCGCCAAGGCGAAGCGACCTGGCAGGTCTGGACGGCTCTTTAGGAGCTGAACGCAAAACTGCTCTATCCATACGTGGGACTGGCTCGGTTCCATGGGTGAATCTTTTCGGCACTTGATCGCTTCGTCTGTAGGAATGTGTCGCCCGCGAACGTGGGAGTGAGCGCAGATCTGCCGCTCGGATCGAGCGCGTCATGCTGTGTAGGCTGGTCGTGGGCGTTTAGATCGCCTCGGCCTGGGCTGCGGCCTTTTAGCTTCTTAGCCGACCCCGAATGCCGTGGCGCGCCTAGAGCTCGCCCACCGCACTGCTGCGAGCGCCCAGAGATCCCACAATGGTTAGCCGCCTAAACACCACCGCCCACCGCCGCCCACCACCGCCCTGATGCTTGGCCAAGCTCTCGGCCGAATGTGCGCGCGCACAGGCTTTTTAGCTCACCTGCTGCTGTGGATTTTCGTGCCCAAAGAAACCGCTGCTTCGGCTGCGGGGAGCACCACCTCTCACACGACCACCTCTCACCCCGACTGAAGGGTTGGCCGGGCAGCGTCGGGCGAGCTATGACTTCAAATCTACGATCACGCACTTCCCACCGTACCGTAAGTTATGCCGGTTGCTTCACGACCAATTTCGCAGCACCAATGAGATTCGATGGCACTCACTGAAGGTCTCCTCCCAGGCAACTCGCCGGTGCTGGCCGCGCGGCGCGAGTGGCTCCTGAGCGCGGCCAGTGCCGCACTGCTGGTGTTGCCAGAGGCCCTTGTCGCGCAACCAGACGAAGCGCAGCCGGTGACGCAGTTCCTTACCCTCGCTGGCAGCCGGCTTGAATTGCAGTTCGCGCCTGGTTTCGATGCCCGCTTGCGCACCGAGGCCACGGCCTGGGTGCAGCGCTCGGGCGATGCGGTGATGGCCTACTTCGGCCGCTTCCCGGTCGCCAATGTTGTGGTGTTGATCGTCCCGACCGACGGCGCGGGCGTGCGCGGTGGTGTGACCTTCGGTGAGCCATCGCTGCTGGTGCGTGTGCGTGTCGGGCGCGAGACCACGAAGGCGCAGTTTCTCGACGATTGGATCATGGTGCACGAGATGATCCACCTCGCCGTTCCGCGCGTTCAACGCACGCAGAACTGGTTGCACGAAGGCCTGGCAACCTACGTGGAAAGCCTGGCGCGCGGTCGGGTCGGGTTGGTGGCACCTGCCACCGTGTGGCGCGAGTGGGCCCGGGCCATGCCGCAAGGCCAGCCGCAGGCCGGTGATGCGGGGCTCGACCACACACCAACCTGGGGCCGCACCTACTGGGGCGGCGCAATGTTTTGCCTGCTTGCCGACGTTCAAATGCTCACGCGAAGTGCCCGCCGCGCGGGCCTGCAGCAGGCGCTTCAAGGCGTGCTTGCTGCCGGTGGAAACTACGGCGTGGCCTGGTCGGTCCAGCGCATCCTGGCGACAGCTGATGCAGCCGTGGGCCAGAGTACCTTGGCCGGGCTCTACCAGCGCATGAAAGACTCGCCCGAACCCGCGGAACTGGACGCGCTGTGGCGTGAACTCGGCGTGGTGGGCAACGAGCTCGACGACACCGCTCCACTTGCAGCGGTACGGCGCGCGATCCTGTCGTGAGGGCGCTCAGCCGGCAGTCTGGCTGGGAATCACGAGCTCGCTGAGAACCCCGTCTTCCAGCCATTGCCGCAGCGCGTTGCCGATGTGGTTTGTGCAGTCTTCGTCGGTCCCGGCCTGTGCCTGTTCGCAGGCGTGCGCGAAGCCGGCACCGCCGAGCATGGCGCGCAGCAGCGCCGCCTCAACCGGGTGCATCGAACGAAAGTGCGGCTGCAGTTCCTTGCGCCACACCAGCCAATCGACTGCGACATCGCCGCGAACGATCACAGGCGCTTCGGCGTCGGCTTCGGCGTCGATGGCCTGCCAGATCGAGACAGTGTTGTGCTCGAAGCGCAGCAACTCGGCAGTGGCCACCGGCTTGAGGTGCAGGCGGCCCCATGCCTCGGGTGGCACCCCGGCAAGATCGGCCGCGGCGAGCACCGGCGAATCGGGGCCATCAAAAGCCCGGCGCAGCGACCAATCGAGCTGCGCGAGTTCGGCCAGCGCGGCGCGCGCCGGGAACATGCCGCGCAGATGGGTAGCGAATTCCGCTCCGAACCAGCGCAGATTGCGCGTCTCGGGCGGGTGCTCATTGACGTATTGCAACGCCGCCACCTCGAAGGCTTCCGGACCAAGCAACGCCTGCGTCTTGGCAAAAGCATCGGCCAGCACCTCTACCAGGCGCTGGCGGTACGCGTTGGCGTAGATGGCCAGCCCTAGCGTGCGCCGTTCGGCACTGCCAGCAAGCAGCGGCGTGGCGTCTGCGGCACCCAGCAGGTGCTGCTGGAATGTGCTTTGCAAGTGAAGCAGCGCCGTGGTCACGCCAGGGCCCGTGCGGGCTCGAGAACACCGGCGGCAAGCGCACGCGCATGGTCGAGCTCTGCCACCAGTTCAGCCAGCGGCGGAATGTGGTCGTCGCGCTCGATCATCGTGGCGACCGGGCCGCACAGCCGCAGTGCCTCGCAGTACAACTCCCATACGCTGTTGGCCACGGGGTGATCGTGGGTGTCGATGATGTGGTCGCCGTGGTCGGTATGGCCGGCAAGATGGATTTGCTGCACCCGATCGGCTGGTATGCCGCGCAGAAAGGCATGGGCGTCGAAGCCATGGTTCACGCTGCTCACATGGATGTTGTTCACGTCGAGCAGCAGGCGACAGCCAGTGCGGCCGCAGACCGCACTGATGAATTCCCACTCGCTCATGCTTGAGGCGCTGAAGCTCACGTAGCTCGATACGTTTTCCAGCACCAGCGAACGTTTCAAACGCTCCTGCACCCGATGCACGTTGCGCACCACGGCATCAAGCGCGTCTTCGGAGTAAGGCAGGGGGTACAGGTCGTGCAGCACGCGGCCGTGCACGCCGGTCCAGCACAGGTGGTCGGAAATCCACAGCGGCTGCACCCGGTCGGCCAGCTGCGCTAGCGCGTCGAGATAAGCCTCGTCGACACCGTCGGCCGCGCCGATAGACAGTGCCACGCCGTGCATCACGACAGGGTAATTCGCGCGGATGCGGTCCAGCATCACGAGCGGCTTGCCGCCCGGCACCATGTAGTTGTCAGACAGCAGTTCGAGCCAGTCGACTCGCTGCCGACTCTCGAGAAAGTCCGCGTAGTGTTGGGTCCGCAACCCCAGCCCGAAGCCGGGCGAAGGTTGCGTCGCGGTCATGGCCCGAGAACCCTGATTCAGGTTCGTTCGATCAGCGCTTTACAGGTCGCCGATGGTTCCGCCGTCTTTCAGGCACTGCGCTGCGGCGATGCCCTTGAAGCCCTGCCCCTTGCACGAACCCTGGCCCTTGCAGGCGTGGTCGGTGGTCTTGCAATCGGACTGACCCTTGCAGCTGCTGACGCCATAGCAGTGAACTTTGTCGCCGGCGGCGACGGCTTTGCCCGAGCTGCCGGCCGGTGCGGTCGCTGCAATCGCAACAGCCGAGAAAGCCAGGGCGGCGGCGGCGGATGCGAGCTGAAAACCCTTCGAAGCTGTGAACATGTAGAACTCCTGGAATGGATGAGTTGACGGTTCCCCACACGCTTGGCAGGGCACATTGGCGCTCGGGTCAAACCCTTGCACCTGCCTCTGTCATTCGAAGACGAAAGATCTGACGCCGATTTCCAAAGATTCGCCAGCTCTGCGGCGTCTCGCTCGGCGCGCTGAGCGTTTTTCGGGCGCGTCCAAGCAGCGTGGAAGCGCGACGAGCGGGTGCCTTGTGGTGTGATGATCGGGCTTCGGAGAACAAATCTCAGGCGCTCAGACTCACGCTCGGGTCGGGTCGAAGTGCTTCTTCAACCCCTGCCAACAACGGTAGTACTCGCTTTGCAGCTGGGCAGACGAGAGAGCCTGCGCCGTGGGCCGCAGGATGTGGCGCGTCTCAAACATGAAGGCCATCGTGTCCTTGATGAAATCGGGCTTCGACAGGTCTGCGTGGCTCGCTCGCTCGAAGGTCTCGGCATCGGGGCCGTGCCCGCTCATGCTGTTGTGCAGGCTTGCGCCGCCCGGCAAAAAACCTTCGGCCTTGGCGTCGTAGGCACCAAACACCAAACCCATGAATTCACTCGCGATGTTGCGGTGGAACCAAGGCGGTCGGAAAGTGTTTTGCATCGCCAGAACACGCGGTGGAAAGACGACGAAGTCGATGTTGCTCACACCGGGGGTGTCGGAGGCGCTGTGCAGCACCAGGAAAATTGAGGGGTCGGGGTGGTCGTGGCTGATAGAGCCGATGGCGTTGAAGCGGCGCAGGTCGTACTTGTACGGCACGTGTGTGCCGTGCCAGGCCACCACGTCGAACGGCGAATGGCCCATCTGCGCCGACCACAGGTTGCCGCCGAACTTGGCGACGAGCTCATTCGGGCCGTCGATGTCTTCGTAAGCGGCCACCGGCGTCATGAAGTCGCGCGGGTTCGCCAAGCCGTTCGAGCCGATCGGGCCGAGGTCGGGCAGGCGGAATGCGGCGCCGTGGTTTTCGCAAACGTAGCCGCGTGCTTCAGCCTCGAGCAGTTCGACCCGAAAGCGCAGCCCGCGCGGGATCACGACGATCTCTTGCGGTTCCGCCTCGATCACACCGAGCTCGGTGACAAAACGCTGGCGGCCTTGCTGCAGCACGATCAGCATTTCGCCATCGGCGTTGTAGAACGAGCGCGCACTCATCGACCGGTTCGCGGCGTAGAGGTGCACCGCCGCGCCGCTCTGCCCATGCGGGTCGCTGTTGCCGGCCATCGTGACGAGACCTTCGATGAAATCGGTGGGCACCGAAGGCAGCGGCAGCGGGTTCCAGCGCAACTGGTTCGGCGTGGCGGGCAAGGCGCTGAAGTCGCTGACGATGCGGCCTGCATTGATGCGCTCGAACGGCAAGTGCATGGCCGACGGGCGAATGCGGTAGAGCCACGAACGCCGGTTGTCGGCACGCGGCGCGGTGAAGGCACTGCCACTGAGCTGTTCTGCGTACAGCCCGTAAGGGCAGCGCTGCGGCGAGTTTCGGGCCACGGGCAAGGCGCCGTTGAGCGCTTCGGTGGCGAACTCGTTGCCGAAGCCGCTCAGGTAAATCAGTTCGTTGTGCATGTGACTCTCCTCGAAGTTCAACTGCCTCGCGATGGGAGCGGCTCCCGCTTCAGCACACCGAAGCCGCCGAAGTGCTTGCCCAACGGCACCGCCATGCGCGCGCTGAGCGCCTGGCTTTGCTGATTCGTCAGGTGGCGGCGCGCGTCGATCAGTGCTTGGTGTAGGTCGTCGGGTTCGCTGACATTCGGCATTGTGAAGAGTTCCACGAGGTGCATTCGGTGCCTTCTGCCTTTGTGCTTCCTGCGGGGTCAAAGCGTGAGACTTCTTTGGGCTTCGTGAGAGGCGATCCGGGCTCACGCTTCGCTTTGTTGAGGTTGTGGGGTGTGCCGATTTTCGGCCTGGCGAAGCCGGTCCTCTGCGCCAAACCACCGACTTTGTTGTTCCAGCGCAGACCGACCAGCGAAAGCTCGGCCCCGCAGTCGGCCACAGAACGCTCGACGCGGTGCTGCTGCCGGTCATTGAAGACTGGGCGCTCATGGCCGGTGTCCCACTGCTGGACGGAGACGTTGCGCCTGCGCTGGGTCGAGCAGATGGCGCGCGAACCGGTCGAGAGGGTCTTGTCGTTGCCGAGCAGCACGAAGCACACGCCCTGTTACTTCGGCTTGACTACCGCAGCGCCGACCGACGCCTCTTCTGCACTTACTTTCTCTCTCTGCACTCGGATGAATTCTGCAGGGCCGACCCCTACTAACCGCCGATTCAGCTGCGCCGCACCTCGCGATTCGGCCATCAACACTGAAAAGAGGTACCGTGCTGATCGAGCGTGGCGACGAAAGGCGGCCTCGAGGGAGGTCGCAGCGTCAGAGCTGGCCTGTGCCGTGCGCGATGGGCCCGCGCACCAGCGTCCAAACTGACGCCGCGCCGGTGATTAGCAACCACGCGGCCATTGCGCTTTGCGCTCCGGACATGCCACCGATCAACCAGCCCCCGAGAAAAATGCCGGGAGCGAGAACGAACGCGAGCGGATTGAATCGCATGGGCGCAGTATTGAGCGCAGCGGCGCGAAATGCACGGGTATTCGCCCCTGATCAATGTAACTGATTGCGACAGCAATGGTGTGAGCGCGAACGCCATTGCAAGCCAGAATCAAAACCATGCTTTGAACGAAAGCGCTCTCCCTCAGGGCCCGAATCGTGGCGGTGAAGCTCGGGCCAGCAGGGGACTAATTCCAGATCGAGGCGGACTGGCGGCATGTCGACAGCCTTGCGGTCGACACGACCATCGACACAGTCGGAGCCGATGGCCGTAAGGTCGCCGGCGCCATACCCGAGACTCCAAAGAGTCGCCGACTCCGTGAACCGCAGCGGCTGAATCGGCGCAGCCGCAGTACAGGTACTCGTCGACACCAAAGTCGAGCCGCGCCGAGCTCGCCGCAACCGTTCGTGAGGAGGAGGTGGCCAGTGCAGGCGCCCGGCGCTATGCTTGTGTCTTGCCCACAGCATGCTGCATCAATGACGCCCTCCCAAACAGAAGACCCTCTGCATCCGCAAGAAGACTGCATCTTGGTGCTGCAGGGCGGCGGGGCGCTTGGTGCCTACCAGGCAGGGGTGTTTGAGTCGCTCGTTAAAACCTGGCGCGAACCGAGCTGGGTGGCCGGCATCTCTATTGGCGCGATCAACGCCGCACTGATCGTCGGCAACCCAGCGCCTCGGCGCGTCGAGCGGCTGCGCGCGTTCTGGGAACTCGTCAGTTCTTCAAATGTCGCGCCAGCATTCGCGCTTGGCCTTGGCTCGCGCGAAGGCCTGAACGAAGCAAGCGCAACGCGGAGCGCGTTGTTCGGCGTGCCGGGTTTTTTCACGCCACGCTTTCCGTCGCCGCTGTTCCAGCCGCGCGGCTCGCTGGAGGCGATCAGCTTCTACGACTCGGCGCCGCTGCGCCAAACACTGGAGAACATGGTCGACTTCGACCGCATCAACTCGGGCGCCCTGCGCCTGTCTATTGGTGCGGTGAACGTGCGAACCGGCAACTTCGAATACTTCGACTCGGCCAAGCAGAAGCTTGACGTGCGACACATCATGGCAAGCGGTGCGCTGCCGCCGGGTTTTGCCCCGGTCGAGATCGACGGCGAGCACTACTGGGATGGCGGACTGGTCTCAAACACGCCGCTGCAATACGTGTTGGACCAGCCGGATCAGCCGGGGCGGCAGCACCGCCGTGTCGTGATCCAGGTTGACCTGTTCGCCGCCCGCGGCGCCCTGCCCACCACGCTTGCCGAGGCGACAGAGCGCGAAAAGGACATCCGTTTTTCCAGCCGCACGCGAATGAACACGACCGTGGAACTCGACCTGCAGGTGATCGCACAAGCCGCGCAGCGGCTGATCGCGAAGCTGCCGCCGGCCTTGCAAGACGACCCGGACGCACGCGCGCTGGCGCGGCTGCGCTGCGAAGGCGCCGTGGACGTGGTGCACCTGATCTACCGCAGCAAACACTACGAGACCCAGTCTAAGGATTACGAGTTCTCGCGCCTTTCTATGCGCGAACATTGGGACGCCGGCCGCGCCGACATGGCGCACACCCTGCATGACCCGCGCTGGCTGACGCGCGAGCGCAAGGCCTACGGCGTGCACGTCTTCGATCTGACCTCCGACAGCCCCAAAGTGATCAAGATCCCAACCGCGGCCTGAGCGCCAGCGCCAGCCCGAACCCACATTCCCTTCAACACCACGCGGAAGCCAAGGCACCATGAAACTCAAAGACAAGGTCTGCATCGTCACCGGTGCCGCCAGCGGCATCGGCAAGGAAATTGCACTGATCTACGCCCGCGAAGGTGGCAAGGTTGTGATTGCCGACCTGAACCAGCCCGCGGCACAGGCCACCGCCGACGAGGTGAAACAAAGCGGGGGCACGGCCATGGCGGTGGCAATGGACGTGACCAACGAAGAGCAGGTCAATGCAGCCGTGGCCGCGGTGGTGGCCGCCTACGGCGGCATCGACGTGCTTGTAAGCAACGCCGGCATTCAGATCGTGCACCCGGTCGAAGACTTTCCGTACTCAGAGTGGAAGAAGATGCTTGCGATCCACCTCGATGGCGCCTTCCTCACGACCAAGGCCTGCCTGCCGCACATGTACGCGGGCAAGCGCGGTGGCTCAATCATCTATATGGGCTCGGTGCATTCCAAGGAAGCATCAGTGCTGAAGGCGCCTTACGTCACGGCCAAACATGGCCTGATCGGCCTGTCGAAGACCATTGCCAAAGAAGGCGCCAAGTACGGTGTGCGTTCCAATGTGATTTGCCCCGGCTTCGTGCGCACGCCTTTGGTGGACAAGCAGATCCCGGAGCAATCGAAGGCGTTGGGCATCAGCGAAGACGACGTGATCAAGAAGGTGATGCTCAAGGACACCGTGGACGGCGAGTTCACAACGATTCAGGACGTGGCCGAAGTCGCGTTGCTGTTTGCAGCCTTCCCCTCGAACGCGCTCACCGGCCAGTCGCTGATCGTGAGCCACGGCTGGTCGATGGAGTGAGCTTTTGCGAGCAGATCTGGCCCACCTACTCGGAAGTCCCAAGCGATGCCACTCGTCGTAACAATCCGCTGCCCACCGAATTCATGTGAGCGAACAAGCATGCAACAGATCATTCGGTTGGCCCCACCTGCGTCGCCAGCTGGCGCCCACCGGATTCATTCACAAGCTCTGATGTGATCACGTGGCTGGGCGATCGCGGCGACCCGCTGCCGAGCACCATGCTCGCGCTACCCCCGGGCAGCCACGCGCCGGGGCTGCTAGCAGCAGGTGGTGAGCTCACGCCCGAGCGCCTGAACGAGGCTTACTCAAAAGGCGTTTTCCCCTGGTACAGCGAAGGCCAGCCTGTGCTTTGGTGGTCACCCGACCCGCGCATGGTCTTGCTGACCGAGAACTTCAAGCTTTCGCGTTCACTGCGCAAGACGCTGCGGCATTTTCGCGAAAGCCGGGCCTGCGAACTTCGCATCGACAGCGCCTTCAGGCGCGTCATCAGCGCCTGCGCAGTCGCCCCGCGCTTAGGCCAGAACGGCACCTGGATCGTGCCCGCGATGGTCGACGCCTATTGCGAATGGCACGCGCTTGGCCGCGCCCACAGCTTCGAGACCTGGATCGACGGCGAGCTTGTGGGTGGCCTGTATGGCGTGAGCATCGGGCGCATGTTTTTCGGCGAGTCGATGTTCTCGCACCGTACCGATGCCTCGAAGATCGCGTTGGCAGCACTCGTGTGCTTCTGCCGCGACCAGGGCGTGCCGATGATCGACTGTCAGCAGCACACCGGCCACCTTGAGTCCATGGGTGCACGCGAGATTCCGCGCAGCGATTTCGAAGCCCGGCTAGTCTCGGTCCGGGGGGAACCGTCCATCGCCGATTGGTTCTATGATTTGTCGGTCTGGCGGCATCTAGAAGCCGCCGCCGCAGAGGACACTGGCCCGTGACTCACCCCAAAGAACTACCGCTCGCTTCACTGCAGTTCTACGCCACGGCGCCGTACCCTTGCAGTTACATCGACGGGCGCATGGCCCGCTCGCAGGTGGCCACCCCCAGTCACCTGATCCACGCCGACGCTTACTCAGGCCTGGTGGCCAACGGCTTTCGGCGCAGCGGCATGTTCACCTATCGGCCCTATTGCGACGGCTGCAAAGCGTGCCTGCCGCTGCGCGTGCCGGTGGCCAGCTTCGAGCCCACCCGAAGCCAGAGGCGCGCCTACAAGGCACACCAGCACCTGAAGGCGCGCGTACTGCGCCTGTGTTTTGTGCCTGAGCACTACCAGCTCTATTTGCGCTACCAAGCTGGTCGCCACGTGGGCGGCGGCATGGACCACGACAGCGTCGACCAGTACACACAGTTCCTGTTGCAAAGCCGCGTTAATTCTCGGCTGGTGGAGTTTCGCGAGCCTGCGGCCGAAGGCCTGGGCGCATTGAAGATGGTGTCCATTCTCGACGTGCTGAACGATGGGTTATCAGCGGTCTACACCTTCTTTGAACCTGACGAACGCGCCAGCTACGGCACCTACAACGTGATGTGGCAGATTGAGCAGACGCGGGCGTTGAAGCTGCCGCATGTCTACTTGGGCTACTGGATCGGGCAGAGTGGAAAGATGGCCTACAAGGCGCAGTTTCGGCCGCACGAGTTGCTCATGAACGGCCAGTGGCAGCTGCCGGACGACCCCTCCTGCGCGCCTACAGCGTCAGCCGATTGAGCACCTCCTCGGCGATTGCGAGGCTTGCGGTGAGGCCTGGCGATTCGATGCCGAAGAGGTTCATTAACCCGGCCACGCCGTGATCGGCCGGGCCCTGCAGCACGAAGTCGCCTGGCTCCGCCCCCGCGCCCTGCAACTTCGGCCGCACGCCGCTGTAAGCTGGCTGCAGTGCCCCTTCCGGCAAGCCGGGCCAGTAGCTGCGGATGTGAGCCTCGAAGACCCCAGCGCGTGAAGCGTCGACGCGGTAGTCGATGTCGGCCGGGGTGGCCGGAGTGATCCACTCCACGTCGGGGCCAAATCGCGCCTGGCCGGCCAGGTCGAGCGTTAGGTGCACGCCCAAGCCGGCCTCTTGCGGCATCGGATAGATCAGATGCGAAAACGGCGCGCGCGCTGCGAGCGAGAAGTAGTTGCCCTTCGCATAGAACGCGCGTGGAACGTGCTGCGGTGCCAAACCAAGCGTCGCGGCCGCGACATGCGGGGCCCACAGGCCGGCAGCATTCACAACAACTCGCGCGGCCAATTCCATCGGCGCGTCGGCGCCGACGTTCAGCACCAGCGCGCGGCCGCACGCGTCTATCGCTTCCACCGGCGCCAACAACGCCAGCGCGCCGCCGGCACGTTCGAAATCGCCCTGCAAGGCGAGCATCAGGCCGTGGCTGTCAATGATGCCGGTCGACGGCGACAGCACCGCGGCCACCACAGACAACTCAGGCTCGAGCGTGCGCACCTCGCTGGCGCGGAGAAACTGAAGGTCAGCCACGCCATTGCGTTGCGCGACCGCCTGGAGCTGCAGCAGCTTGGCCTGCTGCTCATCGTTCGCAGCAACTAGCAGCTTGCCGCAGCGCCGATGCTCAACACCGTGCTCTTCGCAGTACGCGTAGAGCGCGTGGCGTCCCTCAACACACAGCCGTGCTTTCAGCGAGCCGGTGGGGTAGTAGATGCCGGCGTGAATGACTTCGCTGTTGCGCGAGCTGGTGCCGTTGCCGATCCGGTTCGCGCGCTCGAGCACCACGGTTTCCAACCCGCGTTGCGCAAGTGCGCGCGCGACGGCTAAGCCCACAACGCCCGCTCCAATGACCACTGCATCGACTCTGTCCATGCCGGCAGCATAGCCGCAGCGTCGTCGCCTGTGCACCAATCGGGATAGGGGACCATCATCGCTGATGGGACCCCTCCCACACCACCCGGCGTGCGGGTCCGCACAGGGCGGTTCGAGAAGTTGAGGTCAGGAGAATCGCGGTACCCCCAAGCGGTCAAAGTAGGCAATCGTGAGCACACGGTTCAGCGCCAAGGCACTGTTGTGCCACCAGCGTCGTGCATTGCCAGCGATG
>JBBRPV010000054.1:0-30939 GCA_038227445.1 Burkholderiales bacterium | reverse complement strand
CAATCCGGCATCCCAGCGATGTCCTCGCGGCTGGATCACTTGAATGTATTTGCAGTGCCTCGGGCCCTCACCGAGCGCTTGGCCCGGGCTCGTCCAACAAACGGATCAGATCGCGGCTTCGCGCGATCTATCCTTAATCGGTAGAACTTCCACGGGCCGATGCCGTCAGCGTAGGTCTTCACTTCGGCCAGGCCGGCCGGCGTGAGCAGGTCGCTGAACAGACCGGAACGCCCCGACACGACCCAGTCGTAAGGCTTGTCGTACGGCTTGTTGAAAGCGAGCGAGCCGTCGGGGTTCACGTCGTCGGCATCGACGAGCTGAATCAGCGGGAGCTGGGTCTTCGTGCGCAGGTAACGCAGGTTCGCGGTCTCGAACGACTGGATGAACACCGGCGCGTGGCGGTGGTTCCAACCGGCACGCGTGAGCACTGCGAGCATGCGGTCTTCGAGCGGCAGGCCGATCGACTGGTGGTACGTCGGGTGCTTGGTTTCCGGATAGATGCCGATGGTGCGACCCTTTTCGCGCGACTTGCCTTTCACGAAGTCGATGATCTCGGCGAAGGTCGGAATCTTGAACTTGCCGTTGAACGACTGGTCACGCTCGCCCATGGGCTGAATCGCGCCAAGTGTCTGGATCTCGGCCAGGGTGAAGTCTTGCGCGAAGAACCCTTCGGTCAGCGCGCCATCGAGCATCACCGTGCGCTTGCGCGCCGCGAACTGCGGCAGAGTCGAGACGTTGGTCGTGCCGATCAGGTTCGGTTCGTGGCGAGCGATCAGGTGCCCGTCTTTGGTGGCCACGAGGTCGGGCTCGACGAAGTCGGCCCCGAGCTCGATGCCGAGTGCATAGGCTTCGAGCGTGTGCTCGGGCAGATAACCGCTGCCGCCACCGCGGTGGCCGATGACGAGCGGCGACTTGAATTCGGCGCGGCTGCCGGGTTCGTATTGGTCGTTCTGGCCATTCTGTCCGGCTTGGGCGGCAGGTGCCAGGGTCAGCATCAGGCTCGCGCCCAACAAGCTGGAATACAAGAGCGATTGCATCGCTGCGCGTGGTGTCATGGTTCTGTCTCCGTTGGTGGGCGCCTTCCTTCGGCTGAAGGTCCAACGGACGCTAACGCCCGCGTGTGACAAACAATTGACACCCAAGCCCGATGTTCACAGCTCTTCCAATTCTTGCAGCGATGAGATTGCGTTCTCAGCGCAGCACAAGGCCAAGCTCAGATCAGCGCTGCGCGGCCGCCAGCATCAGCACCCCGATGAACACCGGCTGGTGAAGCATGTAGAAGCTCAGGCTCCAGCGGCCGAGCTTTGCCAACGGCTGCAGCGGCGCCGGCAGCGCGCCTGTGACCCAGCGGCGCCGATTCGCCAACACCCATTGGCCGCCCGCAAACCCCCACCACACCAAGCCCAACCAGGGCATCACTGGTACGAAGTCTTCGGTCTGCGGCTTGTGCGTGACAAGGCCAAGCCAGTTGGTCCAGCGGCTGTCGAACCAGGCGTGTTGCACGACGTGCGGCAGAACAAGCGCGATCAGCCCAAGCGGCCACAACCAGCGTCCGGCCCCAGCACTCAGGCGCAGCACGATCAGCATCAGCGCAATGCTGTGCAAAACGCCAAAGCTGATGAAGCGGTTGCGAAACATCAGCCAAGAGCCGAAGCTGACTAGCGCCGCACAGAGCGCCACCTGCGCCCAGCGGCGCCAAAAGCGCGGCCAGCCCTGGGCTTGTTCCATCGCAATAGCCTGGCCGAAACCGGCACAGAGTAGGAACAGGCTGACGATGCAGGTCCGCTGACCGGTCCAGAACGGGTCGGTCTGGAACCCCTGAGTGATGAACCTGAAGTGGTTCAGGTCGAAGCAGAAGTGGAAGACGGCCATCCACACGATGGCCACGGCGCGCAGTGCGTCGAGGCGGTCGAAGCGCTGACGCGCGCTGGTAGAAACAAGCGGCTGTTCGGTCATGCACAGACGATAGCTCAGCGCCTGTGAATGAATCCGGCGCACCCAAGCGAAAATTGGCGCGGTCACTCTGATGGATCTGCCGGCGCTCACGGCCAAGTCGGGGTCATCGTGTCGCTCGCTGCCATGCCTTGCTTGTTCGTCAGGCGACCCAGCGACGCGCGTTGCCGAACATGCGCATCCAGGGGCTGGCCGCGGTGCGCTCGCCTGACGTCCAGCTCATCTGAACGTTTCGGAACACTCGCTCTGCGTGCGGCATCAGCACCGTGAAGCGGCCGTCGGGCGTGGTCACGGAGGTCAGGCCATCGGGGCTGCCGTTCGGGTTGAAGGGGTAGGCCTCGGTGGCCGCACCGCTGTGGTCGACGAAGCGCATCGCGCGCTTCACGGCCTTTGCATCACCACGCT
Organism: Burkholderiales bacterium; assembly: GCA_038227445.1. Classification (GTDB taxonomy): domain Bacteria; phylum Pseudomonadota; class Gammaproteobacteria; order Burkholderiales; family Burkholderiaceae_C; genus LMDS01. Next base: position 28,581 of record JBBRPV010000054.1, on the reverse strand, counting down.
GCGAGAAGTCGGCGAACCCTTCGCCGTGCGCCACCGCCACCGGCATGCGGCTGCCGGCCATGCCGCTGAAGAAGATCGACGGGCTGTCGAGCACTTCGACCAGGCTGAGCCGCGCTTCAAATTGCTCGCTCTTGTTGCGCGTGAACTTCGGCCAGGCCTGCGCGCCTGGAATGATCGGGGCGAGCGCTGCCATCATCTGGCAGCCGTTGCACACGCCGAGCGCGAAGGTGTCGCTTCGACCGAAGAAGGCCGCGAACTGCTCGGCAAGCGCCGGGTTGAACATCACCGACCGTGCCCAGCCTTCGCCCGCACCCAGGGTGTCGCCGTAACTGAAACCGCCGCAGGCAACGAAGCCCTTGAACTGGTCGAGCCGGGCGCGGCCCGATTGCAGGTCGCTCATGTGCACGTCGAAGGTGTCGAAGCCGGCGTTCGCCATCGCATAACTCATCTCGACGTGGCTGTTGACACCCTGCTCTCGCAGGATGGCCAACTTCGGCCGTGCCGCATGAACGAACGGCGAGGCAACGTCGATGGCGGCATCGAAGCTCAGCCGCACGTGCAGGCCCGGGTCGTCGGCGCGGCCGGCGGCTTCGTGCTCGGCATCGGCGCAGGCCGGGTTGTCGCGCAACCTGGCGATTCGCCAGCTCGTGTCGTCCCAAGCCTGGTGAAGCTCGTGCAAGGGCGCGCTGAACACGTTCTTCGCGTCGCGCCAGACTTCAACCACGCCCCGCTCGTTGGGCTTGCCGATGAAGTGACTGTGTTTGCTCAGACCAAAGTCGCGCAAGGTTTGCATCACGTCGTTGCGCAGGGCTGTGGGCACCTGGATCACGGCACCGAGCTCTTCGCTGAAGAGCGCGCGCAGTGTCAGTTCCTGCCGGCGAGCTGCGACTTGCGTGGCCCAGTTCTTCGAGTCGCCGTAGTCGGCGCGGCTGTCGCTGATGCCATCGCCTTCGGTGACGAGCATGTCGATGCTCAGGCTCACACCCAGGTGGCCGGCAAAGGCCATTTCGCAGATGGTCGCCCAGAGGCCACCATCGCTTCGGTCGTGGTAGGCGAGCAGCCTGCCTTGCTGGCGCAGATGGTTCACGGCGTCGACCAGCGCTTTAAGCTGCGCCGGCTCATCCAGGTCGGGCACCGTGCTGCCGAACTGGTTCAACACCTGGGCGAGCATCGAACCCGCCATGCGGTTCTGGCCACGGCCCAAATCGATCAGCACCAGCGTTGTATCGCCCGGTTGCAATTGCGGCGTGAGCGTGTCGCGCACGTCTGCCAGCGTGGCAAAAGCGGTGACGATCAGACTCACGGGTGAAGTGACCTGCTTTGCTGCGCCGCCCGCCGACCAGCGCGTGCGCATCGACAACGAGTCTTTGCCCACCGGCACGCTGATGCCGAGTGCTGGGCACAGCTCCATGCCGACGGCCGCGACCGTGTCGTAGAGCGCCGCGTCTTCGCCGGGTTCGCCGCAGGCGGCCATCCAGTTGCAACTGAGCTTCACGCGCGACAGCTCAAACGGAGCGGCCAGCAGGTTTGTGATCGCTTCACCAACCGCCATGCGGCCCGAGGCCGGTGCGTCCAGCGCGGCCAGCGGCGCGCGCTCGCCCAGGCTCATCGCTTCGCCTTGGAACCCGCTGAAGTCGGCCAAGGTGACGGCGCAATCCGCCACCGGTACCTGCCACGGGCCCACCATCTGGTCGCGGCTGTTCAGGCCACCCACAGTGCGGTCGCCAATCGTGATGAGAAAGCGCTTGCTGGCAACCGTTGGGTGGCGCAACACGTCGAATGCCACCTTCTCCAGCGCCACATCGTTCAGGTCGAGTTCCTTGAAAGCGCGCGCCACGCGCTGAACATCACGCTGCACCTTCGGCGGCTTGCCGAGCAGCACGTCCATCGGCATCGCGATGAGACGTTCGCCGCCGGGTCCGTCTTCGAGCACGAGTTCCTTCTCGGCCGTGGTCACACCGACCACCGCGAACGGGCAGCGCTCACGCTCGCACACCGCACGGAAGATCGGCAACGCCTCGGGTGCCACGGCCATCACGTAGCGTTCCTGGCTCTCGTTGCACCAGGCTTCTTTCGGTGCCAGGCCGCTTTCTTCGAGCGGCACGCTCCTTAGGTCGAAACGCGCGCCCATGCCGGCACCGTCGACCAGTTCTGGAAAGGCATTGCTGATTCCGCCGGCGCCCACGTCGTGGATCGCGAGGATCGGGTTGCCAAAACCGGTGGTGCCTTCGTCGCCTGTGCCCAAAGCCCAGCAATGGTTGATGACCTCTTGCGCGCGGCGCTGGATCTCGGGGTTGCCACGCTGCACCGAATCGAAGTCGAGTTCTGCCGAGTTCGAGCCCGAGGCCATCGAACTCGCGGCACCTCCGCCCATGCCGATGCGCATGCCCGGGCCGCCGAGCTGGATCAGCAAAGTGCCAGGCGGAAACTGGATCTTCTTCGTCTGCGAAGCCGTGATCGAACCCAACCCACCGGCGATCATGATGGGCTTGTGGTAGCCGCGCCGCATCGCGCCTTCGCCAACACCCACCGTCTGCTCGTAGACCCGGAAATAACCGCCGAGGTTGGGCCGGCCGAACTCGTTGTTGAAGGCCGCGCCGCCCAGCGGGCCATCGATCATGATCTGCAGCGGGCTGGCGATGTGCTCGGGCTTGCCGTATGGGGCTTGTTCCCACGGCTCGTTGGTGCCCGGCAGGTACAAATTCGAGACACTGAAACCCGTGATGCCGGCCTTCGGCTTCGAGCCGCGGCCAGTGGCACCTTCGTCGCGGATCTCACCGCCCGCACCGGTTGAAGCACCAGGGAACGGCGAGATCGCCGTCGGGTGGTTGTGCGTTTCAACCTTCATGAGCACGTGGACCTGCTCGATTCGGGCCGAGTAGACCGGGGCGTTGGTGTAACCCTGGGGTAACCAGCGTTCGATCATGCCGCCTTCCATCACCGAAGCGTTGTCGCTGTAGGCGACCACGGTGTGCTGCGGCGACAGCGCTTCGGTGTGCCGGATCATCTGGAACATCGAACGTTCCTGCGCGACACCGTCGATCACGAACTGCGCGTTGAAGATCTTGTGGCGACAGTGCTCGCTGTTGGCCTGGGCGAACATCATCAGTTCTACGTCGGTCGGGTTGCGCTTAAGTGTGATGAACGCGTCGACGAGGTAGTCAATTTCGTCGGGCGAGAGCGCCAGACCGAAGTCGGTGTTGGCGCGCACCAGCGCCGCAACGCCCTGACCCAGCACGTCGATGTGCTCCATCGGTTTGCCGGGCTGTTCGTCGAACAGGTGCGCAGCGTGTTCGCGCCCGGGCAGCACACTTTCCGTCATGCGGTCATGCAGCAGAGCAGCCGCCGCGGCGAGTTCAGCGGCCGCTAGGGGCTTGGCTCCGCCCAGCAGGCCGCTCTTCAGTGCAAGCCGGTACTCGGTGACGCGCTCGACGCGGCGCACCGCCAGCCCGCAGTTTTGCGCAACGTCGCTCGCCTTCGATGCCCAGGGCGAAACCGTGCCCAGGCGCGGCGCGACAACGACCAGCGCGCCTTCGGTGGCGCCGGCGTACGGGTCACCGTAGCGCAGCAGCGCACCGAGCTTGTCGGTGTCGCCGCGCCAGAGCGGCGCGTCGCTGCAAACCCAGTGCACGAAGCGCGCTGCCACACCGGTGATGCGCGGGCTGATGGCCTGCAAGCGTGGCAGCAGCGCCTGAGCGCGGAATCCGGACAGCGCATTGCCGCCCTCGAAGTGGGTCAGGTGCTTGGGGGTGGATGTCACGCGGCGTGCTCGGGCGGTGGGGGAAAAACCGGGGCGGGCTTGGAGTGGCCCCGGCTGGAAGCGAACGATTTTACGGGCTCGGTGAGATAATCGCGCCCCATGACAATCACGATCAAAACCGGCTCCGACATTGAAGCGATGCGCATCGCCGGGCGCCTGGCTTCAGAGGTGCTGGACATGTTGGTAGCGCACGTGAAGCCCGGGGTCTCCACAGAGCAGCTTGACCGCATTGCGCACGACCACATCGTCAACGTGCAACGCGGCATTCCGGCTCCTCTGAACTACGCGCCGCAAGGCTACACGCCGTACCCGAAGTCGATCTGCACCTCGATCAATCACCAGGTCTGCCACGGCATTCCGAACGACCGGCCACTGAAGAATGGCGACATCGTCAACATCGATGTGACCGTCATCAAGGACGGCTGGCATGGCGACACGAGCCGCATGTTCGTGATCGGCGAAGGTTCGATCGCGGCGAAGCGCCTGTGCCAGATGACTTATGAGGCCATGTGGAAGGGCATTGTCAAGGTCAAGCCCGGCGCGCGTCTCGGAGACATCGGTCACACCATCCAGACCTTCGCCGAAAACAATGGCTTTTCCGTGGTGCGCGAGTTTTGCGGCCACGGCATCGGCCAGAAGTTCCACGAAGATCCACAGGTGCTGCACTACGGCCGCCCCGGCACGCTAGACGAGCTTGTGCCGGGCATGATGTTCACGATCGAACCGATGATCAACGCCGGCCGACGCGAAATTCGCGAAATGGCTGACGGCTGGACCATCGTCACCAAAGACCGTTCGCTCTCGGCGCAATGGGAGCACACAGTGCTCGTTACCGACACCGGCTATGAGGTCATGACGCTTTCCGCCGGCAGCCCGCCGCCGCCGGCCTTCGTGCTGGACGACCCACGCTCACTGCAAAACGTCTGAGCGCCTGTGAACAAATCCGACACATCAGTTCGGCCACCCCAAACGGAGCCTCTTGCCGAGGAAAATTGGCGGGTGATCCCGAGCTACGGCTGGGCTTCGTGGATGGCTTGGCTTCGCTTGTGTCGCCCGCTCAAGCGCGCCGGATTCATTTACAGGCGCTGACACCGTTCCAGAATGGCCGCCGTCTTGTCAGCGCCGAAACCGGCGCCGCCCAGCATGGGCGAACTGCGGACCCTGTTCCGCGAGGGCAAAGCCGGCCTGCTCGAACACTTCCGCGAATCGCGGCCCACAGCGCCAGCCGCGTTGCGGCTGATCCGCTCGCTGAGCAAGCACGTTGACCAAACACTGCTGACGCTTTGGGACCACGCTGCGATGCCCTCGGGCGCAGCTCTGCTCGCAGTAGGTGGTTATGGCCGTGGCGAGTTGTTCCCGCATTCCGACGTCGACGTGCTGGTGCTGCTGCCTCCTCCGTACGCCGTTGGCAGCGCCGCCATGAAAACATCGATCGAGGCCTTCATCTCCGCGTGCTGGGACATCGGCCTGGAGATTGGTTCCAGCGTGCGCACAGTGCACGAATGTGTGGCGCTGGCAGAGAGCGACGTGACAGTTCAGACGGCGTTGCTCGAATCGCGCTATCTGTGCGGCTCGCGGCGTGTGTTCAACAGCTTCCGGCATGCCAACTCGCATGCGATGGACGCAAAGGCCTTCCTGCGCGCCAAGACGCTAGAGATGGTGCAGCGCCACCGCAAATTCGAAGACACGCCCTACTCCTTGGAGCCCAACTGCAAGGAAAGCCCAGGCGGCCTGCGCGACCTCCAGGTGTTGATCTGGTTGACGCGTGCCGCCGGCCTGGGTAAGAACTGGAGCGCCCTGGCCGCCAAAGGACTGATCACGCCTTTCGAGGTGAAGCAGCTCAACCGCAACGAAGGCCTGCTCAAGCTGATACGCGCCCGGCTGCACCTGATCGCCGGGCGCCGCGAAGACCGGCTGGTGTTCGACCTGCAAACAGCCGTGGCCGAAAGCTTCGGCTACCAGTCAACCCGCGGCCAGCGCGCGTCTGAAGTGCTGATGAAGCGTTACTACTGGGCGGCCAAGGCGGTGACGCAGCTGAACCAGATCTTGATGCTCAACATCGAAGAGCGGGTTGAAGGTTCGCAAGACGCGCCAATGCGCCCGATCAACGACCAGTTTCTCGAACGCGGCGGCATGCTCGAAGTGGTGAGCGACGACCTGTACCAGCGCAACCCGCACGCGATTTTGGAGACCTTTCTCGTCTACCAACAGACGGTCGGTCCCAAGGGCCTGTCGGCACGCACGCTGCGCGCGCTTTACAACGCACGAGACCTGATGGGGTCAAAGTTTCGCCATGACCCGGCGAACCGCGCCACCTTTATGAAGATCCTGAAGGAAAGCGTCGGTCAGACCCACGCGCTGCGCTTGATGAACCAGACCAGCGTGCTCGGGCGCTACCTGTGGGTCTTCCGCCGCATCGTCGGGCAGATGCAGCACGACCTGTTCCACGTCTACACCGTCGACCAGCACATCATCATGGTGCTGCGCAACGTGCGGCGCTTCCTCATTCCAGAGCACGCGCACGAGTACGCCTTTTGCTCGCAGCTCGCCTCAACTTTCGACAAACCCTGGGTGCTCTACGTCGCGGCGCTTTTTCACGACGTGGCCAAGGGCCGTGGCGGAGACCACTCCGAGCTCGGGGCCGAGGAGGTGCGGCGTTTCTGCCGCGCCCACTGCATCGAGCGCGACGACGCGAAGCTGATCGAGTTTTTGGTTGAAGCGCACCTGACCATGTCGCGCATCGCGCAGAAAGAAGACTTGTCGGAGCCCGACGTGATCCAGGCCTTCGCCAAACGTGTGGGCAATGAGCGTTACCTGACGGCGCTGTACCTGCTGACGGTTGCCGACATTCGCGGCACCAGCCCAAAGGTCTGGAACGCGTGGAAAGGCAAGCTGCTCGAAGACCTGTACCGACTCACCCTGCGCGCGCTCGGGGGCGCCCGGCCGAACATGGACGCCGAAGTGGAAGCGCGCAAGGTCGAAGCGCGCCACGCGCTCAATCTGATGCTCTTGCCGGCCACCACCGAGCAGCCACTCTGGAAGACGCTGGCGTTGAGTTACTTCGCACGCCACGACGCCGGCGACATCGCGTGGCACACCCGCTCGCTGCACACTTTTGTCGACACCTCGCATCCGGTCGTGCGGGTGCGCCTGTCGCCGCTGGGCGAAGGCCTGCAGGTGCTGGTGTATGCCCCCGATCAGACCGATCTGTTCGCGCGCATCTGCGGCTACTTCGACGGCGCCGGTTTCAACATCCTCGACGCCAAGGTGCACACCACGCGCAGCGGCTATGCGCTCGACACCTTCCAGGTCAACAGCCCGCAGTTCGAGCACAACTACCGCGACCTGATCTCTTACGTCGAGACCCAGCTCGCGCTTGCGCTCGGCCACACCGGCCCGCTGCCCGAGCCGCGCCGCGGCCGGATCTCGCGACGCGTAAAGTCGTTTCCCGTCACGCCACGCGTCACGCTGCGCCCCGACGAGCGTGCGCAGCACTGGCTGTTGGGCGTGTCGGCGAGCGACCGCTCGGGCCTGCTGTTCTCTATCGCTCGCGTGCTCGCGCGCCACCGCATCAACCTGCAACTGGCGAAGATCACGACGCTCGGCGAGCGGGTCGAAGACACCTTCCTGATCGACGGGCCCGCGTTACAGCTGAACAAAATGCAGCTGCAGATCGAGACCGAGTTGCTCGATGCAGTTGCCTGACCTGCGCCATTTGCGATGCTGCTGAAGATCACGGCCGCCCAAGCGCTGGCGCAACTCGATCAGTTCAGCGCCGTGGTCGACGCTCGCTCTGAGAGTGAGTTCGCCCTCGACCACATTCCAGGCGCGCTGAACTGGCCGGTGCTAAACGATGCCGAGCGCATTGTGGTCGGCACTGAGTACGCGCAAATTTCGCCTTTCAACGCCAAAAAGCGCGGCGCCGCACTCGTGGCGCGCAATATCGCCGCGCACATCGAGCGCCACGTGATGCCCTTGCCGAAAGGCTGGAACCCGCTGATCTACTGCTGGCGTGGCGGCACACGCAGCGGCTCGCTCGCGATGGTGCTCGACCAAATCGGGTTTCGTGTACACATGCTCGAAGGTGGCTACCGCGAATACCGGCGAGCGGTGATCGCGGCGCTCGAGGAACTGCCCGTGCGGCTCCAGTTCCGCGTGGTCTGCGGCACCACCGGCTCGGGCAAAAGCCGGATGCTGCAGGCGCTGCGTGCTCAGGGCGCCCAGGTGCTCGACCTGGAAGCGCTCGCCAACCACCGCGGCTCGGTGCTCGGCCTGGTGCCGGGCAGCGTGCAGCCGAGCCAGAAGAGTTTCGATTCGCGGGTATGGGACACGCTGCGCGGCTTTGACGCTGCGCGCCCCGTGTTCGTCGAGAGCGAGAGCAAGAAGGTCGGCGATCTGCGGGTGCCGCTTCGAGTGGTCGAGCGCATGCGCTTGTCACCTTGCATCCGCCTTGAGCTGCCGCTGGACGCACGCGTGCGCCTGCTGATCGAGGAGTACGACTTTTTCGTCAAAGACACACCCGCGTTCTGCGACCGGCTCGACGCCTTGCGCGCTTCGCGCGGCAACGAAGTGGTGAGCAGTTGGCAGGAAGCAGCCCGCGCCGGGAACACCAAGGAGGTAGTACAGGACCTGCTCATCACGCACTACGACCCGAACTACAACCAGTCGATGAAACGCAACTTCATTGGAGTGTCAGCGTTGCACCTCGACCTCGCCTGGGACGGCAGCGCTGGGGCCCTCGAAACCGCGGCTGCACGCGCGATCGCCGCCGGCTGAACTCGCAGGAATAGCTGCACCACCGACGGTGTTGGTTGGTGGCAAGCTGGCGAAGAAGATCCCTGTGCGTTGCGTGCGGAGGATGCCGCGACAACCTCCGGACGGCGGGGCGTGCTCGCTCCCGTCGAACCTGGCCGAACTGCTGTGGCCAACGGCTTCCTGTACCCCTCGCGCCGCGGGCATTGAGACCCGTGCCATTCGTCCAGCGTATGCCAATAGGAAGCCGCTATGCGCGAGGCCTCCGACTCTGGGATCCGACCCGCAGCAAGTGCCGTCCTATCGCAATTTTGCAATTGGCTCCTGAGTCAGCTGGTCACTTTAGAAGCAGATGCGGCAGCCAGATCGACATTCCCGGCCAATAGGTCACCAGCATCAGAAACACCAGCATCGTCGCGAGCCATGGCCACACCGCCACACTGAGCTCGCTGATGCCCATCTTCGTGATGCCCGAGGCCACATAGAGGTTAAGCCCGACCGGCGGATGGCACATGCCGACTTCCATGTTGACGATGATCAAGATGCCGAAGTGCACAGGGTCAATACCCAGCTTCATGGCCACCGGGAACAGGATCGGTGCCATGATCAGAATGATGGAGCTCGGCTCCATGAAGTTGCCCGCCACGAGCAGCAAGATGTTCACGGCCAACAGGAACGTGATCGGGCCGAGGCCCATGTTCACCAGCCAGTCGGCCAAGTGCTGAGGGATCTGCTCGTTTGCCAACACGAACGAGAACAGCACTGCATTCGTGATGATGTAGAGCAGCATCGCGCTCATGTTCGCGGAGCTGAGCAGCACGCGCGGTACGTCTTTCAGGCTGATGTCCTTGTAGACGAAGACCGCGACGATGAAGGCATAAACCGCCGCCATCGCAGCCGCTTCGGTCGGTGTGAACAGGCCGCCGTAGATACCGCCCATCACCACCACGATCAGCAGCAGGCCCCAGAACGATTCGCGCAGGGCCTTCATGCGCTGGCCCCAGCTGGCATTGGCCATGCGCGGGTAGTCGTTCTTGCGGGCGCGCCACCATGTGGTCAGACCGAGCATGATCGCCAGGATGGCGCCCGGCACTACACCAGCGAGAAACAGGGCGGAGAGGGAGGTGTTGGTCGAAACCGAGTACATCACCATCGCGATCGACGGCGGGATCAGGATGCCAAGCGCGCCCGAGGTCGTGATGACTCCGGCGCCGAAGCGCGGCGGGAAGCCCGCCTTCACCATTGCCGGCAGCATGATCGAGCCGATCGCCACAACGCACGCTGGCGACGAGCCCGAAAGCGCCGCGAACAGTGCGCAGGCCAGCACTGAAGCGAGCCCGAGTCCGCCGTGCCAGTGCCCGACCACCGAGCTGGCAAAATTAATCATCCGCTTGGCCACCCCGCCGTGGGTGAGAAAGTTGCCCGCGAGGATGAAGAACGGGATCGCCATGATCTCGAACTTTTCGATGCCCGTGAACAGCTTCAACGCGACCGATTCGAGCGGCACCTGCGTGAAACTAAAAATGAAGGTCATCACGGCCAAGCCGAGCGCGATCGAGATGGGCATCCCGGTGAGCATCAGCCCCACCAGAAGGCCGAAGATGATGAGGCCGTTCATGCCTTGGCTCCGAGAAGTGCGTCGGCTTCGGCGCTTTCGAGGCCATCAACGTGGCCGTGGTCGTGTTTGGGCAGCTCGCCGGTGCGGATGAAAGTCGCCGCGACCTGCAGAAACCTGAAGCACATCAACGACGAGCCGAGCGGGATGGCGCAATAGATGATCCACGTCGGCCATTCGAGATCGGGCGTGACAGGGCCTTCGGTAAGGTCGAGCAAGCTCATGCCGAAGAATCTGTATGCGGCATAGTGCGCGCCGTTGTCCCAGACGAAGTTGGCGCCCAGGAACGCGACCATACCCGTGAACAACGCGCCGGCCAGCAGACCGAGCACGACGAAGCGCCCGCGGCTGCTCGGCGCCAGCGAGTTGATGAAGATGTCGACCCCGACGTGGATTCCGGTGCGCACGCCGTAGGCCGCGCCGAACTTGGCCATCCAAACGAAAAGGTAGATGGTCGCTTCCTGCGCCCACGAGAAGTTCAGCGAGAGCAGCCAATCCTGTAGCCCGGGAATCGGCACACTGGACAGATAGCGGTGCACCACCGCGAAGAAGATGATGAGCGTTGCTGCCCCCATCAGGAAGGTGATGATCCACTCTTCCAGGTGGTTCAGGAATCGCATGAACATGGCTGTCTCCTCGCGGGCGCCCGGCCCGATCAATCGATCGATGGGCGCCCTTTGTTGTATCGACTGGGGGTCGGGTTACTTGGGTACAACGAAGGCAGCGGCCTTGTAGACGACGGCCACAGTTTCCTTGCCGACGCGCGATTCCATTTCCTTGTGGACCGGCATCAGCGCCCTTTTCCACTCGTTGGTTTCGGCGGCGGTCGGCGAGTAGACCGTCACCTTCCCGCTGCCTTTGATCTTGTCCATCGCGGTCGCATTTTCTGTCGCGGCGATGGCGTTAGCGTACGTCGTCGCGTCCTTCAACGCGCCTTCGAGGATGGTGCGTATGTCGGCGGGCAGGCCGTCCCAGAACTTCTTGTTGGCGATCACAGCGTACGCCAGGTGGCCGTGGTTGGAGAGCGTCATGTGCTTCTGAACTTCGTAGATCTTCTGCGTGTAGAAGTTCGACGGCACGCCTTCGGTGCCGTCGACCACCCCGGTCTGCAGCGCCTGGTACAGCTCGCTGAACGCCATCACCTGCGGAATCGCGCCGAGTGCGCGCATCTGCGCGTCGAGCACCTTGGAGCTTTGGATGCGCATCTTCAGCCCCTTGAAGTCGGCCACCGAGTGCAGCGGCTTGTTCGCGCTCATGATGTGGAACCCGTTGTCCCAATAGGCTAGGCCCTTGACACCCTTGGGCTCGAGCTTTTTAAGCAGGTCGGCACCGACCGGACCCTCGGTCACGGCGCGGAAAGCGGCATCGTCCCTGAAGATGTAGGGCAGATCGAACACCTCGAAATCCTTCACACCCAGAGGTGCGAACTTCGCCAGAGACGGCGCCAGCATCTGGACGGAGCCGAGCTGCAGCGCCTCCATCTCTTCCTTATCCTTGTAGAGCTGGCTGTTCGGGAAGACCTCGACCTTGACGCGACCCTTGGTGCGCTCTTCGGCCAGCTCCTTGAAGCGCTGGGCGCCCTTGCCCTTGGGCGCGTCGCTGGCGACAACGTGGCTGAACTTGATGACTATCGGCGCCTGTGCGCGAACGAGCGTCGGCACTGCGAAAGAGAGTGCGGCTGCGGCGGCCACAGCGGCGGCGCCGAGCATGAAGCGGCGAGGGGTAGCGGTCATTGTTGACTCCGGTATTGGAATGAAAACGGCACGCGCATTATCGGTAGCGCTGCCAGAAGGTGACGTTGTGTAGACCAGTTTAGAAATCCGTACGCCGATCCTGGGTCGAAGGATCTGCGATAACGCGATCAATCGGATTGTGACGTGACGCATGACGAGGCTGCCGTGGGCGCCTTTTGTCATGCCCATGATGCTCACTGCCCACGTGTGCCCGCTGCTTCAGGAATGCAACACTTTCAAACTGGCGGCGGTGTGTCGTCGCAATCTGAAACGAACGCACCGGCATGGGCCATTGAGGCAGTCGCTAGACGATCCCCCAAGCCGCATACACGGCCCCTTCGTGGCCCGGCGGCGACCGTCTCCCGTCGCTTCGCGCTCAGCCCATGTGCAACCCACCGTTCACCGAAAAATCAGCGCCGGTCGCGAAGCCCGATTCATCTGAGGCGACCCACGCCACCATTGACGCGATGTCCTCGGGCGTGCCCAGCCGCTTGACGGGGATGCCGGCGATGATTTTGTCGAGCACGTCTTGCCTTATTGCCTTGACCATGTCGGTCGCGATGTAGCCTGGGCTCACAGTGTTGACCGTCACGCCCTTGTTGGCCACTTCCTGGGCCAGCGCCATGGTGAAGCCGTGCATGCCGGCCTTGGCGGCCGAGTAGTTGGTCTGGCCGAACTGGCCCTTCTCGCCGTTCACCGAACTGATGTTGACGATACGGCCCCAGCCGCGGTCGACCATGTCGTCAATGACCTGCTTGGTCACGTTGAACAGGCTCGTGAGGTTGGTCTCGATCACCGCGTCCCAGTCGGCGCGGCTCATCTTTCGAAACATGCCGTCGCGGGTGATGCCAGCGTTGTTCACAAGCACGTGCACGGGACCGTGTTCGGCTTTGACCTGCTGGAAGGCCGCGACCGTCGAGTCCCAGTCGCCGACGTTGCCGACCGAGGCGAAAAAGCTGTAGCCCAATGCCGTTTGCTCGCCCAGCCACTTGGCGTGGTCACGGCTCGGGCCGCAACCGGCGATCACTGTGAAACCGTCTTTGTGCAAGCGCTGACACATGGTCGTTCCGATGCCACCCATGCCACCGGTGACGTATGCAATTTTTTTATTCACTTGTTTGCCCTGTTGATGCAAAAACTAAGGGCCGCCAGACCATTGAGGCTCAGGCAGCCGCCCGGCACGCGGCGCGCTCAGGCTTTGGAATCATCGATGTCTGCGGGTTGATCGCGGTCAGCGCTCGACCGTGAGTGCAACGCCCATGCCACCGCCGATGCACAGCGAGGCAATGCCTTTTTTGGCATCTCGGCGCTGCATTTCGTGAAGCAAAGTCACCAAAATCCGGCAACCCGACGCACCAATCGGATGACCGATGGCGATGGCGCCGCCGTTGACGTTCACCTTGCTCGTATCCCAACCCATCTCGTTGTTCACGGCGCAGGCCTGCGCTGCAAACGCCTCGTTGATCTCAAGCAGGTCGAGGTCTTGCGCCTTCCAGCCTGCGCGCTGCAGCGCCTTCTGCGAAGCGGGCACAGGGCCCATGCCCATGACGCTCGGGTCCAGGGCCACGGTGGCGTAGCTGGCTATGCGCGCCAGTGGCGTCAGGCCAAGCTGCTGGGCTTTTTTTGCGGTCATCACGATCACGCCGGCAGCGCCGTCGTTCAGGCCCGAAGCGTTGCCGGCAGTCACACTGCCAGCCTTGTCGAAAGCCGGGCGCAATCCGGCCAGCACTTCGGCGGTGGTCTTCTTGTTGATGAACTCGTCGCTTGCGAACACGATCGGGTCGCCTTTTTTCTGCGCGATGCTGAAGGGAACGATCTCATCCTTGAATCTGCCAGCGTCCTGCGCGGCCGCGGCCTTCTGCTGCGAACCGAGCGCGAGCGCGTCTTGCTTCTCGCGACTCACGTCATATTTTTGCGCCACGTTCTCGGCGGTGATGCCCATGTGGTACTTGTTGTAAACGTCGAACAGGCCGTCGACGATCATGGTGTCCACCATCTTCCAGTCGCCCATGCGCATGCCGTCGCGCGAGCCCGGCAGCACGTGCGGCGACAGGCTCATGCTTTCCTGGCCGCCAGCGATGATGATTTCAGAGTCGCCGTCGCGAATGGCCTGCGCTGCGAGCATCACGGCCTTCAGGCCCGAGCCGCACACGGCGTTGATGGTCAGCGCCGGCACGCCTTGCGGCAAGCCGCTCTTGATGACGGTTTGCCGGGCAGGGTTTTGGCCCGAGCCGGCCGTGAGCACCTGGCCAAATATCAGCTCGTTGATCTGCTCGCCCGAGAGCTTGGCGCGGCGAAGCAAGTCGGACACAACAGCAGCACCAAGTTCAGGGGCCGGGATCTTGGCAAGCGTGCCGCCGAACTTGCCCACAGCGGTGCGGGCGGCGGCGACGATGACGATGTCGGTGGTCATAGAAATCTCCAGGGTGTCGATGAGAAGAAGAATAGCGCTCTGCCCGCCTCGCGGGCCAAAGCAGCATCAGGTTGAGGCTTTTTCTTTAACGTAGCGACCCGGCGCCGGCTCGAGAGCCTTGTAGACGTTGTTGCCCGGCGCCTTTGGTGCGGCAATCTGCTTGCCGGCGTGGCTTTTGAGCCAACTCGCCCAGTCGGTCCACCAGCTGCCAGGGTGTTCCGTCGCCATGTCGAACCAGGCCTTGGCCAATTCAGGCAACTCAGCAGTGGCGCCGATCCAGTGGCTGCGCTTGCCTTTGGCAGGCGGGTTGATGACCCCGGCAATATGGCCCGAAGCACCGAGCACGAAGCGGGTCTCGCCTTTGAGAACTTGGGTGCTGCGGTAAGCGCCCTCCCAGGGAACGATGTGGTCGTCGCGCGAGGCGTACACATAAGCCGGCGCGTCGATGCTGCGCAGGTCGACTTTCTCGCCGCACACGGTCACCTTGCCATGCTTGACAAGGTTGTTTTCAAGGTAGGTATTGCGCAGGTACCAGCAGTACATGGGCCCTGGCAGGTTGGTGGCGTCGCCGTTCCAGTAAAGCAGGTCGAACGGCGGCGGTGTTTCGCCCTTCAAATAGTTGCCAACCACGTAGTTCCACACCAGATCGTTCGGGCGCAGGAAGCTGAAGGTGGTGGCCAGTTCCTGGCCCTTGAGAAGGCTGCCGCCGCCGGGGCTTTGCGTCCCCAGCGTGATCTCGCGCATCTTCACCATGGCCTCGTCAATGAAGAGGTCGAGCACGCCGGTTTCACGGAAGTCGAGGAAGGTGGTGAGCAGCGTCACGCTGGCGGCTGGCTTGCAGTGTCGGGCCACGTCGGCTGCGCCGACATTGCCCTTCGCCGCAACCTTCGCTGGGCTGCGGTGATCACCACGCGCCGCCAACACTGCCAAGGCGGTGGCGAGAATGGTGCCGCCAATGCAGAAGCCCAGCGTGTTGATCTTGTCGCTTCCGCTGATCTGCTGCACCAGACCTATCGCACGAATCGCTGCGTCTTCGATGTATTGGTCCCACGTGTAGTGCTTGATGCTGTCGTCGGCATTGCGCCAGCTCACCACGAACACGCGGTGGCCCTGCTCCACGGTGTAGCGGATCAACGAGTTCTCGGGCTGAAGGTCGAGGATGTAGTACTTGTTGATGCACGGCGGCACGAACAACATCGGCCGCTCAAACACCTTGGCTGTGAGCGGCTGGTATTCGATCAGCTGGAACAGCTCGTTCTCGAACACGACATGCCCCGCGCTCGTGGCCACGTTGCGGCCCACCTCGAACACGCTCTCATCGGTTTGTGAGACGTGGCCCTGCTGCACGTCGTGCCACAGGTTCTTCATTCCCTGGGTGATGCTCTCGCCCTGGGTCTCAAGCGCCTTGCTTTGCGCATCGGGGTTGAGCGCGAGAAAATTGTTCGGCGACGACGCATCGAGCCACTGCTGCACCGAAAAACGAATGCGCTGCTTCGTCTTGGCATCGCCTTCCAGGCTCTCGGCCAACTGCATCAGCGTGCGCGCGTTCAACAAGTACATCTGTGATGTGTAGGCCGCCGCCGGGCTGGCAGCCCAGGCCGGCGCAGCGAAACGACGGTCGACTGCGGTCGTGGCGGCCCGGCCGTGTTGCAGGGTCTGGTTCCATAGCTCGGTCGCCTGCTTCAGGTAATTGCTTTGTACTTCGGCCAGCACAGGCGCCGACAGGCTCAAACCAGAAACTGCTTTCCACAGTTCACCGAGTTGCGAGCCGACCGCCTCAGCGCTGCCGGCCATGTTGGTAGACGTTTGCTGCGCTGTGTCGGGTGGGGTTTTCATGTGTCTCCTTAAAGGTGCTTATCTCGGTCTTGTACCGCCGTTTGAGCAGCCGGCTGCACGCGACCGATGCCGCCGGGCCCATCGGCCTTTGACGCGAGTTATGCCGCATTGTGACACTCCATCTCACGATAAGGCAGCCCATTGACCCGCGAGAATTGACCCAAAGAAGGCAACTCACGATGTATCTGATCGCTATCGCATGGATGTATGTGGTGTTGATGGTGGCGCTGGTCGAGGCCACCAGCCCGCACGGCACTGTGCTTGGCGCCGTGTTCACGCTGGTGCTGTACGGGCTGTTGCCGCTGGGCATCGTGATGTACTTGCTCGCCAGCCCGGCGCGGCGGCGCCGGCGACGTGCGGACGAGGCGCTTGGCGCGGAAAAATCAGGCGGCGTGGCGACGCTCGATCCAGATGGCGGCGGCCATGCGCCCGGTGACACCGTCGCGCCGGAACGAAAAGAACCTTGAAGCGTCTTCGACGGCGCACCACTGGCCACCACTGATGGACTGAACACCGGCGGCGCGCAGCCGCTCTCGCGCCAGCTGCGGCAGGTTGGCGAGCCACTTGCCGGGCGTGTGCTGAACGAAAAACGCGGGGTCGGCGCCGGTTGCCGATGCGCCGAAAGCAGCGAGCACATCTGCGCCAACTTCGAATCGACGTGGGCCGATGCAGGCACCAAGCCACACCTGCACGTCTGAGGTCGAGCATTGCGCGAGCTTGCACACCGCGCCCAGAGTCGCTTCGAGCACGCCCCCCGCCAGCCCGCGCCAGCCGGCATGCGCTGCGCCCACCGCACGCGCGCTGGGCGCAGCGAAAAGAACCGGAAGGCAATCGGCCACTTGGGCCGTACAAACCACACCGGGTTCGGTGGTGACGCTTGCATCAGCGGTGTGCACAGGTGCGCCAGCGGCGGCGTCCGCCTCCCTCAGGTGAACCACGTTCACCCCATGCACCTGGTTCAGGAACACCAGCTGCGCGCCGATCACCCCACTCAGCAGCGCTTTGTTCTTGCTGACCGCCGCCGGGTCGTCGCCCAAACCTTCGCGCAAGTTCAGGCTCTCAAAAAGCCCCTGGCTCAAGCCCCCGCGCCGCGTGGTCATCAGCGCACCGACGCCTGGCACGTTCCAGTCCGGCAGCAGCCAGTCGGCGTGCGGCAAGCTCTCAGCTTGCATCCGGGCACGCCGAAGGCTGGGTCTTTGCGAAGGCATCGTGCAGCATGCACTCGCCAAAGACGCGCATCACCGTCGGCACGTGGTCGAGCCGGCATGCCATGCGCTGCGCGTTGTGGATCTGTGGCACGAGCACGCAGTCGGCAAGCGTGGGTTCAGCACCGAAGCAAAACTTGCCGGCGTCTGCGCTCGCCGAGACCTGGCGCTCGATCACTTCCAGCCCTGTCTCGACCCAGTGCCGGTACCAGCGGTTCTTGTCATCTTCGCTGACCTTCAGGTCGCGCACGAGGTAGCTCAACACGCGCAGGTTGTTGATCGGGTGGATCTCGCAGGCGATGTCTTGCGCGAGCGCTCGGATCCGGGCTCGTTTGAAAGCATTGCCGGGAAGCAACGAAGGCTCGGGGTACGTTTCGTCGAGGTACTCGATGATCGCAACCGATTGAGTGAGCAGGTTGTCGCCGTCTTGCAGAACCGGAACCAGACCTGCGGGCGAGATCTCGGCAAAGGCCGGGCCGAGCTGTTCGTTTTTCAGCAGGTGCACCGGCATGTAGTCGTAGTCGAGCCCCTTCAGAGCGAGAGCAATGCGCACGCGATAAGAAGCAGACGAGCGGTAGTAGTTGTAGAGCCGCATACAAGCGTCCTTATTCTTCAAACCGCGACAATCTGAACCTGCAAGCTGCCCACGCCTTCGACGCTGGCGCTCAGGGTGTCGCCAACCACGACCGCGGCCACGCCCTCGGGGGTGCCGGTGAAGATCAGATCGCCAGGCGCAAGCTCCCAGGCTTTGGACAGCTGCTCGATGATCTCGGCAACGCTCCAAATCAGCTTGCCCAAAACACTTGCCTGGCGCTGCTCGCCGTTCACATCGAGCCTGATCTTGGTCTCTGAGCCGAGCGCACATTCTTCCGCCCGACGAATCGGCCCGATAGGCGCCGATTCGTCGAAACCCTTGCCGATGCACCAGGGGCGGCCGAGCTTCTTGGCTTCGGCCTGCAGGTCGCGGCGGGTCATGTCAAGGCCGACCGCGTAACCCCACACGTGGCTCAGCGCGTCAGCGGCCTTGATGTCACGCCCACCCGTGCCGATAGCCACCACGAGCTCCAGTTCATGTTGCAGGTTTTGGCTCAGTGGCGGGTAGTGCATTTGCCCGACGGTACCTTCAAGCACCGGCAGCACTGCGTCGGCAGGCTTCATGAAGAAGAACGGCGCCTCGCGCCCACTGTGGCCCATTTCGATCGCGTGGTCCACGTAGTTGCGGCCAACGCAGTAGATGCGGTGAACCGGAAACAGTGCCGTCGCGGCACCGCCCTGGACCGGCACTGAAGGTGTGGCGGGTGGCGTGAAGACGAAGGTCATGATCGGTTTCCTCTTGAGGTGCGGTGGGGCACTTAATGTGCCCGAAATGATGCCACGCGGCGTGCGGCGCCGTGCCTTTCAGCGATCACCTGCACGCTACACTGCGCCGCATGTTTACTCCTCGCGGTATCAAGCATTGCAAGGTCTGCGGAGGCGCGGCCGTGTACACCGTGCCCGATGATGACAGCCGGGAGCGTGCCACCTGCACGCTTTGCCACACGGTCCACTATGAGAACCCACTCAACGTTGTCGGCACCTTGCCGGTCTGGGGTGATCAGGTGCTGCTGTGCCGACGCAACATCGAACCCCGCTACGGCTTGTGGACGCTGCCGGCCGGCTTTATGGAGCTGGGCGAAACGGTGGCCGAAGGTGCGCTGCGCGAAAGCGTAGAAGAGGCCGGCGCGCACATCGAACTTCAAGGCCTGTACACGGTGCTCAACGTCGCCCGCGTCGGCCAGGTGCACCTGTTTTACCGTGCCCGCCTGCTCGACACCGAGTTCGCTCCCGGCCCCGAGACCATCGAGGCAAAACTGTTCCGCGAAGATGAGGTTCCGTGGGAGGAGATCGCCTTCGGCACCACCCGCGAAACGCTTAGGCGCTTCTTCGCCGACCACCGCAGGGGTCAATTCGACGTGTACGTTGCCGATATGGCGTGATGTTTCCTCCCCATCCCTGATCGCATGACCGAGATTTCCGCCTCACCGGCCGCCGCGCCCGTGGCCAAGCCGGATGCCGCGCCCCAGCGCTTACGCGAAGACCTGATCCACCCCGACCCGCTGCTCGACTGCCTGGTTGAGGTGTGCCGCCTGCACGGCCTGTCCGCGTCGCGAGCTTCGCTGTCGGCGGCTTTGCCCATCGAAGGTTCGCGGCTCTCCCTCGACCTGGCCGAGCGCGCCGCAGCGCGGGGCGGCCTGTCGGCCAAGGTGCAACGTTTAGCGCTGGAGCGCATTGACCCCGCCGCCCTGCCCGCCATCCTGATCCTGCGTGGCGAAACCGCTTGCGTGCTGACCGGCTGGGAGCCAGTAGACCCACAAACCGGCGTGCCCGGTGCTGCGCGGGTGCTGCTGCCCGAAACTGCACAAGGCTCGGTCACGCTGAGCCATGCAGAACTGACCCAACGCTTTACGGGCGTGGTGCTGTTCGCGCGCCCGCATTTCCGCTTCGACTCTCGCACCGAAGGCCGCAGCGCCTGCGACAACCCAGCGCACTCCACGCTCAAGTCGCGCCACTGGTTCTGGGGCGCGCTGCTGGAGCAGCGCTTCGTCTACCGCGACGTGTTGTGGGCTGCGCTGCTGATCAACCTGTTCGCCCTGGCGTTCCCGATGTTCTCGATGAACGTGTATGACCGCGTCGTGCCCAACAACGCGATCGAGACCATGTGGGCGCTGTCCATCGGTGTGGCGATCGTGCTCGGCGCAGACCTGTTCATGCGCCTTTTGCGCAGTCATTTCGTCGACGAAGCAAGTGCGCGGGTCGACGTTCAAATCTCTGCCAAGCTCATGGAAAAGGTGCTGGGCATGCGCCTGGAACACCGCCCTGAATCGGTCGGCTCGTTTGCCGCCAGCCTGCGCGGCTTCGAGCAGGTGCGCGACTTCATCGCGTCGAGCACCGTCACGGCCTTGATCGACCTGCCGTTCGCCCTTTTGTTCGTGGTGGTGATGGCCTGGATCTCGCCATGGCTTGCCGTGCCGGTGATCGTGGCCGGCATCGTGATACTGGCCTTCGGTTACGTGCTGCAAGGCCGGCTGCACGAGTTGTCGGAAACCACATACAAGGCGGGTGCGCTGCGCAACGCAACGCTCATTGAAAGCCTGACCGGGATCGAGACCATCAAGTCGCAAGGCGCTGAAGGCGTGATCCAGGCAACGTGGGAACGAGCCAATGTGTTCCTCGCACTCACTGGCGTGAAGATGCGCGCGCTGTCCTCGAAGGCGATGTACGGCACCAACCTGCTGTCGCAAGCGGTCACGGTCGCGATTTTGGTGATCGGCGTGTACCTCATCGGCGAACGCGAGCTGACGATGGGCGCGCTGATCGCGGTGAGCATGCTCTCTGGCCGCGCGCTTGCGCCGGCCGGGCAGATCGTCGGGTTGCTCATGCAATACCAAGGCGCGCGCACGGCGCTCGACAACCTGAACAAGGTGATGGACAAACCGGTCGAGCGCCCGATCGGTCAGACCTTCATTCAGCGCGCACAACTGCGTGGCGACATCGAATTCCGCAACGTCAAGTTCGCCTACCCCGGCCGCCAAGACTCTGCGCTTGACGGCCTCAGTTTCAAAATCAATGCCGGTGAGCGGGTGGCACTGATCGGCCGCGTGGGCTCGGGCAAGTCAACGATCCAGCGCCTGATCATGGGCCTGTACCAGCCAACCGACGGCGCGGTTTTGCTCGACGGCATTGACCTGCGCCAGCTCGACCCGGCCGACGTGCGCCGCAACTGCGGCTACGTGTCGCAAGACGTGACGCTGTTCTACGGCACGCTGCGCGAGAACATCGCGTTCGGCCTGCCTTATGCCGACGATTCCGCGGTGGTGGCGGCGGCCGACATTGCCGGAATGAGCGAACTTGTGAACCGCCACCCACGTGGCTTTGACATGCCGGTAGGCGAACGGGGCGAATCGCTTTCGGGCGGCCAGCGCCAAAGCGTGGGCCTGGCGCGCGCGCTGCTGCACAACGCGCCCATCTTGCTGCTTGACGAACCCACCAGCGCGATGGACTTTTCAACCGAAGCGCAAATCACCGCACGGGTGGCCGCCTTCGCCCAGAACAAGACTGTGGTGCTGGTGACGCACCGCACCTCAATGCTGTCCATGGTCACGCGCGTGATCGTGATCGACGGCGGGCGGATTGTGGCCGACGGCCCGCGCGACCGCATCATGGAAGCGCTGGCAAGCGGGCGCGTGGCGAAAGCGGCATGAGCATCGAAGAACCAGGCGAAGCTGCTGCAGCGCCGGCAACAAGCTCACAGGTGCCGGTGCCGGTGCCGGTGCCGGCGCTTCCGCCCGCGCAGACGCCGCTGGTGTTGCGCGCTCTGGAGCGAATTCGCCGCACGCTTGAGCCGCTCACGAACGCTGTCTTTGGGGCGGGCGTGGCTGAAGATGAAGCCAACCGAGCCGGCTTTCGCAGCTTCGAGCAGCAAGCCACCCAAGCGATGTCGCGCGGTCAAACGCAGCGGGCGCAGAAGATTGTCCGTGCCGCCGTCCTGGTGGTGGTCCTGATGGTCTTGTGGGCCGCGCTGGCGCGTGTTGACGAAATCACCAAAGGCGACGCACGGGTGATTTCTTCAAGGCAGTTGCAGCTGATCCAGTCGTTCGACGGCGGCGTGGTGTCGGAGATCCTCGTCAAAGAAGGCCAGGTGGTCGAAAAAGACCAGCTGCTGCTAAAAATCGACGAGACCCGTGCCACCTCCGGGGTGCGCGAAAGTGCGGCTCAAGGGTTTGCCTTGCGTGCACGGCAGGCGCGTTTGCGCGCTTTGGCCGAAGGCGCCGCCTTTCTGCCGCCACCCCCGGGCGACAGCCCTGCGGAGGCCCGAATCGTCGAAGAGGAACGCCGCTTGTACGAAACCCGGCTGTCTGAGCTGAACACGCAGCTTGCCATCAACCGCCAGCAGCTCGAACAGCGCCAGCAAGAGCTGACAGAGATGCGCTCGCGCAAAGGCGCTGCCGAACGCGGGCTAGATCTGAGCTTGCAAGAACTCACCAAGACCAAGCCACTGCTCAACAGCGGCGCCGTTTCGGAAGTCGACATCTTGCGGCTGGAGCGCGAGGTCTCGAAAGGCCGCGGCGACTCCGAGCAGGCTGGCGCGCAGATCAGCCGCGTGCAGGCTGCGATCGGTGAAGCTCAGCGCAAAACCCAGGAAACCGAGCTGGCCTTCCGCAACGAAGCGCGTAAGGAAATGGCCGATGTGCTGGGCAAACTCAACGCGCTGAGCCAGGGCGCCGTGGCGCTCACCGACAAGGTCGAAAAATCGCAAATCAAGAGCCCTGTGCGCGGGCGCGTGCAGCGCTTGCTGGCGAACACTGTGGGCGGCGTGGTGCAGCCGGGCAAAGACATCGTTGAAATCGTGCCACTCGACGACGTGCTGGTGCTCGAAGCAAAGGTTCAACCGCGCGACATCGCTTTCATTCACCCCGGCCAAGCGGCGACCGTAAAGTTCACCGCGTACGATTTTTCAATTTACGGTGGCTTGGCGGCCGAAGTCGAAAACATCAGCCCCGACACCGTGCTCGACGAACGTGGCAACGCGTTCTACCTGGTGAGGGTGCGCACCACCCGCGCCAACTTTGGCGAGAAGATGCCGGTGATCCCAGGCATGACGGCCGAGGTCGACATATTGACCGGCAACAAGACGGTCATGTCCTACCTGCTCAAGCCCATCCTCAAGGGCAAGGCCTACGCGCTGCGCGAACGCTGAGCGCCTCAGCTCGAATTCAACACCAGCCCTGGTGTCGCCCCAAGTGGCGCCGTCGCCAGCGTTGCGGTGGTTTAAACCCATTGCATCGTTGCGCGCTGTCCGGCACTTCACCGTGCCCAGCCCCTGGCTGCGGATAGCGTTTGCGCCCACGTTGGCGCTGCTTTAGCGTGCTCGCTCGGGTGCGCAGGACTCATTCGCAAGCCCTAAACAACCTTCGGCGGCGCGTCTGCGTGAGGCGCACGTGACAAACATCACCCGAATGCAGTGCGAAAAGACTCCAGCGGCGCCAAGGGACGCCGAAAAGCCGTTAAGCCCGGCGTGTTGAAAAAAACCCGCACCTCCCTTATTCGTACAAAAACAGTCTTTATCGGTGAATCAATTCACACCGGCATTGCCCAATCACGCACATAAAGACTCAGCCCCGGTTACTCTGCGACACAACCAACGTTTTTGCATATGCAGCAAGGCCACCTCATGCCCACGATCCAATCAAGCTCTGGCACCGTCACCGCGGTTCAAGGCACGGCCACGCGCCTTGGCCCAGACGGGGCGATGCACTCACTGAAGGTCGGCGACCTGGTCAGCATCGGCGACGTGATCTTGACCTCGCAAGACGGCCTCGTTCAGATCGATTCGCAGCCTGACACCACGCGTACCGCCAATCCGGGCCAAGGCGATGATCTTGATCGCGTGATCACCGGCCTGAACGAAGGCGACAACCAGTCTGCCCCGGCTGCCGGCCTGACCGGGGGCGCCGACGGCAGCCTGCGAGAAGGCTTGCGGGTCGAGCGCATCAGTGAGCTGCTCACGCCCGGTGGCCTCTTTCAGAACACCGTAGCGCGCACGCCCGTGGTTCTGCCCAGCAGCGACGGCCAGCGGGAAACGACGGCCAGCACCACCTCACCGCTGAGTGCAGGCTCGGGCTCGATTTCGGCCATTGAAGAAGGTGCGCCGGTCAATCTAGGCCTGCCACCGCCGCGTGGCGCGAGTACCGACGCCACCATCACGATCAACGGCGTGCCGGCAATCGGCGAAATCCACAAAGCCGACGGTTCCGTCGTTTCTCCCACCACGGTGCTGACGCCGGTCGATTTACCCGGCCTGCTCTATGTGCCACCGGCCGACTACGTGCCCGGCACGCCGGTCGGTGAGTTCAGCTACACGGTCGTGAGCGGTACCGCTGCGGCCAGCGGCACAGTGGCGGTGGGCCTGACCGCCGTGAACGACGCGCCGGTGGGCAGCCCCGTCACGTTTTCCGGCGTCGAAGACGGCAGCATCTCGGTCACGCTGGGCGGCACCGATGTCGATGGCCGGGTGGTCGGCGTCACAGTAACGACCTTGCCCGCCGGCAGCACGCTGCTACTCGCTGATGGCGTGACGCCAGTGCGCGTTGGCCAGACGCTCCCGCCCGCCCAGGCGGCAGGGCTGGTGTTCAAGCCGGCACCCGATTTCAACGGCACCACGGGCATCGGATTCACCGTCACCGACGACTCCGGCGCCACCTCGGCCCCGGCCACTGTCAGCGTGTCGGTCAGCCCGGTCAACGACGCACCGGTCTCCGGTGCTGGCGGCGCCGGCAGCGGTTTCGAAGACACGCCCATCGCAGTGCACTTGGGCGGCACCGATGTCGACGGCAGCATCGTCTCAGTCAGCGTCACCGCCTTGCCCAGCAGCGGGGTCTTGTACTTGGCCGACGCGGTCACGCCGGTATTGGCTGGGGCGGCGCTGACGCCTGCGCAAGCCGCCAACCTCGTGTTCGTGCCAGCACCCGACTTCAACGGCCAGGTGCCCATCAGTTTCACAGTGACCGACAACACCGGAGCCAGCTCCGCGTCGAGCACCGTCGCCATCACCGTGGCCGCGATCAACGACGCGCCGGTGGGCCGACCCGACACCGCCACAGCCACCGAAGACTCGGCTGTCGTGCTGAACGTGCTGGCCAACGACAGTGACGTCGACGGCAACCCGCTGACCATCACCCAGGTGGCTGGCCAGCCCATCGCAGTGGGCGCAGCGGTCACGCTCCCCGAGGGCAGCGTTGCGCTGAACGCCGACGGCACGCTCACCTTCACGCCGAACCCGAACCTCAACGGCCCCGTCAACTTCAGCTACACAGTGTTTGACGGCGTGGCGAGCAGCACCGCTGGTGTGACCGTCAACGTAGCGGCCGTGAACGACGCGCCGGTGGCGCGCAGCGACAGCGCCACCACACCGATCAACACCCCAGCCACGCTGACAGTGCTGGGCAACGACACCGATGCCGACGCAGACCCGCTCAGCGTGGCCAGCGCCACGCTTGCCAACCCGGCGCTTGGCAGCGTTGTGATCAACGCCGACGGCACGCTCACCTTCACCCCAGCCAGCAACGTCGCTGGGCCTGCCGTCATCAACTACACCATCACCGACCCGTCGGGGACGAGCAGCAGCGCGAGCGTGACGGTGTTCGTCGGCACCAACACGCCGCCCAGCGGCAGCAATGCCACGCTCACGGTCAATGAAGATTCGAGCAAAAGTTTCAGCGCCGCCGACTTCGGCTTCACCGATGCAGACCTTGGCCAGAGCCTGGCCGGCGTGCGCATCGACAGCCTGCCGGCGGCCGGCCTGCTCACGCTCGGCGGTGTCGCCGTGGTCGCAGGTGAGGTGATCAGCGCCGCTGACTTCGCCACTCTGGTCTTCACGCCGGCCGCGAATGCCTACGGCGCGGGCTACGCGAGCTTCACGTTCAGCGTGCAAGACAGCGCCGGGGGGTTCGACACCACGCCGAACACCTTCAGTGTGAACGTCACGCCTCAACCCGATGTGGCCGTGATCGGCGGGCAAACGACCGGCGCGACTGCCGAAGACACCCTGCTCGTTGCCAACGGCACGCTCACCGTGAACGACCCCGACGCCGGCGAGGCCGGCTTCATTGCGCAAGCCTCGGTGGCCGGCGCTCACGGCAGCTTCAGCGTTGACGCAGCGGGCGCCTGGACCTACACGCTGAACAACGCCGACCCAGCCGTGCAGGCACTCGGTGCCGGCCAGAGCCTGCCGAATGAGACCTTCACGGTGCGCACCATCGACGGCAGCGCACAGGTCGTGACCGTGACCATCGCCGGCACCAACGACGGCGCTTCCATCACGGCCGGCGGCGGCAGCGTCACCGAAGACGGCACACTTGGCACCGGCGGCACGTTGGTGATCACCGACACCGACACCGGCCAGGCCAACTTCGTGGCCCAGCTCGCAACGGCTGGGGCCTACGGCAGCTTCAAGCTCGCCAGCAACGGCGTATGGGCCTACGACCTGAACAACGCCTCACCCGCGGTGCAGGCCTTGACCAATGGCCAAACGCTGACCGAAACCTTCTCGGTCACATCATCTGACGGCACGAGCAGCAGCGTCACCGTCACCATCAACGGCAGCAGCGACGCAGCGGTGATCGGCGGCGCGCAGAGCGGCAGCGTCACAGAAGACGGCGCCCTTGTCGCTGGTGGCAACCTGACCGTGAGTGATGTAGACGGCGCCGCCACCTTCATCAACCAGCCAAGCACACCCGGTGTTTACGGCAGCTTCACACTCAACACGAGCGGGTCATGGGGATACACCCTTAACAACGCGTTGCCAGCGGTGCAGGCGCTCGGCAGCGGCGCCACGCTGACCGACACCTTTACCGTCAGGTCAGCCGACGGCACGCCAGCCAGCGTGACCATCACCATCATCGGCACCGACGATGCGCCGGTGATCTCTAGCGGCAGCGGCGCGGTGACCGAAGAGGTGCAGCCCTCCGTGAGCGGGTTGTTGAGCGCGAGCGACCTCGACAACCCGGCACTGGCGTTCAACGCTGGCACGGTCAGCGGCAGCTACGGCTCGCTCGTGCTGTCCGCCAACGGCGCCTGGACCTACACACTCGACGGCCGCGCCGACGCCTTGGCGGGCGGGCAGACCGTGAGCGACACCATCACCGTCACCCTGAGCGACGGATCAAACGCAACGGTGACGTTGAGCGTCAGCGGCACCAACGACGCGGCCGTTATCACTGGCACTTCCATTGGCAGTGTCAGCGAAGACGGCACGCTCAGCGCATCCGGCATGCTCAGCGCCACCGATGTAGACAGCGCCGCCACCTTCAACGCCGCAAGCAACGTCGGCACCTACGGCGATTTTTCGATCAGCGCCACCGGCGCGTGGACCTACACGCTGCGCAACGGCGACGCCAACGTGCAGGCGCTGACAAGCGCGCAGCATCCGACCGAGAGCTTCGTCGTCACGACAGCCGACGGCAGCACGCAGACCATTACTGTCACCGTCAACGGCAGCAATGAAGCGCCGGTCGGTGTGGCGACACCTGCGAGCGCGCAGGAAGACGCGGCAAGCATTCCGATCACGCTCGCGGCCTCGGATGTCGACGGCAGCGTCACCAGCTTCACGATCACCGCGCTGCCTGCCAACGGCGTGTTGTCGTTCGGCGGGGTGCCGCTAGGCGTTGGCAGCGTGATCCCGGCGAGCGCTGGCAATGCAACGCTGAGTTTCGTGCCAAACGCCAACTGGAACGGCACCACGACGGTGTCGTTCAACGCCAGCGACAACGAGGGAGGCAACTCGACCACGGTCACGCAAGGCATCACGGTAGAAGCCGTCAACGACGCGCCGACTGCCGGGCCCGACGTTGCCAGCACGCCGATCAACACAGCACTCAACAACATCAACGTGCTGGCCAACGACAGCGATGTGGAGGGCGGCACGCTCAGCGTCATCGGAGCGACCGTTGGCGCTGCATTTGGCACGGTCAGCGTCAACCCCGATGGCAGTTTGAACTTCACGCCGGCAAGCAACGTCAGCGGGCCAGTGAACATCAACTACACCTTGAGCGATGGCCAGGGTGGTACCACCATCGGCACATTGACCCTGACCGTCGGCACCAACACGGCACCCACAGGAAGCGACGCGATTTTCACGCTCACCGAAGACTCGAGCAAGACTTTTTCGGCCGCAGACTTCGGCTTCTCCGACGCGGACCTCGGGCAAACACTCGCCGGTGTGCGCGTCGACAGCCTGCCCGCAGCAGGCGTGCTTGTTCTAAGCGGCGTTCCGGTGATAGCCGGTCAGGTCATCAACGCCGCCAACGTTGCGAATCTGGTTTTTGTGCCACAAGCCAATGCCAACGGCGCGGGCTACGCAAGCTTCACGTTCAGCGTGCAAGACAGCGCCGGGGGGTTCGATGCCGTGCCGAACACGATCAACTTCGATGTCACTCCGGTCAACGACAACCCGGTTGCCGTCAACGACGGGACCGCAGCGTCGCCGTTGCTCACGGTGCTTGAAGACTCCGGCGCGTCTTCAGCAATCACCGTGCTGGCAAACGACTCCGATGTCGACGGCAATGCGCTCACGGTCACCGCCGCGACCTCGCCCAACGGCACCGTCACCATCACCATCACCCCAGACGGCACGCTGCGCTTCACCCCGGCCGCCAACTTCAATGGCCCGACAACGATCTCCTATTCGATCTCGGACGGCCAAGGTGGCACCGCAACCGCCACGGTCTTTG
>JBBRPV010000053.1:0-32120 GCA_038227445.1 Burkholderiales bacterium | reverse complement strand
CAGGCCGACACATTGCCAGCACCTGTACCAAACACAATTGCCACTACATAAAATATTCAGCGACGCCGCTAAGTCCTTGATTCCATTGATCCTGGATCGTCAAAAAAGGCGTGCAATTGAGTTTGGTGTCGAACTTAGGGGCGACACTCGTGCGGGTCTCCTGATTTCAACAGAGCCTGTATTCGTGACTCGGCTGTGGAGTGCGAATTCAAAGCGCACGGTCAGTCAACAGCCCCAGACAAGTTGATTCAGGTCACGCTGGTAGTTTTCGACGCCGCATAAATTCATGCGGCCGAAATCATGCAATAAAGCAGTGGCCATTCACGACTGACGCGATTAGCCTCCCTTTGCCGATGCCGGCGCTTTGCAAACGACACTCCAACCACCCATGCACCCCACCCTGCACCTGCTGGACCGAACCGACTTTCCTGCGTTGCGGCGCGCGCGCCTCGATACCTTGCAGGTCAACCTTGGCTACCGCTGCAACCAGAGTTGCCTGCACTGCCACGTCAACGCGGGGCCGAACCGCACGGAAGCCATGGACCTCGCGACCATCGAACTCGTCGTCGAGGTGCTGCGCGCCCGTGGCATCGGCACGCTTGATCTCACCGGCGGCGCGCCGGAGCTGAACCCGCACTTTCGTCATCTGGTCGCCGCGGCACGCGCGCTCGATGTGAAGGTGATCGACCGCTGCAACCTGACCATCCTGTCGGAGCCAGGCCATGAAGACCTGGCGACTTTTCTGGCCGACCAGGGTGTCGACGTGGTGGCCTCGCTGCCCTGTTATTCGGTCGGCAACGTTGATCGCCAGCGCGGCGAGGGTGTCTTTGACCGCAGCATCGCCGGCCTGCAGGCGCTCAATGCACTCGGGTTTGGCGACGCAGCCACCGGCTTGGTGCTGAACCTCGTCTACAACCCCCAAGGCGCTTCGCTGCCACCCCCTCAAAAAGCTTTGGAGCAGGACTACAAGCGAGAACTTGAGGCGCACTTCGGCATCCGCTTCAATCAGCTCTTCGCGCTGACCAACATGCCGATCCAGCGCTTTGGAAGCACCTTGGTGTCCAAAGGCACGTTTCAGAGCTACATGCAGTTGCTCAAGAGCGCCTACCGCCCAGAGAACCTGGGCACCGTCATGTGCAATTCGATGGTCAGCGTCGACTGGCAAGGTGACCTGTACGACTGCGACTTCAACCAGATGCTGGGGTTGCGCGCTCGGCTCAGCGGTAGCCCGAAGCCGCACTTGCGCGACCTGCTGGCGCACGATGCAATCAATGCGCCTATTCGCGTGGCCGACCATTGTTATGGGTGCACGGCCGGCCAGGGAAGCAGTTGCGGCGGGGCCCTGGATTCAGCGCCCGCACGGTCTACAGCGGCGGCGTCGCCATGACAGCGCCTTCTAAACGCACGCTCTGGATCGCTGCGTGTTTGGTGGCCTTGGTGGCTGTGGTGCTGTACCGCCACTTCGGCCTCGGCGCCTTGCTGACGCTCGACTCGCTCAAAGCCAGCCGCGACACGCTCGCCACACTTTTTGCCGAGCGACCATTCTTTACCGTCACCGCCTTTTTCGGCATTTACGTGGTGGCAACCGCCCTCTCGTTCCCGGGAGCGGCGGTCCTGACGCTCGCCGCCGGTGCAATGTTCGGGCTGGCTGTGGGGTTGGTCGTCGTGTCGTTCGCGTCAAGTCTCGGCGCCTTACTGGCCTTTTTGGTGGCGCGTTACCTGCTGCGTGATGCGGTTCAGGCACGCTTCGGAAAACAGCTCGGCCCCATCAACGAAGGCATGGCGCAAGAT
Organism: Burkholderiales bacterium; assembly: GCA_038227445.1. Classification (GTDB taxonomy): domain Bacteria; phylum Pseudomonadota; class Gammaproteobacteria; order Burkholderiales; family Burkholderiaceae_C; genus LMDS01. The sequence goes on along the minus strand of JBBRPV010000053.1, from coordinate 30,329 downwards.
GGCATTTTTTACTTGCTGACGCTGCGCTTGGTACCGGTGTTCCCGTTCTTCCTGGTCAACCTGCTCGCGGGTTTAACGCCGATCAGCGCCGGTCGTTTTTACTGGGTCAGCCAAGTGGGTATGTTTGCCGGCACAGTGGCGTTCGTCAACGCGGGAACGCAGCTTGCCGCGATCCGGCAGCCCTCGGACGTGCTCTCGCCCGAGCTGCTGGGCAGCTTCGTGCTTCTCGGGGTGTTTCCGCTTATCGCCAAGGCCATCGTCTCTGCAATGCAACGGCGCAAGGTCTACGCACGCTGGCACAAGCCCTCGCGTTTTGATCGCAACTTGGTCGTCATTGGCGCCGGTGCCGGCGGGCTGGTCACGTCCTACATCGCCGCCGCGGTCAAGGCCAAAGTCACGCTGATCGAAAGCCACAAAATGGGCGGTGACTGCCTGAATTTTGGCTGCGTGCCAAGCAAAGCACTGATCCGCTCGGCCAAGCTCGCCAAACAATTGCGCCAGGCAGACACGCTGGGTCTTCGCGGGGTCGGCGGCACGGTCGACTTTGCCGCGGTGATGGCCCGCGTGCAGCGTGTCGTCCACGGCATCGAGCCGCACGATTCCGTCGAACGCTACAGCGCGCTCGGCGTCGATGTGGTGCAGGGCCGGGCGCGCATCACCTCGCCGTGGAGTGTCGAGATCACCACCGGCGGAGCCAAACAAACGTTGACCACGCGCAGCATCGTTATCGCCACCGGAGCGCGGCCCTTGCTTCCACCCATTCCCGGCCTGGCCGAGGTGGGCTGCCTCACCTCTGACACCCTCTGGGGCCTGACGGAATTGCCGCGCCGGCTCCTTGTACTCGGCGGCGGGCCGATCGGGTGTGAGCTTGCCCAAAGTTTTGCGCGGCTGGGCGCGGTGGTCACGCAGATCGAAATGGCGCCTCGGGTCATGATGCGCGAAGACCCGGAGGTGTCGACGCTGGTGGCAGAGTCCCTGCGGGCCGACGGCATCACGCTGCTCACCGGCCATCAGGCGGTGCGCTGCGAACAAGTGGACGGCATAAAACGTCTGATCGCCAAATGCGGCGAGGCGCAAGTGGTGGTCGAGTTCGACGCGCTGCTGTGCGCCGTGGGCCGCGCGCCGCGCGTAGAGGAATTCGGGCTTGAGGAACTCGGCATTCCTTTGACGCCACGCAAGACAATCGTCACCAACGCCCACCTGCAAACGCTCTACCCCAACATCTACGCGGTGGGCGATGTGGCCGGGCCGTATCAGTTCACCCACACGGCCGCACACCAGGCCTGGTATGCGGCTGTAAACGCCTTGTTTGGGCGCTTCAAGAAATTCAAGATCGACTACTCGGTGATTCCCTGGGCCACCTTCACCGACCCAGAGGTGGCGCGTGTCGGCCTGTCGGAAACAGAGGCGCAGGAACAAGGCATCGCTTTCGAGGTCACGCGCTTCGAACTGGCCGAGCTTGACCGAGCGATCACCGACGACAGCACGAACGGCTTCATCAAGGTGCTCACCGTTCCGGGAAAAGACAAGATCCTCGGTGCGTTGATCGTGGGCGAGCACGCTGGCGATCTGCTGGCGGAATATGTGCTCGCGATGAAACATGGCCTGGGGTTGAACAAGATCCTCGGCACCATCCACACCTACCCAACGTTGGCCGAGGCCAACAAGTACGTGGCGGGTGAATGGAAGCGCGCGCACGCGCCACAAAAGCTGTTGGAGTGGGTGCGGCGCTTTCATGCTTGGGAGCGGGCATGACATCGCGCCGCCACTTCCTGCTGGTCGCCGCAGCTGTGGCCGCGTCCGCGAACGCAGAATCGTTCGATCATCGCCACGCCGCGTGGACCACGCTGCTGCAAAAGCATGTCGTTTTGCTGGAGGCCGGCAAGGCGTCGCAGTTGCGTTATGCCGGGATGGCGGCGGACAGCGCAGCGCTCAAGGCCTACCTTGCCACGCTGTCTGTGGTCAGCCTGGCAGACTTCGACGTCTTCACCAAGCCGCAACAACAGGCCTTCCTGATCAACGCCTACAACGCGTTCACCGTCAAACTCGTGCTCACGCTCTACCCGAAACTCGCGTCGATCAAAGATCTGGGAAACCTGCTGCAAAGCCCGTGGAAGCAAAAGTTCGTGCCGCTGCTGGGTGCCACCTTATCGCTCGATGGCATTGAGCACGAGATGCTGCGTGTGCGTGGCCGCTACGACGATCCGCGCGTTCACTTCGCCGTGAACTGCGCTTCGGTGGGTTGCCCGATGCTGCGCGAAGAAGCCTTCGCCGCCGAACGGCTCGATGCCCAGCTGGACGAACAGGCGCAGCGTTTTCTGTCCGACCGAAGCCGCAACCGCTGGAACCCGGTGACCAGCAAACTTGAACTTTCGAAAATCTTCGATTGGTATGGTGAAGACTTCAAGCTCGGCCACCGCGGCATCGGCTCGCTGCCGGCCTTCATCGCGCGTTATGCCGACCGGCTGGCCGATGCGGCTGCCGACCGCGAACGCATCAGCGCGCAGAAGGCGACGCTGAGCTTTCTCGACTACGACTGGCGCCTCAACGACGCCAAAGCCGCGGGTTGATCAAGAACGCCACCGCCCATGCGCTTGTCTATCGTGATGCCGGTGCTCGACGAAGCCGCCGAAATCGACGCGACCCTTGCAGCGCTCGCGCCGCTGCTCGCCGATGGGCATCAGCTTATCGTGGTCGACGGTGGCAGCCGCGATGCCACGCTCGCGCGTTGCGCTGGTAGCGCCAGCGTGCTGCTGCAGGCGCCGCGCGGCCGTGCCTCGCAAATGAACGCCGGTGCAGCCCAGGCGCGCGGCGAGGTGCTGCTGTTTCTTCATGCCGACACGCGGCTACCCAGTGGCGCCAGTGTTGCCATTGAACAGGCCATCCGCACCGGTGCGCAGTGGGGACGTTTTGATGTAGAGATCACCGGAGGCTCAATGATGTTCCCGGTGATCGCGGCGCTGATGAACCTGCGCTCTCGCTGGAGCGGCATTGCCACCGGAGACCAGGCGATCTTCGTGAGGCGTGAGCTGTTCGAACGTATCGGTGGCTATGCCGACTTACCTCTGATGGAAGACATCAACCTGTGCAAACGTCTGCGCAGCGGCTCTGCGCCGGCTTGCTTGCGCCAACGCGTATCAACTTCGGGGCGGCGCTGGGCACGCCGGGGCATCTGGCGCACGATCTTTCTGATGTGGCGGCTCCGCTGGCGCTACTGGCGCGGTGAACCTGTCGAGGCGCTCGCCCGGGCCTACCGATGAGCGGGCGAATGAGCGGCAGATGCACGGTGATCGTGATGGCCAAAGCGCCCGTTCCGGGCTACGCCAAGACCCGGCTGATCCCCGCGCTCGGTGCTGTTGGCGCAGCGGAACTCGCATCTCGGCTGCTCAAGCACGCCGTGGAACAGGCGCTCGCAGCGCAGCTCGGAACTGTTGACCTGTGCTGCGCACCCGAGCACACGCATGCCAGCTTCGCGCCGCTAGCACTGTGTACGGGAATCGTGCTGTCATCTCAAGTTGAAGGTGATCTGGGCGCGCGCATGAGCCACGCGTTCGACCGCTGGTTCGCACACAGCAGCCAGGTCTTGATGATCGGCACCGATGCGCCGGCCATCGACGCCGCGCTGTTGCAGCAGGCAGCGCAGACCCTCAACGATACCGATGCGGTCTTCGTGCCCGCCATCGATGGCGGCTACGCGCTGATCGGGCTTCGGCAACCCGCGCCCCAACTGTTCGCCAACATGGTGTGGAGCACCGCGGGCGTGATGGCCGCGACCCGCACCCGGTTGCTCGCCGCAGGGCTGCAACACGCCGAACTCGCGCCGGTTGCCGACATCGACGAGCCCGCCGATCTTGTGCACCTTCCTGCCCGGTGGTCAGTGTGAAACGTCTCGTGCTGGTCGGCGCTGGCCACGCCCATGCGCAGGTGCTGAAGGATTGGATCGCCTCGCCACTGCGCGATGTAGACCTCGTTCTGGTCTCACCCAGTGCCTTGGCGCCCTACTCTGGCATGGTGCCGGGCTGGCTCGCAGGTCACTATCGCTTCGAAGACATCTGCATCGACTTCGCTGCACTGGCTGCTTCGGCGCAAGCCCGTTTTTTGATCGACGAACTGGTCGCGCTGGAGCCGCAACATCAGCGCCTGCAATTGCGCAGCGGCCTGGTGCTCGACTACGACGTGCTGTCGCTGAACGTGGGCTCTACCCTGCTCCCGCCCACTGCGCCGGCCGGCGTGCGCATGCTGGCACTGCGCCCCCTGGCAGAACTGCGCCACGCCTGGGAGGCCATGTTGGCGGAAACCACCCAGCCAGGCGCAGAACAGGTTGGTCACGTCACGGCGGTCGGCGGTGGTGCGGCTGGCGTTGAAGCGCTGCTCGCCACCTTGGCTTGCTTTCGCAAGAGGCATCCGCATCGGCACATTCGTGGCCACCTCGTCAGCACCGGAGCGGCACTCTTGCCAAGCGTGTCGCGCGGCGCCGTGAGCCGCGCGACAGCGGCCCTGAAAGCCGCTGGCGTGACGGCGCAACTTTCCGCTTCTTTCGACGACACCGAGCGGCACCCAGGCGAACTGGTGCTGTGGGCAACCGGCGCCCAAGCCCACGCTTGGCAGCGTGATTGCGGCCTGGCCGTCAGCGCCCCAGGGTTCATTCGGGTTGATCGCTGGCTGCGCTCGTTGTCGCACCCGCAGGTTCACGCGGTCGGTGATTGCGCAGAGTGGGCCGAGCCGCTGCCCAAAGCCGGCGTGTACGCGGTGCGCATGGGTTCCGTGCTCAGCTCGAACTTGCGCGCCGCGCTTGGCGACGGGGCGCTGGCGGCCTTTCATCCTCAGCGCCGTTTCCTCTCACTGCTGTCGACCTTCGACGGCCGTGCCATCGCTTCGTGGGGCTGCTGGTCGGCCAACGGGCGATGGGTGTTGCGATGGAAAGACCGCATCGACCGCGCCTTTCTCAAGCGCTTCGCCTTGGCCGCCAGTCATGCGCCACGCGAACCCTGATTCCTCATCCCTGGAGATTCCCAATGAAACTTTTGCTTCGCCTTTTTACCGCCTGGACCCTTGGCCTCGCTGCCCTTTCTGCGTTCGCCCAGGGGGCGCCCCTAAAACTCGGCGTCGGCTTGTTTCAACCGGACCGTGAACGCAACGATGCCACCTACCGCCCGCTGGCGCAGCACCTTTCCGAACGGCTCAAGCGCCCGGTCGAGCTGCGCACCGTAGACACCTGGGAAGGGCTTGCCAAATCGCTCGCCAACGGCGAAACCGATCTGGCCTTGATGGGCCCGTGGGGCTACGTGCTTGCCAACCATGCGGCCGAGGCGCAGGTGGTCTCGACCATCCTCTACGATGGCAAGCCCGAGTACTTCGCGCTGATGATCACCCACCCCGATTCAGGCATTCGCAGCGTGGCCGACCTCAAGGGCAAGACCTTTGCGTTCGGCGACAAGGGCTCGACTTCGGGTTACCTGATTCCGCTGCACTACTTCATGGGCCAGGGCATCGACCCAGAGACCTATTTCTCGAAGGTGCTCTACACCAAGCACCAGGCCATTGAGACGCAGGTGGCAGCGGGCCAGCTCGACGCCGGGGCCGACTACAACCGCAACCGAAACGCGATGATCGAACAAGGCCTCATCAAGGCCGAGCGCTCACGCGTGATTTGGCAATCAGCGCCGCTGCCAAACGACGCCTTCGCGGTCAGCGAATCGTTGTTCAAAGACAAAGCTTTCGTCGCTCGGCTGCAAGCCGCGCTCGTCGAGACCAGCACCTTGTTGAAAGCGCAGCCCGATCTGCTGCCGGTGCACTACACCGGCTTCGTGGCCAGCGACAACGCCTTCTACAAGCCGATCCGAGACGCCGGGCTGGCTACGGGCAAGCTGCTGCCCAAATGAGCGCCGCACGGCGGCTCCCACGGCGCTCGCTCGCCCTCGCAGGGACAGCCCGCCGAGCGCAGGGGGCCAGATGAGCGTATTGGCAGCACTCGCCGGTTGGCCGACCAGGAAGTTGCCGGGCCGCTTGCGCTTCCTGCTTCTGATGCTGCTGTATGCAGCGCTGGTGGCACTGTGCCTGGGCAGCCTGTGGTCGGCCGGCGAGTTGTCGATGGGGCGCAACCCTTGGAGCAACCTTCTCAAGTCAGTGGGTGAGTTTTCGCGGCCCAGTTTTGTCGATGTCTGGTTCGGCAACCCGCGGCTCGAATTCCGCAGCGACGACGGCGCATTGCTCCGGGTTGAAAACCGACCGCTGGTTGAACGCCAGTTCCTTGTCGCGCTGGCGCACGCCACCTGGACAACGGTGCAGCTCGCCACGCTTGGCTCCTTGCTGGGCGCAGCGCTCGCGCTGCCACTGGGGGTATTGGCAGCGCGCAATCTCGGCGCACCCCCTGCGCTGGCCTGGGCCGCCAAGGGCCTGCTCGACGTTTGCCGTGCGGTCCACACGCTGGTGTTCGGCCTGGTATTGGTGGGAATCGTTGGCCTCGGGCCGACCGCCGGTATCCTCGCGATCGGCCTGCACTCGATGGGCAGCTACGGCAAACTCTTTTCGGAATCGATCGAGACGCTGGACATGGGCGCGATTGACGCCGTGCGCGCCACTGGTGCACGGCCCACGCAGGTGTTCTTCAACGCCGTTTGGCCAGCTGTCGTGCCGCAGTTCGTGTCTAACCACTTGTATGTATGGGAGTTCAATATTCGCGACTCGACCATCCTTGGCCTCATCGGCGCCGGCGGTCTGGGCTTGCTGATTTCGGAGGCGACCTCGCTGTTCCAGTGGGGACGGCTCGCAACCATATTGCTCGTGGTGGTTGGGCTGGTGGCGAGCTTCGATGCCGTAAGCCGATCTATCCGCCGCGCGCTGTTGTGAGAGCCCGTGAATAAACCCGTCCCAGCGCACAGCAGCCAAGCTGTGGTGCTGATCGACACACTGCGGTGCGAGTTCGCAGGCCGCGTGACGCTGGACCTGCCCCGACTCGAAATCCGTGCCGGCGAGCGGGTGGCCATCGTCGGGCGCAACGGTGCCGGCAAGTCCACACTGCTGCGCTGCCTCTCTGGATTTTTATTGCCCACGCAAGGCCAGGTCACGGTGTTGGGGCAGCGCCTGGATGCCGGACTACCGTCTAGCGTGCTGCGTGCGCTGCGCCGAGACGTCGGGCAAGTCATGCAGGGCTTGCACCTCGTCCACCGGCTCAGCGCGCTGGAGAACGTTTTGATTGGATCGTTGGGGCACACGAGTGGCGCTGCCGCCTTGCGCACCTGGGCACGTTGGTATGACCCAGCCGTGATCGCGCAAGCACGGCAAGCACTGGCCGCTGTGGGGCTGACCGGCCACGCCAACACGCGCGCCGACCGGCTCTCTGGCGGCGAGCGCCAGAAGGTGGCGCTGGCGCGGCTGCTGGTGCAACAACCGCAACTCATTCTTGCTGACGAGCCGACGGCAAGCCTGGACCCCTCGGCAGCGCGCGAAGTCTGCAACTTGCTGACACTGGCCGCGCGTGGCAAGACCTTGTTGACGGTGGTGCACGACACTCGCGTTCTGCCGCTTCTGGCCGACCGGGTGTTAGGCCTCGCCCTTGGGCGCCTGGCCTTCGACCTGCCGGTCGCGGCCGTCGACGAGGCCACGCTGGCTGAGCTGTACCGTGTTGCCGCGGCGCCCGAGCATGTGCCAGTGCCAGTGAGTGCAACAGCGACGCGGCGTGCCGCGCTGGGCGCGGGTTGATCGACCATTTATGGACGCGAAACGGAGATCCGCTTGATCGACAAACGCACTGCCGCGTCAGAAGCTCAGCACGCGCCGGGGCGAAGTTGCCCCCTGCACTACCGCTATGCAACAACCAGTTTCGCGCGTGATGCCGAAGCCGAGTGTGAAACGCTTTACGTCGTTGGCGGCCTGTACGGCAACGAGTCTGCGCTCTCCAGCGTGCTCGAACTTTTTGATCGCGAAACGGGCCTCAAACGCTTGGTCTTCAATGGCGACTTCAACTGGTTCAACGTCGACCCCGCTAGCTTCGAATCGATCAACCGCGTGGTGCTGGGCTTCGATGCGCTGCGCGGCAATGTCGAGACCGAACTCGGCAGCGGCGGCGCGGGTAACGGCGAACCGGGTAACGGCGACGCGGGCTGCGGCTGCGCTTACCCGGCTTGGGTGGGCGATGGGTTCGTCGAAAGATCGAACCAGATCATGCGCCGGCTGCGCGCCACCGCGGCGCAGTTTCCAGACCTCACGAGTCGTCTGATGGCACTGCCAATGACCCGGCGTGTCAACGTGGGCAGCCTGCGGGTGGCCATCGTTCACGGCGATGCCGAGTCGCTCGCGGGTTGGGGCTTCGCGCGAGAGTCTTTGCAAGACAGCGCACATCGGCAGCGCGTGCGCGCCTGGTTCGAAGCCGCAAAAGTGGACGTGTTTGCAAGCAGCCACACCTGTGCGCCGGTCTTCCATGGGTTGCCCATGGCGGGCCGCACGCTCGCCCCGCTGGTGCTGAACAACGGCGCTGCCGGCATGCCAAATTTCCTTAACGACAAAGCGGGCCTGCTAACGCGCATTTCCTTGCGGGCTTTTCGCGGCGACCAACGGCGTTATGGAGATGTCAGGGGCGCAGTTCATTTGGACGCCATCGCCATCGAGATCGACTCGCCGACCTGGCAGCAAAGCTTCCTGCGGCAATGGCCGCCCGGCACCGACGCACACACGTCTTATTGGCAGCGCATCACCCACGGGCCAGCTTGCACGGCGGCTGATGCCTTCATCACTTCGGAGACCTGAACCCATGCTCGCCATCATCGGAGGCACCGGCCTGTACGACCTTGCCGGCCTCAAGATTGAGTCAGAAACTTCCGACGCTACGCCGTTCGGCAACCCCTCGGGCGCCGTGGTGCGCGGCCTCATCGGCAACACGCCCTTGTTGTTTCTGGCGCGGCACGGCGCCGGGCACCGATTGCTGCCGCACGAGGTGAACTACCGAGCAAACATCTACGCGCTCAAGCGCGCCGGCGCGACGATGGTGCTTGGCTTCTCTGCGATGGGCAGCCTCGCCGAGGCGATCGAGCCGGGCGATCTGGCGATGCCTGAACAGTATTTCGACTGGACGCGGGGCAGCCGCGAGCGCAGCTTCTTTGGTGGCGGCGTTGCCGCCCATGTCTCTACGGCAACGCCCGTCAGCGCAGCGCTGGTCGATGCGACTGAGGCCGCAGCGCGCTCTTTGGACATCACGCTTCACCGGGGCCTGACCTACGCCTGCGTCGAAGGACCGCGTCTGGGCACCCGGGCGGAAAGCCATTTCCTTCGACACGCCGGCTGCCACCTTGTGGGCATGACCAACATACCGGAAGTGTTCCTTGCACGCGAAGCGCAACTGGCCTATGCCACCGTCGGCATCGTGACCGACTACGACTGCTGGATGGAAGACCCCGCGCGGCACGTCAGCGTGGCCGGCATCTTCGAGTTGTACGGCGCCAGCTTGGCGAAGGCCCGCAGGCTGCTGGACGAGCTGCTTTCGCGGCCGCTTCCGCAGCCCGAGCCCGCCATCCGCACAGCACTGGCTGCGGCGATGATGACTCCCGACCATGCGCTCGATGGCCAACAACGCGAGTGGCTTTCTGTACTGCGCCGGTGAGTCGTTTCGCCCGCCGACGTTTGATTGCACCAACAAAAAAGCACCAGGCTTTTTCGCCGGGTGCTCCTTGCTTAGATCAAACTTTATACAGAACCTTTACCGGGCTTCTTACCGACTATCCCAACAAATTCCCTGCCGAATTCCCTACCGAATTTGGTAGGCGCGAATGGACTCGAACCATCGACCCCCACCATGTCAAGGTGGTGCTCTAACCAGCTGAGCTACGCGCCTGTGAAGCCTCAGATTGTATAGCAGCGTTTCAGCGCGTCTATTTGCGCCGCACCGAGCGAACACCTGCAACGCGGCCCACCAGCCCCAGCACGTGCGTCAGCCGAGCCGAATTTGCAACTTCGATCGTGAAACTCATCCATGCGGTGCCGCCCTGCGAGTCCTTGACCGAGCGGGTCTGCACACCGGTGACGTTCATCTTCTCTTTTGCAAACAGCTCGGAGATGTCGCGAAGCAAGCCTTGCCTGTCGCTCGCTTCGACGATCACGTCGACTGGGTACAGCGCAGCCTTGTCGCCACGGGGCGCACCCCAGGCGACGCTGATCACGCGCTCCGGCGCGCGCGCCGCCATCTCGCGGAAGTTGGCGCATGTGGCTCGGTGCACGGCGACGCCTTTGCCGCGCGTCACGTAACCGCCAATCGCATCGGGCGGCGCCGGGCGGCAGCAGCGTGCAAGACTCGTCATCAGCGACTCGACCCCGACCACCAGCACCCCACCCTGCGGCGCGCGCCCGTCGGGGTCGGAGCGGCGCAGCGCGATCAGCTCGTCGGGTGTCAACGGCGTTGCAGCCGGGCGCAGCAAGGTTTCGATCGTGCGCAACGAGAGCTCGTCTTTGCCGACCACTTCGAAGAGCGAGTCGGCATTGCGAAAGCCGAGTTGTGAAGCAAGGTCGTCAAGCTTGACGGCCGTCTTGCCTTCACGTTGCAACAGCTTCTCCACCGCCTCGCGGCCCCGCGCAATCGTTGCGTGCTGGGCCAGCGCGTTGTACCAGGCGCGCACCTTGGTCTTCGAGCGCGAACTCTTCAGGTAGCCGAGTTCAGCATTGAGCCAGTCGAGCGAGGGGCCGCCCTCTTTCACCGTGCTGACCTCGACCGTCTGCCCGCTTTGCAGCGGCGTGTTCAGCGGCACCATCACACCGTCGACTTTCGCGCCGCGGCAGCGGTGGCCGAGCTCGGTGTGCACCGTGTAGGCGAAGTCGATGGGCGTGGCGCCGGCCGGCAGCTCGACCACCGCAGCGCCGGGCGTGAAGACGTAGACGCGCTCTTCGGCCGCGGCGCCGGCCGCCCCCGCTGCGGCGGCGCCCTGCTCGGCGAAATCACGCTCCCAAGCCAGCAACTGACGCAGCACCGCCTTGCGCGCTTCAGCCACCGTGGCGCTCAGGTCGACGTTGGCACTCACGCCGGCATAGCCCTTTGCGCCGGCATCTTTGTAGGCCCAATGCGCTGCCACGCCGTGCTCTGCGTGCTCGTGCATCGCTGGCGTGCGGATCTGCACTTCCACCGAGCGCCCGCTCCCATCGAGCACCACCGTGTGCAGCGACTGGTAGCCGTTCGGTTTCGGCCGCTCGATGTAGTCGTCCAACTCGCCGGGTACGGCTTTGAAGAGTTCGTGTACCCGCCCAAGAACCGCATAGCAGCCCGCCACATCAGGCACGACCACCCGCACTGCACGCACATCGAACACACGCTCGAAGTCGAGCCCCTTGCCGTTCATCTTCTGCCAAATACTGTAGAGGTGCTTGGGCCGGCCTTTCACCTGCGCGCGCAGGCCGTGGGCAGACAGATCGTCTTGGAGTTGCTCGCAGAAAGCCTCGACACGCTGCTCGCGCTCGACCCGGGTTTCGTCGATCAGGCGTGCGATTTGGCGGTAGCTTTCGGGGTCGAGAAAGCGGAACGACAGGTCTTCCAGCTCCCATTTGATCTGCCAGATGCCCAGCCGGTTGGCCAGGGGTGCAAACACGTGCAGGGACTCGGCGGCCAGCGCCTGCGGGCACGGTGTCTTGCTGGCCGCAAAGAAGCGCAGCGTCTGCAGCCGCGACGCCAGGCGCAGAAGCACCACCCGCAGGTCGCGCGAGAACGCGAGCAGCATCTTGCGCACGCGCTCGGTCTGCTGCGCGCGCTGGTCCTGCCCGAGTTGCGCTTCGCGCGCGGCGCGCTGCAATTGAACGAGCTTGCGGGTACCGGCAACCACGCTCGCGTGGGACGGCCCGAACGCCTTGGCAACGACTTCCTCGGGGTTGCTCAGGTAGTCTGCCGCGTAGACAAGGTAGGCCGCAGCGCGCATCGACGGCGCTGCGCCGATACCGCGCAGAATCTCCGCCACAGCATCGGCGTGCGCAAGCGCGTCTTCGCCCGTATGGAGCAACTGGCCCGAGAGCAAGGGCTCGGCGAAGGCCCGTGCACGCACGAGTTGGGCCGATTCAGCGGCACCGTCTGCATGCTCATCTACCAGTGCAACGATGGGCGCTGCCGCTTGCGGCACACCCAGCAGACCGGTTTTCATGGCGCGAGCAGGAACCCCCGCACAACCTCGACCTGTTCGGCAGCCACCAGCGTAGGAGCGTGGCCGACACCGGCAAATTCAACCAGCCGCGCTTTCGGGCCACGCTGCGTCATGGCCTGCGCCGTTTCGCGGGTGAGCAAGTCGGAATCGGCACCCCTTAGCAGCAGCGTTGGGCAGCGCACTGCATCGAAGCTGTGCCATAAAAAAGCCTCGCCAGCCGCGGCCATCTCACTTGTGACGGCCTTGAACGGTTGGGCGATGTTCGGGTCGTAGTGCGGTTTGAAGCCGTCGCCATCGGCCTTGAGCATCGGCCGCGTCAGTGCGAGCCAAGCATCACGCGTGTGCGGGCCGAAACCTTTCGAGATCGACAGCATGTAATCGGCCGCATCGTCGAGCGTTTTCCAGTGAACGGGCGCGCCGAGATAGGTACCGATGCGCTCTAGCGCCTCGGCCTGAATCGTCGGGCCGACGTCGTTCATCACCAGCCTAGCGATCGGCGATTGCGGCAACGATGCCAAGCCCAGGCCGATCAGCCCGCCCATCGAGGTGCCAACCCAGTGCACCGTGGCGGCGTTCAAGCGCGCGAGCAGCGTGACCATGTCGGCCACATAAGCAGGGATCTGGTAGCCCATCGGGTCGGCCAGCGCGTCTGACTGGCCACGACCCACCACGTCGGGGCAGACCACGCGGTAGTCAGCGCACAAGCTGCGCGCCAGGGTGTCGAAGTCGCGCCCTTGTCGCGACAGGCCATGCACGCAGACCAGCACCCGCGGGTTGGCTGCGTCGCCCCATTCCCAGTAGGCCATGCGGTGCAGGCCGCGGGCACTGAGGCATTGCACGGAGTTCAGGCGAGGTTCGTTCATGGCGGGGCTTTGACGGTTTTTGCGCATCGTAAGCCAAGGCAACCCGAAGCCGGCACGACTGGCGCGGCGGCACTCCTTGCGCCCGGCGCAGAGGTTCTAAATAACACGGCAAGCCGAGCGCGGGTGCCGGTCATGGGCAGGCTATGAGCGGGCGTGGGGTCAAAGCCTTCTGGATCGCCCAGCACATCAACCGCGTCATTGGGCTTCATGCTCAGCGCGTCGGCTGCGCCGCATGCGGCGTGCAGGTTGGCCGAATCTGTTCACAGGTTCTCACCTGTTCATCTGCACCGTGCCGCTCACACTGACCGTTACGACGCCTTTGCCTGCCTCGACCGGCAACGCTTCGTCGCCGGCGACCAACGACATCGCCTTGGCCCGGTACATCGGCGCCTGGACCGAGGTCCCTTCGTTGCCGCTGACACTGACCTCACGGACGACGTAGCCGCTATAACCAAACTGCTTGGCGTATTCGGCTGCCTTCTCGCGGTAGCGTGCAATAGCCCTTGCCGAGACGTCGCCCTCGCTCCTCTCACGCAGTTCGCGCGACAGCGAATACGCCACGCGCGCGATCGTCAAGGTGTTGATCCGCCCGGTGAGCTGGCCGATGGCCTGCATGTCGCGGCCTTCGACGATCAACTCAGCGCTGCCCTGCCAGCCGTTGATCACGCCCTTGCTGGTGTAGCGCGGCGACAGCGAAAAGCCGCCGGTCTGCACCTCAAGCTGCCCCGGCTTGGCGACCTTCTTCGCCTCGGTGAGCGCAGAGTCCAGCGCCTGTTTCAGTTGGGACTGCACGCTGGCGGCGTCCGGCCCTTCGCGGGTGGTGCTCAGCGTGATGCCGAGCAGGTCTTTTGTGACCTCGAGGGTCGCACTCGCCGACAGGCTCACCACGCCTTGCGCCGGCGCGGCGGTGTCAGCCCAGGTGGCAAATGTGGCGGTCAGGGTGAGGATCGCAAGAGTTGCACGAACGGTGGTCGAGAGCATGGTTGGTTTGCCTTATTGGTAGGGTTCAAAAGCGCAACACGAAAGCGCTTCCGCGCAAGCTGGCACACCTTACACGTGTCGAGCGAGTGACCAAGCAGGAGTAGCCTCACTACAGAGTTGTAACAACCGGTCATGCGAGTCGAAAAAACCCAGCAAATCTGCGCAGAATCGCAGCTGTTACAAATTCGGAGTCACTCATGTCTACTGCTGGAAACCAACGCGCCGACCGCATAGTCGTTGTCGACGACGACGCTCGCATCCGCGACCTGTTGCGCCGCTACCTGACACAAGAGGGCTTCGAGGTTTTGCTGGCCGAAGATTCCAAGGCGCTCAACCGCCTGCTGACACGCGAGACCGTGCACCTGATCGTGCTCGACCTGATGTTGCCCGGCGAAGATGGTCTGTCGATCTGCCGCCGCTTGCGCGCTGCCAACGACCTCACGCCGATCATCATGCTCACCGCCAAGGTGGAAGACGTGGACCGCATCGTCGGCCTGGAAGTCGGCGCCGACGACTACCTGCCCAAGCCCTTCAACCCGCGCGAGCTGCTGGCGCGCATTCACGCTGTGTTGCGCCGCCGCCCCATGATCGAAGCCCCAGGCGCGCCGGCTCTTGACGCCCAGACCGTGACCTTTGGCCCGTTCGAGTTCGATCTCGCGCTGCGCCGCCTGTCGAAAGCGGGCGAGCAGATCGCTCTGACCACAGGCGAGTTCTCGATGCTGAAAGCGCTGGTGCGTCACCCGCGCCAGCCGCTGTCGCGCGACAAGCTTGCTCAACTCGCACGAGGCCGCGAGTTCGAGCCTTTCGACCGCAGCCTCGACGTGCAAATCTCGCGCCTGCGCAAGATGATCGAGCCCGACCCGGCCCAGCCGCGATACATCCAAACGGTGTGGGGCGTCGGCTACGTGTTCGTGCCAGACGGTGCAGCGTAACCGGTCGGCAAGCACCGCAGTCAACCTGCCTCGCGCAGCCCTTGGACAAGTCCGATCCAACCGGGTGGCCGAGCCAAGCGGCGCCACTCGCCGTTGCAAGTGGTCGCCGCCGTCCGTGCTAAGGCTGCGCTTAGCGCCCAGTGCAGAGTTTCGTGCCGTGTGGAACACCGCACCAGATGGGCTCCGCTTAGCTTGCCCGCTTGGCCGCTCCGGATTCATTCACAGGCTCTGACCCGAACCCATGCCCCAAAAACAAGTCGCGCTCAGCCTCTTCTGGCGCACCTTCTTTCTGCTTGCACTGCTGCTTGCGAGCGGCGTGTTCGCGTGGGTTCAGACCTTCAGGGCTCTCGAATTCGAGCCACGCGCGCTTCAGGCGGCGCAGCAGATCGCAAGCATGACCAAGCTCACGCGCGCTGCGCTGCGCTCGAGCGACGGCATCAACCGCGTGGCGCTGATCAAGGGCATCTCGACCCAAGAATCGTTAAAGCTCGCGCCGCGTGAACCCAAAGACACCTGGGAGCCCTACGAAGTCGACCGCTTCACCCGCACCATCGGTGCAGAGCTGCGGGCTGAGCTCGGCACCGACACCCTCGTGGCCAGCTCGGTGAACGGTGAGGCCGGGTTGTGGGTCGGCTTCTCGATCGAGAAAGACCCGTTTTGGCTGCAGGCCGACCCCACCCGGGCAGGCCCCATCGCCTGGAGCACGCTGACGCTGTGGGTCAGCATCGCGCTTCTGTCCACGGTGCTTGGCTCGGCCGGCATTGCGCGGCTGATCAACCAGCCGCTCAAGGAACTGTCATTCGCCGCCAGCCGCATCCGCGAAGGCGAGTTCGACTCGGTGCTTGACGAGAACACGATGACCAGCGAGATACGTCAGGTCAACATGGGCTTCAACCGCATGGCGCGCGAACTCGCCAAGGTCGAACAAGACCGCGCGGTGATGCTCGCCGGCATCTCGCACGACCTGCGCACGCCGTTGGCCAGGTTGCGTCTTGAAGCAGAGATGAGCGTGCAAGATGAAGAAGCCAAGGGCAACATGGCGCTCGACATCGCGCAGCTCGACGCCATCATCGACAAGTTCATGGACTACGCCCGCCCCGGCGAAGTGCGGCTGACGCCGGTTCACCTGAGTGGCGTGGTCGACCGCGAGATGGCGGCGTTCCGAGACACCACACAGATTCGCATCAGCTCACGCGTGGCGATCGACACCAAGGTGATGGCCGACGACATCGAGCTCGGCCGGGTGCTGCAAAACCTGTTCGAGAACGCACGCCGCTACGGCCGCACGACCGACACAGGCATCGCCCGCGTGCAGGTGAGCTACGCGCGTACCGGGCCATGGGTGATCCTGAGCGTGCGCGATTTCGGGCCGGGCGTTGACCCGAAGAAGCTGCCGCAGCTCACCACGCCTTTCTTCCGCGGCGACGCCGCGCGCACCGCAGCCACGGGTGCCGGCCTGGGGCTGGCCATTGTTGAGAAGGCGGTGCAACGCATGGGCGGCACCTTCGAGGTGGTCAACGCACCCGACGGCGGTTTGCTCGCGCACATCCGCCTTAAAAAAGCGCCCTGAGCGCACGCGCCAGCCCCGTCGTCGCCCGCTGTTCGTCAGGCCGGTTGCTTGAACAGCATGCAAACCGCGCGCGCCTCGATCGACTCACCGCGGCCCACTGGCCCCATCTTCTCGGCCGTTTTGGCTTTCACACTGACCTGGTCGATCGCCACCAGTAAAGACGTGGCAATGCGCTGGCGCATCGCCAGAATGTGCGGCGCCATCTTCGGCGCCTGCGCGATGACGGTGCTGTCAATGTTGCCGATCAACCAGCCTGCGCCACGCACGCGCCGCGCACACTCGGCCAGCAGAGCGATCGAGTCAGCGCCTTTGTATTGCAGGTCGGTGTCGGGAAAATGAAAGCCGATGTCGCCCATTGCCGCAGCGCCGAGCAGCGCATCGCTGACGGCGTGGCACAAGGCGTCGGCGTCGGAGTGGCCCATCAGACCATGCGTGTGCATGATCTCCACGCCGCCCAGCACGAGCTTGCGACCGACCACAAGCGCGTGGCTGTCCCAGCCCTCGCCGATGCGCCAGATCGGCGCCCTGCCCTTGTTCATGTGCGCGTCCTCAACAAACGTTCGGCGAGATCGAAATCCGCCGGGTAGGTGACTTTGAAGTTTTCGAGCGACCCGGGCACGAGGCGCGGTGATTGGCCTGCGGCTTCCATCGCGCTGGCTTCGTCTGTGACGTTGGCGCCAGGCGCGCCGACCTTGGACAACGCCTCTTGCAGCGGCCCGATCCGAAACATCTGCGGGGTTTGTGCCTGCCACAGACCGAGGCGATCAACGGTGCTCGTTACAAGGCCGCCCTGCCCGGCCTTGAGCGTGTCGGCCACCGGCAAGGCGAGCAGCCCGCCGCAGGCATCGGGCAGACAAGCGTCGATCAGTGTGTCGACCCATTCGGCGCGCAGCAGGCAGCGTGCTGCGTCGTGCACCAACACCCAGTCGCTGGGCAAGGCCCCGTTCGCCAAGAGCACGCGCAAGCCGCTCACAACGGTCTGCGCGCGGGTTGCGCCGCCCTCGCGTGAAACCCATCCGGCAAAGCCAGGAACCGCCGCTTCGAAGCCACGGTCTGCGGGGCTCAACACGACCAACGCGCCAGTCAGCCGCCGCACGCCCTGCAAGGCGATCAAGGTGTGCGCGACGAGGCTGCGGCCAGCGAGCTGCGCGTACTGCTTCGGCCCAACGGCACCGGCTCGCTCACCCACCCCAGCGCACGGAACAAGTGCAAACAAACGAGGCGGGGTGATTGAGGCAGCTGCAGGGGTCATGGGAGCGCGAATTCTATAATCGGCTCCCTGATTCGCCCCGCGGGAACACCTTGCGGGGCGAATCGCTTTTAGCCCTATGAACCTTCCCGACATCGCCCCCGGAAAACGCTTCACGTTGCCCCGCCCCACCGGCTCGGCTGACGCGTTGCTCCTTGCGCGTTTTGCTCGCGTGCAAAAAGATGCCGGCAAGCTCACGGCCATCGTCACGGCCGAGCCGGCCGACACACAAAGGCTCGAAGACGAGCTTGTGTTCTTTGCGCCAGAGTTGCGCGTGGCGGTGTTCCCCGACTGGGAAACCCTTCCCTACGACACCTTCTCGCCCCACCAAGACCTGATCTCCGAGCGGCTGGCCACGCTCTGGCGCATTCAGCAGGGCGCGGTCGACGTGCTGCTGATGCCGGCCACCACCGCGCTCGTGCGCCTGGCCCCGCCGAGCTTTCTGGCGGCCTACACCTTCAACTTCAGGCAGAAAGAAAAGCTCAACGAAACGGCACTGAAAGCGCAGCTCACACTGGCCGGTTACACCCACGTGAGCCAGGTCGTTTCACCCGGCGAATACGCGGTGCGCGGTGGCCTGATCGACCTGTTCCCAATGGGCTCGCTGGTGCCCTACCGTGTC
Source organism: Burkholderiales bacterium (assembly GCA_038227445.1). Lineage (GTDB taxonomy): Bacteria > Pseudomonadota > Gammaproteobacteria > Burkholderiales > Burkholderiaceae_C > LMDS01. The sequence goes on along the minus strand of JBBRPV010000053.1, from coordinate 12,005 downwards.
GACTTGTTTGGTGACGAAGTCGATTCGATTCGCACCTTCGACCCCGACAGCCAGCGCAGTCTCTACCCCGTGCCCGAAGTGCGCCTGCTGCCCGGCCGCGAGTTCCCGATGGACGACACCGCCCGCTCCGCCTTCCGCGCGCGCTGGCGCGAAAAGATGGACGGCGACCCGAGCAAGGTGCGCATTTACAAAGACATCGGCTCGGGCATCGCCACCGCCGGCATCGAGTACTACCTGCCGCTGTTCTTCGACGCCACCGCCACGATCTTCGACTACCTCGGCAGCAAGGCCACGCTGGCGCTGCACGGCGAAATCGACGAGGCTTTGAAGCGCTTCTGGGTCGATACACGCGAGCGCCACCGCTTTTTGCAGGCTGACCGCGAACGGCCGATTCTCGCGCCGGAAGAACTGTTCCTGCGTCCCGAGGACTTCTTCGCGCTGTGCAACCAGCATTCGCAGTTGGCGGTGCGTGGCCAGCAGGAAGCCGAGTGGGCGCGCCCCTTGCCAGAATTCGGGGTTGACCGTGGTGCGCCCGAGCCACTGAAGAAGCTGCAACTGCACGTGGGCACCACGAAATACCGGGTGCTGATCGTGGCCGAAAGCGAAGGCCGGCGCGAGAGCCTGCTGGAGCTGTTGCGCGACAGCAAGATCGAGCCGCCAAGTGTTGCCACGCTTGAGGAATTCCAGGCTGGCGATGAGCACTTCGCGATTGTTGTGGCGCCGCTCGCCGAAGGATTCTTCTGGTTCGAACCCGACGCTGGCACCACGATCCAGTTCGTCACCGAGACCGAACTCTTCGCCACCAGCCCGACCGCACGGCGGCGCCGCAAGCAAGAGCAGGTCAGCGATGTCAACGCGCTGATCAAGGACCTGTCCGAACTCGAGGTCGGTGACCCGGTGGTGCACGCGAACCATGGCATCGGCCGTTACGTGGGCCTGAAAAGCATCGACCTGTCGAACGGTGCCGACGGCGGCGCGAGCGAGTTCCTGCACCTCGAATACGCCGACAACGCCACGCTCTATGTGCCGGTCGCGCAGCTCCACCTGATCGCCCGCTACACCGGCGTCAGCGCCGACGAAGCGCCCTTGCACCGGCTCGGCTCGGGCCAGTGGGAAAAGGCCAAGCGCAAGGCCGCTGAACAGGTGCGCGACACCGCCGCCGAATTGTTGAACCTCTACGCACGCCGCGCCGCACGCGAAGGCTTTGCCTTTCGCTTTTCGCCGCACGACTACGAGGCTTTCGCCGCCAGCTTCGGCTTCGAAGAAACACCCGACCAGAAGGCCGCGATCCACGCCGTCATACAAGACATGGTCTCGCCACAGCCGATGGACCGCCTGGTGTGCGGCGACGTCGGCTTCGGCAAGACCGAGGTCGCGTTGCGGGCCGCATTCGTGGCCGTCACTGGTGGCAAGCAGGTTGCAATTCTGGCGCCGACCACGCTGCTGGCGGAGCAGCACTACCAGAACATTTCCGACCGCTTCGGCAAGTGGCCGGTTCGTGTGGCCGAGATCTCGCGCTTTCGCTCCACCAAGGAAGTCAAGGCAACGCTCGAAGGCCTGGCCGACGGCACCGTCGACATCGTCATCGGCACGCACGCCTTGATCAGCGAGAAGGTCAAGTTCAAGCGCCTGGGCCTGCTGGTGATCGACGAAGAACACCGCTTCGGCGTGCGCCACAAGGAAGCCATCAAGGCGATGCGCGCCGAGGTTGACGTTCTCACGCTCACCGCCACGCCAATCCCGAGAACCCTGGGAATGGCGCTCGAAGGCCTGCGCGATCTGAGCGTGATCGCCACCGCGCCGCAGCGCCGCCTGGCGATCAAGACCTTCGTGCGCAGCGAATCGAGCGGCGTGATCCGCGAAGCCGTGTTGCGCGAGTTAAAGCGTGGCGGGCAGGTCTACTTCCTGCACAACGAAGTCGAGACCATCAACGCGCGGCGCGACAAGCTGCAAGAGCTGATCCCCGAAGCGCGCATCGCCGTCGCGCATGGCCAGATGCCAGAGCGCCAGCTCGAAACCGTGATGCGCGACTTCGTTGCCCAGCGCCACAACCTGCTGCTGTGCTCGACCATCATCGAGACCGGCATCGATGTACCGAGCGCCAACACCATCGTGATGAGCCGTGCCGACAAGTTCGGCCTGGCTCAGCTGCACCAGCTGCGCGGGCGCGTCGGCCGCTCGCACCACCAAGCCTACGCTTACCTGCTGGTGCCCGATGTCGAGGGCCTCACCAAGGCCGCGGCGCAGCGGCTCGATGCGATCCAGAGCATGGAGGAGCTGGGCTCGGGCTTCTACCTTGCGATGCACGACCTTGAGATTCGCGGCGCCGGCGAAGTGCTGGGCGACAACCAGAGCGGCAACATGATGGAGGGTGGCTTCCAGCTCTACAACGAGATGCTGGCCGAAGCCGTGCGTGCGCTGAAGGCCGGGCAGGAACCCGACCTCTTGAGCCCGCTCTCGGCCACGACCGAGATCAACCTGCACGCACCCGCACTGCTGCCCGACACCTATTGCGGCGACGTTCACATGCGCCTGTCGCTCTACAAGCGCCTGGCCACGGCGCAGAAGCCGGAACACATCGACGGCTTGCTCGAAGAGATCACCGACCGCTTCGGCAAACTGCCGCCGCAGGGGCAAACGCTTTTCGACGTGCACCGCCTGCGCGTGCTTGCCAAACCGTACGGCGTGACCAAGATCGACGCTGCGCCAGGGCTGATGGTGATCAGTTTCAAGCCGAACCCGCCGGTGGATGCGCTCAAGATCATCGAGCTGGTGCAGAAGAACCGCCACATCAAGCTGGCCGGCAACGACAAGCTGCGCATCGAACGCGACACGCCCGAGCCGAAAGACCGCGCGCAACTCATTCGCGACGTGCTCCGAGCGCTGGGCACACCAAAGGCTCCTGCGGCTACAGTTTGAGCTTGGCGCTCCACCCCGAACTGCCCCGCTCCCCTTACGCGACCTTGCTGCCAGAGCAACGCTGGTTTCCTGCCGACGAATCGCTGCGCGACGCCGTCGTGTTCGTGATGGTCGACGACACCCGCAACTGCGACGAGGTGGGCGCGCATCTGGAGCGCATCACGCCCGAGCTGGCGGGCGCCGTGCTCGTGATCCACACCAAGAACAACGGCGAAATTTCAGAGGTGGCCTCGGGCAAGAACAAAGACGAACTCGAGCGCCTGCGCAAACAGTCCAACGAAATCGACACCTTGAATGGTCGAAGTCGACACGCAAAATGCCGACAAAGACATCGAAGCCATAGACATCAGCCTGCCCAAACTCGCGCGCCGCTTCCACCGCGAGTTCAAGGACATGGCCGCGCTCGACCCCGCGGGCTTCAACAATTTACGCCTGCCGATCAAGCCGTTCACGCCAGAGCAGACCCGCGAGATCGTCTTCAAGACCATGCTCGACGGCGAGCAGCACCACACGATCGAACTCGACGGCTGCGGCCCGGCCGACTACCGCTCGGTCATCGCCTACTTCGCGCACCAGCTGCTCAAAGAGTTGCGCCTCGTCGGTGGCTACGACCTGCTCTACCCCAAGGTCAAGACGTTCTTGCGTGACCATCTGTTCGAAGCCTCACCGGTCGACCTGAAAGACCCGGTCGTGCTGCGCAACCTCTCCGAGCCCGAAGCCGGCAAGCTGGTGTTCGACCACTTCGGGGCCGGCCAGAACCCACTCACCGTGCAAGACAGCGGCGCCACCCACATCGAAGACCGCATCCGCCTGCGCGACACGCGGCCCTTTCGCACCCAGCCGCGTGACTTCATCGTCACCAAGAAGTCGGTCTTCAACCGCATGGTCGGTGAAGCCAAGGCCGGCGCGCTCGAACTCAAATTCGCTGCCTTCCTGAAGGCTGCGCCCGACGTGCAGGCCCACGCCAAGAACTACATGGCAGTCGGCTTCAAGATCGACAACGTGCGCGCCAACGGCGAGCCTTCGACCTACACGCCCGACTCCATCGTGCGCGATGCAGCCGGCGCGGTCTGGATCGTCGAGACCAAGGGCCGAGAAGAGCTCGACGTGCCGCAGAAGATGGCACGGCTCAAGCAGTGGTGCCATGACGCCACGGCGGCGAGTACAGCCGAAGGCGGGCCGCACTACGGCTTCATCTATGTCGATCAAGAGGGCTTCGAGCAGCACAAGCCGCTGAGCTTCACGGCGCTCGTGACCAGCTTCCGTGAATATCAAAAAAGGCCTTGACCTTCCGCTAGAAGCCGTAAATACTGCCGGCATGAAAACCACCTTCGATCTGCCCGACCCTCTGCTGCGCCGAGCCAAGGCCGCAGCGGCGGATCAAGGCCGCCCGCTGCGCGATCTGGTGGCCGAGGCGCTCAAAGACAAACTCAGTGCACTGGCGCTTGCAAAAAGCGCCAGCCGGGGTCGAACCAGCGAGTGGAAAGCGTTCGAGGCGCGGCTGCAGAAGTTGCCCGACGGCAGCTACGTCAACCCAGACATCCCTGAAGAGGGCAACTTCAGCGAGATTCTCGAAACCATCCGTGACGAGCGGCGCATCTGGCAGCCGAGGAATCCGTTCGAGGACGCGGCTGCTTTCGATGAAGCCCCCGCCGGTGCGGTTGCCGCACCCGTAACGCCCTCGAAGAAGAAGCGCTGAGCGTGTTTCTCTTCGATACCAACGTTCTCAGCGAAATCACCAACCGGCGCCCGAACGGGCCGGTGCTGCAAAAATTGATGGCCTGCGCACCCAGCATGCGATTCGCCTCCGAGATGACGCGCTACGAACTGCGCTATGGCTGCGCGCTCCTGCCGCCGGGCAACACCATGTGGCAACGCATCGAAGCTGAAGTGCTGCCACGCTGCACCTGGCTGCCCGTAGACGCCGACGTGTGCATGCACGCTGCGGACCTGGGCGCGCAATTGCGCATGGCGGGCACGACGATCGACCTGGGCGACCTCTTCATTGCCGCAACGGCACTCGCTCACGGCCTCATCGTCGTCAGCCGCAACGTGAGGCACTTCGACCGCATCGAAGGCTTGCAGGTCGAGAACTGGTTCCCCGCAGAGTAGTTGCCCAAGGCCCGCCGAATGTCCCGCCCCTCCAAAGATACCTACGACCTGAGCGACGCCGAGAAGCGCGACCTGATCGCGCTCATTCAACAGGGCAAGCCGCTGCCCGAGAAATGCCGTTTCGTGCTGTTTGAAGCCAAGCGCGAGGTCGAGCCTGTGTGGAACGGCAAGAGGCGCAACGTGTGCACCACCGTGGGCTAATGTGATGACTGTTGAATTCGCCCCCGGCCTCTTCATTCGAGGTTTCACGCCGCCGCTGCGGCTCGCCAACTTCCGATTGGTCGCGTTCGACATGGACTCGACGCTGATCAACATCGAGTGCGTCGACGAGATCGCCGCCGTCGCCGGTCGCAAGGCCGAGGTTGCGGCCATCACCGAAGCGGCGATGCGCGGCGAAATCACCGACTACAAGGAAAGCCTGCGCCAGCGTGTGGCGTTGCTCAAAGGTGTGCCCGAGTCAGCCTTGCTCGCTGTGTATTCACAGCATCTTCAAATCAACCCCGGCGTAGAAGCCTTCGTGCAAGCCTGCCAGCGCTCGGGTCTGAAAACCTTGCTGGTCTCGGGCGGCTTCACGTTCTTCAGCGAGCGCGTGCGCAAGCACCTGAAGCTCGACTTTGCGCGCGCCAACGTGCTCGAAATCGAAGCCGGTTTGCTCACCGGCCGGCTCGTTGACAGGCCCTGGGGCGACATCGTCGACGGTGCCGAGAAAAAGCGCGTGCTGCTCGAAGTTTGCGAACTGATGGGCGTGGCGCCGGAACAAGCAATCGCCGTTGGCGACGGCGCTAACGATCTTCCGATGATGAGCGTGGCGGGCCTGAGCATTGCCTACCACCCAAAGCCCGCGGTGCGAGAGCGGGCCTTGGTGGCGATCACGAGCGGCGGCATGGACCGCGCGCTCGGCCTCTTCAACGACTGACGCGCCAGAACATGGCGTGCCCAACGGGGCGCGGTGAATGGCGCCCCTTGGCTCAAGCCGGCATGACGACCATTCCGTCGGCGTCGGCATAGAGCCAGTCGCCCGGCCGCACCCACACGCCCTGCACCTGCACCGGCACGTCGCGCTGGCCTTCGTCCCGGCGCTCGGTCGGCAAGGGCATGAGCGCGAGGGCGCGGATGCCGACATCGCACAAGACCAGCTCGGCCGCATCGCGCACGCAACCGTCGACCACCACGCCGGCCCAACCGTTCTCTGCGGCCGCAGCACCGAGCTTGCCCCCAACCAGCGCGCGCCGCAGTGAACCGCCCCCATCGACCACCAACACGCGGCCCAGGCCGGGTGAACTGACCGCGGCCTTGACGAATGAGTTGTCTTCGAAGCACTTCACGGTACTCACCGGACCGCTGAACTTGAGCTTGCCGCCAAAGTCGCGAAACACCGGGGGCAACACACGAAAGGCGCCATCGGCGTGGTTCTTGTGGGCGTCACACAGGTCGCAGGTGGCAAATTCTTTGGCGCTGTTGTTCATGCGGTCGGCACTTTCTTAATCAATGGTTTCACACCTTCGCGGCGTGGCGGCAGCATGGGCTGCCGCCCGCATGGTGCCGGATGATCGCGGCGGCGCTTGCTGTCAGCGAGCAGAATTTGCTCACCACGGCGTCGAGTTGGCGCGCGTCGATCAGTGCAACCTCAAGCATCCAACTGACTTCAACAGCCTTCTCGTGAGGCGCCCGTCGGCCCACCGTTCGGCAAGGATGCGGGTATCGTGCTGGTCGAGCCCGAAACTCAAAGTCGTGGCCATGTTTTCCTTTGAATCAACGGCCAAGTGTTTACAAAAACGTGAAGCCAGCACAGGCGCGAGCAGGATGCTTCCATACGACAGAAGCCAGTGTCAACCCTGGCGCGCCCCATGAGAACAATCACTTCGCCAGGGGCACCCACACCGGGCTCGCCGACTGCGGCCCGCCTCTCGCCGCTTCTGATGATGTGCCTGGCGGCCACCTGGCTGGTCTGGGGCTCTACTTACCTCGCGATCAAGTTCGCGCTGGTCAGCTTTCCGCCGTTTTTCCAGATGGGCACACGTTTCTTGCTCGCTGGTGCGTTGCTGATGGCCTGGATGCGCTGGCGCGGCGCGCCCTGGCCCGACCGCACCCAGTGGCGCAGTGCGCTGCTCGTGGGCACGCTGATGCTGGGCGGCGGCATGGGCGGCACGGCCTATGCCGAAACGAGCGTCGGCTCGGGCCTGGTTGTCGCCTTCATTGCCGTCAGCCCGCTGATGCTTGCCGTGCTGAATAGACTCTGGGGCGTGGTGCCGAGCCGGCTCGAGATCGCCGGCATTTTGGTCGGTCTGGCCGGCGTTTTGATGCTGGCGCAGGGCGCCGGCTTTCAAGCTTCACCAGCGGGCCTGGTGGCCATCATGATCGCCTGCAGCACTTGGTCGCTCGGCAGCGTTCTGAGCCAGCGCGTTTGGCCACTGGCACCGGGCGCCACCGGCTTCGCCAGCGAGATGATCTGCGGCGGCCTGGTGCTGTTGCTGATGTCGGCATTTGCCGGTGAATCACCGGTCTGGCCACCGCAGCCGATGGCGGCGCTTGCGTGGCTGTACCTCGTGGTGTTCGGGTCGCTGATCGCCTTCAACGCCTACATGCAGTTGCTGGCGCACGCCCCGGCCGCAGTGGCTTCGAGCTACACGTTCGTGAACCCGGTGATCGCCATGCTGCTCGGCGTGGGCGTTGCCGGCGAGTCGATCACGGCTGGCGAATGGGTGGCCGTGACCGTGGTGCTGTCGGGGGTGCTGCTTCTGATGTGGAAGCGCGTGCGCTGAGCACTTCGAGTCAATGCCGGGCGCTTTCTCGGATCGCCGTGAGCGTGGCGCGCGAGGTGCTCACGTCGGCATCGAGCTTGACATGAATCAGAGTCGGCTTGCCCGCGGCCAGCGCCGCGGCAAAAGCCGGCTCGAACTGCGCGGTGATGTCAACGCGCTCGGCGCGCCAGCCGAAGGCCAGCGCTAGTGCAGCGAAGTCGGGGTTGAAGAGGTCGCTGCCGCTCACGCGCCCCGGGTACTCGCGCTCCTGGTGCATGCGAATCGTGCCGTAAGTGCCGTTGTCGACCACGATACTGATCAGCTGGCCCACGCCGGTGCCCGCGCCGTAGCCTGTGGCCGTAGACAACTCTTGCCCGTTCATCAGGAAGTCGCCGTCACCGGCGATGTTGATGACGGTTCGATGCGGTCGCAGCAGGGCCGCGGCCACAGCGGCCGGAAGGCCGTAGCCCATGGCGCCCGAGGTCGGTGCGAGCTGCGTGCGGCCAGCGTGCTGCAGCCCCGGGTAGCGGTAGTAGCGGTGGAGCCAGCCGCTGAAATTCCCAGCGCCGTTGGTCATAACGCTGTCGGCGGGGGCGAGGCGCTGGATCGTCTTCACCAGTACCGCCATGTCCATCGGCTCGACGCTTTGGGCCACTTGGTTGGCCTCGTAGTCGGCATTCGCTGCCCGCGTCCACTGGCTCCACCCAACTGTGGGCGGCGGCGCCAGCGTCTCAAGGGCCTTGGCGGCGCAGGCCATGGCCGATTGCAACATCAGGTCGGCGTGATAAACCCGCCCTAGCTCTTCGGCTCCGGCATGAATGTGGATCAGCTTCTGCTTTGGCCGCGGCGCCCGCAGCAGCGTGTAGCCGCCGGTCGTCATCTCGCCCAGGCGCGGGCCAACCGCGAGGATCAGGTCGGCGTCTTCGACACGGCGGGCAAGCTTCGGGTTGATGCCGATGCCCACGTCGCCAGCGTAGTTCGCGTGCCGGTTGTCGAACAGATCCTGGAAGCGAAAGGCACAAGCGACCGGCACGTTCCAGCCTTCGGCAAAACGTTGCATCGCAGCGCAGGCATTGGCGTCCCAGCCACTTCCACCAAGGATCACGAGGGGCTGCTGCGCGGCCAGCAGCAGCGTGCGCACCTCGCGCAGCGCACCCGGTGCCGGCCACGCCAACGCTGGCTCGGCACGTGGCAGCACCAGCGCTTGTGTCAGCGTGGTCAGCATGTCTTCGGGCAGCACCAACACCACCGGCCCAGGGCGCCCCTGCATGGCAGTATGGAAGGCGCGAGCGATGTATTCGGGCAGGCGGTCGGCGTCTTGCACCTCGCCGACCCACTTGGCGAAGCCGAGGGTCCCGGGGCCGAAGACTTGCCGATAGTCAAGCTCCTGAAAAGCCTCGCGGTCACGCTGCGCGCTCGCCACCTGACCGATGAACAGGATCATCGGCGTGCTGTCCTGGAACGCCGTGTGCAGACCGATGCTGGCGTTGGAGGCGCCCGGCCCGCGGGTCACGAAGCAAATGCCCGGGCGGCCGGAGAGCTTGCCCTGCGCGTCGGCCATGAACGCCGCGCCACCTTCGTGGCGGCAGGCGATAAAACGAATTCGGTCGCGGTGCTCATGAAAGCCATCGAGCACAGCGAGATAACTTTCGCCGGGGACACCGAAGGCGGTGTCAACACCTTGTGCGATCAGGGCTTCGACAAGTGCGTGGCCCGCAAGGCGGGCGGCTGAAGACGAGGTCATTTCCAGGGCCTTCGCTGCAAAGGTACGGAGTGTGCCTTGCCCGGGCGCCGCATCTTGCGCACGGTAAAAACCAGCGCCGGTAATGTCAGGACGGCAGTGCGGTAAACGGTGGGTACCCCGCGGAGCGGTTTTTTGCGTCCTGACGCGTTCCAGGGTCTCCGTCAAGCCCCAACTTTTTAGGGCTTGGCTAATGGTCTTCCCGAATCTAGACTCCCAGATTGAGCCAATTTGTAGCGGCTCGCCAAGCCACAGCGTCAGGGGAACTCGTGCTCACATCATTGTTCGGTGATCTCAGCGGCGTGAAAGCCGCGAAGAAGCGCAGCGGCGAAGAGGAGCCCAACCACGGCTTCGCGGCAACGGCCATCATGCAGACCACGGCCACCGAGGTCAACGAACGTGGCCAGATGATCGACCGCCATTCGCAGGATCTGGTCGTCACGGGCTCTCCGGCCCAGGCGATCCGAGAGCACTTCGCCAGCACCCGCTCCGACCTTGACACCGCCACCTCGCTGATCACCCTGCTCGACCCGGTGGGCGTGTGGGCATCTGCCGTTATCAAGGCGCTTTCTGACGCCGGCGGCCGCCCGGTCGAGCGGCTGCACCTGCGCGAGCAGTCCACGCTGCGCACGCTGGCCACCATCGAGCGCACCACTTTGGTCAGGCGCCAGGAAGACACTCTGCGCATCTACCACGCCGACGTGCGCGCGCCCGGAAGGGAAACGGCCGAGATCCCGGTCGCCCTGATGGAACGCAGCCAGATGACCGCCGTTGTCATCGGCCCCATGCAACCGCACGCGATCAACGCGCTGGTCGATTCCCTGCTCGTCGCCGTGGCGCTGCCCAACTGGCAATGCCAAAACCTGCTGTTCATGGTGCCACCCAACGCCGTCTGGCTTGCAAAAAAGATCAACGCCGTGGCTTGGCCTGCGGGCTTACACGTGCACGTGATCAGCGAATCGATGAGTGGTGCGTCGTCAGTCTGGAACGCGATGCTGGGCGTCTGGAACCGTATCAAGCAGCAACCCGGCTGGCAGCCTTCGTCGTACCCGCCGCTAGAAGCCGAAAAGGGCTTTCCACTTAAGGCCAGTGAACTCGACGGTTCGCACGCCCGGTTACGCACCGGGGTCCGGCTGCCCAACGCGGACGCAGCGGCGGCGGGAAAGTCGGCTCAGCAAGGCCTGCATGCGAGGCGCCATGTGCTCGACCCGGTACGCGCGAAGCAGGCCCTGGCCGCTCTGTTGCCCCTGCAGGGCTTGCTCGGCTGCGCGGTGGTCGATTCAACCACCGGCCTGGTGTTGGCCCGCGAAGTGCGCGAAGACCAACCCGTCGACATGGACCTGGCTGCCGCCGTCAGCGCCCAGGTGCTGCGTGCTCACCGGCAGGCGGCGCGCACCATGGGCCTTTCGGACCAGATCGATGAAGTAATGACAAGCGCAGGCCCGCGCCACCACGTGATGCGCACCGTCTCGCGCCACCCCGAGCTGTTTCTCGTGGCTTTGCTCGACAAGCAGCGCAGCAACCTGGCACTCGCGCGCTTTCAGCTGATGGAACTCGAACGCAGCATGCTGTAGACGCCCATGGCCGGGCTGCGCCCTGCCCTCCGCGGCGAAAAAACACGAGCAGCGGTGCGTCATTTTCCCAAGCCCAGGGCGCGTCGAAGCCTTCAGCGTGACTGCTCGGCACCTTTGTTCGCCAGGGCATCCGCGCGCTCGTTGCCAGGGTCGCCCGAGTGCCCCTTCACCCAGCGCCACTCCACCGCATGAAGGTTGCGCAGCGCATCGAGACGTTGCCACAGATCGGTGTTCTTCACCGGCTTCTTGTCGGCCGTTTTCCAGCCACGCTGCTTCCAGCCGTGGATCCACTCGGTGATGCCCTTGCGCACATATTCACTGTCGGTGTAGAGCGTGACATCGCAGGTGCGCTTGAGCGAATTCAGGGCTTCGATCACGGCGGTAAGTTCCATACGGTTGTTGGTCGTTAGCGCTTCGCCGCCGAACAGTTCCATGTCGTGTTCGGCGTTCTGCAACCACGCGCCCCAGCCACCTTTGCCGGGGTTACCTTTGCAAGCACCGTCGGTGTACACCGTGACCTTGGGGCGCTTGATCGCCGTTGCTTCAGTACTCATGCGTGCTTTTTTCCTTTGATGTGTGATGGATGGCTACGACTGGCGCCGGAGCCGCCTGCTTTTGCGCTCGCTGGGTTCGCGCCAAGCCAACGAGCCGCATGCCGCGAACTCGCTTGACGGCGACTACGAAATAAACCGCGCCGAACACGGGCCACCAGCGTTCACCGAAGCGCTCGGCCCACTCGAAACGCGACAGCCACGCCTGCGAGCGCAGCGGCGGCAGGTAACAACCGAAGCGCCCGGCCTCGACTTCGAAACTCAGCAGGCGCAGCCAGTCACGCAAGCGCCGATAACCCATGAACTCACCACAACCAGGCAGGAAGAGGTCGCGCCTGTGCCCCAACCCGAGGCTGCGGCGCAGGTG
>JBBRPV010000052.1:0-32921 GCA_038227445.1 Burkholderiales bacterium | reverse complement strand
CTTCAATGCTCGACGTCACGGCCGAATTGCCGATGTTGGCGTTGATCTTGACCTTGAAGTTGCGGCCGATCGCCATCGGCTCGATCTCGGGGTGGTTGATGCTGGCGGGGATGATCGCGCGGCCGCGCGCCACCTCGTCGCGCACGAACTCGGGCGTGACGAGGTCGGGCAGGCTCGCACCCATCGAGTTGCCACGCAGGCGGCGCTCGCGCGAAGCATCGGCGAGGTACTCGGCCATCCACTCGCGCTGGCCGTTCTCGCGCAGCGCCACGTACTCCATCTCGGGCGTCACGATGCCGCGGCGCGCGTAGTGCATTTGTGTGACGTTGGCGCCGGCTTTGGCACGACGCGGCGTGCGCTGCAACGCGGGAGCTTGACTGCGCAGCGCCTCGATGCGCTCGCCGTCGCGGGCCTCGTGCTTCACGCCGTCGTCGAGCGCCTGGTGCGAGCGACCACGGTAGACCTCGGTGTCGCCGCGCGACTCGATCCAACCCGCTCGCACGGCCGGAAGGCCTCGAGTGACGTCGATCATGGCCGCTGGGTCGCTGTAAGGGCCGGAGGTGTCGTAGAGCGAGACCCGTTCACCGTTGGTCAGGCTCACCTCGCGCATCGGCACGCGCAGGTCATCGCTTGAGCCGCAGAGGTGAATCTTGCGCGAGGCGGGAAAGGGCTCGCGGGTGAGCGAGAGCAGGGCGGCGAGTTTGTCGGGTGCGTTCATCGGGTTCCTTCTTGAGCAATGTGACAACAGTTGCTCCGGAGGTGCCCCCGATGACCGGTCAGCCTCAGCGGCCTATAGGTCAGGGATGACAGCTCTTCTTCCGCCGGTACTAACCGGTTCAAGTTCTCGGGTTTGGATTCACCATCTCAGCACGTGACTTGCGTGCACCCCGGAGCGACGCGATTGTGATTTACATGTCGCTGACCCGTCAACGACTCGACTCGCGAAGTGCGCCGTATGGCGATCACCGATACTTGAGGCCAGGCCCAAACGGGCGTACGGGGTTCATGATGAAGGTGCTTGTTCTGGGCAGTGGAGTGATCGGTGTGGCCAGCGCCTACCAGTTGGCGTTGGCCGGCCATGAAGTGACGGTGATCGACCGGCAACCCGCCGCAGGGCTGGAAACCAGCTACGGCAACGCGGGCGAAGTCTCGCCGGGTTATTCGGCGCCCTGGGCTGGGCCAGGTGTACCGATCAAGGCGATCAAGTGGCTGCTGATGGAGCACCGCCCGCTGGTGATTCGCCCCACCATCGACTTGAATCTGGTGCGCTGGGGTCTGGCGATGCTGCGCAATTGCACGGCGGCGCGCTATGAATTGAACAAGGGCCGCATGGTGCGGCTGGCTGAGTACAGCCGCGATTGCCTGAAAGAGCTGCGCGCTCAGACCGGCATTCGCTATGACGAACGCACGCAGGGCACGCTGCAACTCTTTCGCACCCAGGCGCAGCTCGACGGCACGGCTGCCGACATCGCAATCCTCAAGCGCTATGGCGTGGCTTTCGAGCTGCTCGACCGCGCCGGCTTCATTCGCCACGAGCCGGCGCTTGCTCATGTGCAGGAAAAGTTCGCTGGCGGCCTGCTGCTGCCCGGTGACGAAACTGGCGACTGCTTCAAGTTCACACAGAACCTGGCCGCGCTTGCCGCGAAGCAGGGTGTGCAGTTCCGCTACGGCACGCGCATTCAACGCATGCAAATGGCCGGCAACCAGATCGACGGAGTGGTCACCGATTCAGGCAACCTGAAGTCCGACGCCTACCTCGTGGCCCTCGGCAGTTACTCGCCGCTGCTGCTCAAAAACGTGGGCATCCGCATTCCGGTTTATCCGGTGAAGGGCTACTCGATCACGGTGCCAATCACCGATGCGAGCGGCGCGCCCGAATCGACCGTGATGGACGAGAGCCACAAGGTTGCCGTGACGCGCCTGGGCGACCGCATTCGGGTCGGTGGCACGGCTGAACTGGCCGGCTACACGCTGAGGTTGCACGAGGCTCGGCGCCGAACGCTGGAGCACGTCGTTACCGACCTGTTCCCGCGCGGCGGCGATGTGTCGCGTGCCGAGTTTTGGTGCGGCCTGCGCCCCATGACACCCGACGGCACGCCAGTCGTTGGCGCAACGCGCTTGCCCAATCTGTTTTTGGCCACCGGCCACGGCACGCTGGGCTGGACCATGGCGGCAGGCACCGGCCGCGTGATCGCCGACGTGATCTCGGGCCGAAAGCCCGGTATCGACCTGGACGGGCTCACGCTCGACCGTTACTCCAACGCCTACGTGTGACACCTGCTGCTTGAGTTCCTGAACGGCGCAAACGAAATCAGAATCTCGCGCGCCATCCCTGAATCGAGGCATTTGAGTGCGGAGCGTTTGATGGTCAAGGGCAAAGCGAGCAGGGTGGTGACTCAGCCCAGCCGCCCTGCGCGCTCATCGCCTGATGGCATACCCGGACTGATCAACTTCGGAAGCCTCTGCCTGGGTCCGGATGGCCAAAGCGCGCATTCTCGCCAGCAGACTGGCAAGGTCGACAATTTCGCTCAAACCCCATCACGGCCTGGGCGCAAGGAGCACCGACAAGCGGTCTAGCGTGTCTTCAATGCGTTGTAATGTCGGGTAGCGCAAACCGCCGCCGTAGTTGATCGACACGGTGCGAAAAATCTCTCCTTCGCGCACCAGCAACCGAATCGGCGCGCTGCCGCCCTTGGCCGCCGTGATGACTTCCTTCAGCACCTCGACCTTGTACGCGCGGCCGTTCACCGCAACGAGAGTGGCGGCCGATGAAAGCCCGGCCTCAAACGCGAGGCCACCCCACTGCACGCCGCGGAGCTTGCCTTCCTTGCCGACCGAAAAGCCGAGGCAATAGCTGAAATCTTCAAGCTCCCTGTAAGCCTCGAAGGCCTTGAACATGTCGCTCGGCTGTTCGGCCCAGCTCAGCTTCCAGCCACTGCGCTCCAGGCCGGACAGTGGCGTGCCGGGGCTTTGCGAGTCGAGCCGTTGGCGCAGGAACGCGGCCCAGTCGTATCGCATCACGCGGTTGAGCTCGGTGACCACCGTGTCGAAGCTGTAGGGCAGCGGTGCGATGCGACCCGGTTCGGTGCCAAAAAAACTGCGCGCGAAGTCGTCGAGCGAGAGTGCGCCGTTGGAAAGTTCGCGGATCAGCATGTCGGCTTCGAGCCAAACCAGCAGCATCTCGGTGTAGTAGTCGTCGCCACGTTGCCAGTCGCGCCAAGCGCCGCCGGTGCGGGTTGCTTCGACGATGCGTTCGTTCGTTGTGTCCTGCAAGTTGCGCCAGCGGCGGCCGCTCTGGGCTTCGAGTTGCGCGGCGTGTATCGCAAAGGCATCGCGCGTCTCGATGAGGCTGCGCATGCCCGAGCGTGCCGCCAAAACCTCGCCCCAGTATTGGGTTTGACCTTCATACATCCACAGCAGGTCGTCCTGCATCGGCGTGTTGAAGTTCGCCGTCAACAGTTCAACCGGGCGGCGGAACTTGCCGTTCCATGAGTGGATGTATTCGTGCGGCAACTGTTCTCGGGCCCCGGCCTGCTTGGCCCATTCTGAGAAATAGCCCGGGCTCACCCCGTTTTCACTCGACTCGTGGTGTTCCAGCCCGATGCCTCCGAACTCGTCGCTGAGCGCGAGCAGGAAATCGTATTGTCCGAAGTGGCGCGTGCCGAACAGCCGGTCGGCTTGCGTGATCAAAGCCCGGTGCACGGCCAGATGCTCGGGCTTCGCGTCGAGGTCGCTGGCGTGATCGGCCATGACGTTCAGGAACACCGGCGAACGCCCGGCTGCCGCGCCGTCGGGGTCGAGGTCGAAACGCTTCATGTGGCGGCCGGCGAACACCGGCGAGTCGACCAGTTTGTCGACGCTGACCGTCTTGAATTCGAGCAGCGCGCCGTTCTTGCGCTCTACCCTCAGCGCGCTGCCTTGGCTCCAGCCTTCGGGCAGGCGCAGGCTGGCTTGGATCGCGATGTCTGTCACCGGGTAACCGGCTGGATAGAGCAGCGTCGAGCGCCATTGCAGGCCGAGCATCTCGCGAGTCATCACGACCCGCTCTTCACCGCGGCCCAAAGGCGATAGGAACTGGAACTCGAGATCGACACGGGCCACGTTCGGCGGCACGTCGAGGTGAAACGCGTAGACATTGAGCGGGTCGCGCCGCCACGCCAGCGTCTGGCCGGCCGCGCTGATGCGCAGACCCGCAAACTGGCCGATCGGACCCGCGGGTGCGTGCTCGCCGGGCAGCCACTGCGGATAAAGCAGCGTCAGCGGTCCGGCTTTCACCGGCACGCTTTCCTTTACCCGAAAGACCTTGTGATCGAGGTCGGTTGCATCGATCTGAAGCGTGAGGGTGCCGGGGTAGGGTGCGGTGCCGATGGGCGGTACGGTTCTCGCAGCCGGCGGCACGCTTTGTGCTGTGGCGCAGTTCGCGACCAACGCGAACATCAGTCCAGTCAGGCCGAGGATTGCTGAAACGTTCATAAGTTCGCTCAGGAATTTCGAAGCTGTGACGATAGCGTGCGCCCGCTTTTGCCGCTGCGCGAATTGGCTGACACGGCTGATTGTTCACAGAGGCGGTTGCAAGACAGCCTCCACGAGGCCATGGCTCGGCTCATAGAGGTGATGTTCGCCGCGGCGCAGGGGGCGCCAACCGGGCCGACCCTGCTGCCTGCTGGAGGCGATAGAGAAGGAGCACGCAATCCGCGCGGTGCCCAACGCGCGACGCTCTTGGTGAACGTTGACGAGTGCTGCGGGAAGGGCCGGTCAATCAGCGTGGCAGCATTGAGCGCTGTTGCAAAAGGTCAGTTCTCGTCGATGAGATTGGTGGTCGGCGCTTCTGGCCAGTTGCGCGCCTGCAGGGCGGGGTGCGCGGCTTCGTAGCCCAAGGCGGCAAAGTCGGTCGCTGGTTCTGCTTCGGTTGGGGAAGAGCTTTGCCTGCTGCGCAAGGCATTGGACCCTGCGAGGCACCAACGCCGCACATCTTCGACCCAATTTTCATCGTTAGCCATGGCGCCACTCCCTTGCGCTGCTCGGAGTCACGCAACATGCCCACTCCAATAGGAGCAATGGTGCGCGCCGGCGCGGTTTGTAGCCATAGCCCAGCCAGGGGTTTCGTTGTAAGAGTTCGCCTACTCGTGGCGTAAGGCATGCATTTCGCGCCGCGCGTGACGGCGCTACCGGATGCCTACAGCTCTCCGCATGACGAGTTCGCTCTCAGACCCAGACCCAGACCCCGTCGCCGACGCGAGCACAACCGCTGCTCCGCCGCTTCGGCCGCGGCCACCCGGACGGCTGGGACGCGAACGGCCAGGCCCTGAAACCGATGGCAGCCGTTGAGTGGCCGGACGCTTGCAGCGAGGTTCTGGCCGACGAGCCCGGCACCCTGCGTTTTCGCCAGATCACGTGCCATCGCATGCCGCTGATGGGTTGCCTGGCGCTCGACGACCCCCGCGCGACGAGCCGCAACACCTTCATCCGGCTTGGCCTGCCGACAGGCGCCGGTGGTGGCGTCAGCGCCGGCATAGTACCCAACACGCGCTGCATGCGCGGCGGCAACGCACTCATCGTGGCGGGCGACGCTCGCGCCGGGTACTGCGGCTGCGGGACAGTGGCGTGCTGGCGCAGTTCAGGCGCCAGCAATTCCGCGAGTCGAAGCCGTGCCGCCCTCCACCACAGCGCGCGACGTGTTTCTTCACTTGATCCGTGGCGCCAAAGAAAAAGCACTCGCCGCTGCCATGGCCTTGTTGCCACGCCTCGGGTGGCGGCATCGCCCCCGGCCTGGTTCGGGCGTTGCGCCCGCGCTAGGCTCGATGCCCCGTTCCGTGCCATCCTTTGACATGCAATCCACCGACACCGGTTCGCCGCCCAGCCCTTTGGCCGCCGAGCGCCCGGCGCGCCCCGCGGCCACGCTCGTGGTCGTGCGTGATGGCTCCGCCGGCATCGAAGTGCTGTTGTCGCGCCGCACCCAAAGCACTGACCAGTTCAGCGGCGCCTGGGTCTTCCCCGGCGGCATCGTCGACGCGGGTGACCGCGTCGCTCACGCGCATTGCGTCGGGCTCGACGACGCCACCGCGAGCACGCGCCTCGGGCTTGAGAGCGGCGGGCTTGATTACTACGTGGCGGCGGTGCGTGAATGCTTCGAGGAGTCGGGCTTGTTGTGGGCCGCTGACGAGACCGGTGCGCTGGTCGAGCTCGACCACGCGCGCGGCGAAACGCTCGGCCCGTGGCGCAGACCCTTGCACCGCGGCGAGCGCACGCTGAGCGAGTTTTGCCACGAAAGCGGGCTGCGTCTGGCGGTCGACAGGCTCGTCTACCTGAGCCACTGGCTGACCCCGTTGGCCCGACCAAAACGCTTCGACACCCGCTTCTTTATCGCCGCCTTGCCCCCCGGCCAGACGGCCACCTTCGACGGCGCCGAAATGGTCGAGCAGCTCTGGCTCGCGCCTGCCGAAGCGCTGGCGCGCAGCGCCGAGATCAAGCTCATGACGCCGACGCAAAAAACCCTGGAACTCGTGGCGCGCCATGCCAGCGTGCATGAGTTGCTAGCCTGGGCGCGCGAACCGCGCACTGTGCCGATGACGCTGCCGCGCGTGGCTCAGGGCAGCCAGGGAATGCGACCGGTAGTGCCCGATGAACCCGCATGGGCTGAACTGGGGCGGCTCGACCCCGCCGGTCATGGGCATGGGTCTTACGAGATTCAGCCCGGTGTGGCGGTGCGCTTGTCACCGCGCCTGATCCGCGTCAGCGCCAACAACGGCAGCATGATGACCGGGCCCGGCACCAACACCTACCTCGTCGGTGGTGGCGTTGCCAATGAATGGGCGGTGATCGACCCAGGCCCGCTCGACGAGCGCCATGTGGCCGCGATCCTCGAAGCCGCGCCCGGGCCGATCCGCTGGATCTTCGTAACGCACACCCACAACGACCATTCGCCAGCCACCGTGCCGCTGCAGGCCCGTACCGGGGCGCGGGTGTTCGGCCGCGTAGCGCTAAACCCGGAATGGCAAGATGCGAGCTTCGCGCCGCACACGCACCTCGTTGGCGGCGAACGTTTCGAGCTGCCCGGGCCAGAGGGTCAGGTGAGCACGCTGGTGGCCGTGCACACACCGGGCCACGCATCGAACCACCTCTGCTACGTGCTCGAAGAAGAGAAGATGCTCTTCACCGGCGACCACGTGATGCAGTCGTCCACCGTCGTCATCGCCCCGCCCGACGGCGACATGGCGGCCTACCTGCGCTCGTTGCGCCAGCTGTTGGAACACGATCTTGAATGGCTCGCGCCCGGCCACGGGTTCCTGATGGCGCAGCCGAAGCAGGCGATCCAGCTGATCGTGGCGCACCGCCTCAAGCGCGAGGCCAAGGTGGTGGCGTCAATGCGGTCAATCGGGCCGACCGGCGCCCAGGCCTTGCTGTTGAAGGTCTACGACGACGTGCCGCTGCGTTTGCACAACATGGCGATGCGCTCGCTGACCGCTCACCTGTTCAAGTTGCGCGACGACGGCGCGGTGGCCGAGCATGAAGGTGTTTGGGCGTTGACCGCCGCGCTGCGCTGAGAGCCGGCGAGCAAGGTTTTATGTTGCACGCAGTGCGAAACACTGCACTGGCGCGGGCTCACATGCTGCGCCGATACTGTCCGCCCACCTGGAACAGCGCCTCGGTGATCTGACCGAGAGAGCAACAGCGCACGGCCTGCATCAGCAGCTCGAAGACGTTGCGGTTGTCGATCACCGCCTGTTGCAGAGCGACCAGCATGCCCGGCGCTTCGCCCGCGTGCGCGGCGTGGAAGTTGGCGAGCCGCTTCAGCTGAGACTGCTTCTCGGCGTCGGTCGAGCGCGCCAATTCCAGAGCGTTTGCCACCGGGTCGCCGTGCGGGTTGCGGAAGGTGTTCACGCCGACGATGGGGTACTCGCCGGTATGTTTCAGCATCTCGTAATGCATGCTCTCTTCCTGTATCTTGCCGCGTTGGTAGCCGGTTTCCATCGCGCCCAGCACGCCGCCGCGTTCGGCGATTGCGGAGAACTCCGCGAGCACCGCTTCTTCCAGCAGTTCGGTCAGCTCGTCGATGATGAAAGCGCCCTGGCTCGGGTTCTCGTTCTTCGCCAGGCCCCACTCGCGGTTAATGATCAGCTGAATCGCCATCGCCCGGCGCACGCTGTCTTCGGTAGGGGTCGTGATCGCTTCGTCGAAAGCATTTGTGTGCAGGGAGTTGCAGTTGTCGTAGATCGCGATCAGCGCCTGCAGCGTGGTTCGGATGTCGTTGAACTGAATCTCCTGTGCGTGCAGGCTGCGGCCCGAGGTTTGCACGTGGTATTTCAGCTTCTGCGAGCGTTCGTTCGCGCCGTAGCGGTCGCGCATCGCCACCGCCCAGATGCGCCGCGCCACCCGGCCGAGCACGGTGTATTCGGGGTCCATGCCGTTGCTGAAGAAGAAGCTCAGGTTCGGCGCGAAGTCGTCGATGTGCATGCCGCGCGCGAGATAAGCCTCGACAAACGTAAAACCGTTGCTGAGCGTAAACGCAAGCTGGCTGATCGGGTTCGCGCCGGCTTCGGCGATGTGGTAGCCGCTGATGCTCACCGAGTAGAAGTTGCGCACCTTGTGGCGCACGAAGTACTCGGCGATATCGCCCATCACCTTCAGGCTGAACTCGGTGCTGAAGATGCAGGTGTTTTGTCCCTGGTCCTCTTTCAGAATGTCAGCTTGCACTGTGCCGCGAACGTTTTCCTTGACCCAGGCGGTGATCTTCTGCGCTTCGTCGCTGGTGGGCTCGCGTCCGTTGTCGTGTCTGAATTTGTCGAGGTTCTGGTCGATTGCGGTGTTCATGAACATCGCCAGGATCGTCGGCGCCGGGCCGTTGATCGTCATGCTGACAGACGTGGCCGGATGGGTCAGGTCGAAGCCGCCGTAGAGCACCTTCATGTCGTCGAGCGTGGCGATGCTCACGCCGGAGTTACCTACCTTGCCGTAGATGTCGGGCCGCACCGCCGGGTCGTTGCCGTAGAGGGTGACCGAATCGAACGCGGTGCTCAGTCGCTTCGCCGCCATCCCCGAGCTCAGCAGCTTGAAGCGGGTGTTGGTGCGAAACGCATCACCCTCTCCGGCGAACATGCGCGTCGGGTCTTCGCCTTCGCGCTTGAACGCGAACGTGCCGGCGGTGTAGGGGAACGACCCCGGCACGTTGTCCAGCATCAGCCACTTCAAGAGCTCGCCGTGGTCTTCATAGGTCGGCAGCGCGACCTTGCGGATCTTGGTGCCCGAGAGCGAGGTGTAGACCAGCGCGGTACGGATCTCTTTGTCACGGATCTTCACCACGTACTCGTCGCCGGCATAGGCCTTCTGCATCTCAGGCCACATGCCAATCAGCCTGGCGGCCTGCGGGTCTTGGCGGGCTTCGCGTTGCTCGGCCAGGTTGATCGCCGCTTCGGCGGCCTTCGCCTTGTCGGGTTTGCCGACCGTGAGCATCAAAGCGGCAGCCCGAAGTTGCTGGATTTCGCGAGCCAGCGTTGCCTGCGCCCGAGCTTGCTTTTTGTAACCACGCACGGTTTCGGCAATGTCGGCGAGGTAACGCACCCGCGAGCCGGGCACGATCGGTACCTGATGCGTGCTGTGGCGGGTGGCGGCCCGCGGCAGTTGCCCCGCAGAAGTCTTCATGCCCAGTGCCGCCAGGCGCGGCAGCAGCGCTTGGTACAGCGCGGTCACGCCGTCGTCGTTGAAACGGCTGGCCATGGTGCCGAAGACCGGCATCTCTTGCGTGTTCGTGCCCCAAGCCGCCTTGTTGCGCTGCACCTGCTTGGCTACGTCGCGCAGCGCATCGAGTGAGCCCTTGCGGTCAAACTTGTTGATCGCCACGAACTCGGCAAAGTCGAGCATGTCGATCTTTTCGAGCTGGCTGGCGGCGCCAAACTCGGGCGTCATCACGTACATCGGCACATCGACCAGCGGCACGATGGCCGCGTCGCCCTGACCGATGCCAGAGGTCTCGACGATGATCAGGTCGAAGCTGCCCGAGGCCTTCGCCGCTGCGAGGACGTCGGGCAGCGCCTTGCTGATCTCGGAGCCGAAGTCGCGCGTGGCGAGCGAGCGCATGAACACACGCTGGCCACCCGATGCATCAGCGTCGGTTCCCGACTTTGCCCAAGGCGAAATGGCGTTCATGCGTATGCGGTCGCCCAACAGCGCGCCGCCGCTCTTGCGGCGCGAAGGGTCGATGGAGATCACGGCCACGCGCAGCGCATCGGACTGGTCCAGACGGAGGCGGCGAATCAGCTCGTCGGTCAGCGAAGACTTGCCGGCGCCGCCGGTGCCGGTGATGCCAAGCACGGGGGTCTTGGTCTGGCGCGCCTCGTCGTGCAACGCTGCTTTGAACTCGGCCGAGACATGCCCGTTTTCGAGCGCGGTGATGAGTTGGGCCAGTGCGCGCCAGTGGGCTTCGGTGCTGCCCTGCACGGCAGAGAGCGCGGTCGGCGCGTGCGCCGACAGGTCGTGGTCGCAGCGCATGACCATTTCGCCGATCATTCCGGCCAAGCCCATGCGCTGGCCATCTTCGGGGCTGTAGATGCGGGTCACACCGTAACCCTGCAACTCGCTGATCTCGCTCGGCACGATCACGCCGCCGCCGCCGCCGAAGACCTGAATGTGGGCGCCGCCACGCTCGCGCAGCAGGTCGATCATGTACTTGAAGTACTCAACATGGCCGCCTTGGTACGAACTGATGGCGATGCCTTGAGCATCTTCTTGCAGAGCCGCCGTCACCACTTCGTCGACCGAGCGGTTGTGCCCAAGGTGCACCACCTCGGCACCCATGCCTTGCAAGATGCGCCGCATGATGTTGATGGCTGCATCGTGGCCATCGAACAGCGAGGCGGCTGTCACGAACCGCACCTTGTGCGTGGGTCGGTACTCGGCCAGGGCTTTAAATTCTGCTGACAGGTCGGTCACGGCTGTTTCCTTCTTTTCATTGGCACGATGCGCCCGAACGCGCCGCTGTCCTGAGCCGGGCGCCGGCCCAATCGGGAGGCTGGTTGTCGTGCTCGAAGCCCGAGGGACTCACGTCAAACCACCTTGATGTTCTTCAAGGCGGCGTCGCTCGGCGGGTAGCGCAGCTTCAGCCCTTGCAACACCTGTTTCAGCGCGGTCGCGATCATGAGGTTGCGGTGGGTCTTCGAATCGGCGGGCACGATGGTCCACGGGGCCCACGGCGTTCCGGTGGCGGCGATGGCGTCGCTGTAGGCCTTCTGGTAGGCGCGCCACTGCTTGCGGGCTTCCAGGTCGCCGACTGCGAACTTCCAGTTCTTTGTCGGGTCGTCGAGCCGTTCCTGCAGGCGCACGCGCTGTTCGTCTTTCGAGATGTGCAGCAGGAACTTGCAGATGACCGTGCCGGTTTCGGTGAGCAAGCGCTCGAAGTCGTTGATGTGTGCGTAGCGCTGCTTCGTCTGCTTGGGCGTGATCCAGCCGTTCACGTGCGGCACGAGCACGTCTTCGTAGTGGCTGCGATTGAAGATCATCACTTCGCCGGCGCTTGGCACCTGGGCGTGAATGCGCCACAGGTAGTCGTGCGCTCGCTCGGGTTCGGTTGGCGCTTTCCAGCCGACCGTGTGAACTCCGAGCGCGCTCATCTGGCCAAACACGCCGCGGACCGTGCCGTCTTTGCCGCTGGTGTCGGTGCCTTGCAGCACCACCAGAAGCTTGAATCGGCGGTCGGCATAGAACAGGTTCTGAAGCGTGTCGAGTTCGCGCGCCAGTGCTTCGGCGGCCGCCTCGTCAGCGGCTTTGTTGCCGCTGGAGAACGGGGTGTCGGCCGGGTTGAATCGCGACAGGGCGAACGACTTTGCGCCCTTGTCCAACGCCGCGCTGAACTGGTGACCCGACAAGCCGGAATTGTTCTTGGCCACGCTGCCTCCGCTACGGTTGGTTTTTAATTGACGTATACGTCAATCAATAAGTGTATTCCAGCGGCGAGTCGCCGAGTCGCCAAGTCACTGCCCAAGTTCTGCAATGTTCGCCGCTGATCGTGTGACATACCACCGCCGCAACCTCATGAAACGTCGCTTCGATTTTGCCGCGGCCGGCAGAATGCAAAGTATCGCGACGCTGCGGGCTCCGCACGCGCACGGAGAGGCTCATGGTTGCAGGCACCACCCCGGTCAAAACCGCAGAAGGACAGACTGAACTGAACACGCGAGCGCGCCGCGTGAGCCAACGCCACCGCACCGTGCTGTTCTTGGTGGACGGCCGACGCAGTGAAGCCGAGATCATCGCGCTGGCCACGCAGGCAGGCGTACCCGCAACCTGTTTTGGCGAGCTGGTGGAGCAGGGCCTGATCGAGCGGCCCCTCCAGACGCCTTCTGCCTTCATCGGTGAGCTGGCAGCCGAGCAGGACGTTTTGCATATCGACCTTCCGATCGGTGGCCCCGACTCCTCACTCGATCCGCTGCCGGCCTCGCTTTCGCTGGCGCCCGACTCTGTGTCGGGGCCTTCCGGCGAGACTGACTCGTGGCTGCCCTCGGACCACGCCGAAATCCAGCGCGCCGACCCCGCGTTCGCCGAAGCGCGTCTGATCTTGATGCGTGAGGTGCGTGCCCAGGCGCCAATTACGGGTTCGCTCACGATGCTCAAACTGCGCCGCGCGCAGGGCCGCGCAGAGTTGGTTCGCCTTATGGGTGAGGTGGAAGAGCGCTTGAGCAAGCCTCAGCGCTCGGTCGCGGTTGAGGGCATGCTGGTGCGCGTGCGGCAACTGCTCGGCGAGCCGGCCGCTTCCGGGATTGGGCGGGCCTGAGAGGGCCTAACAAATCCGACCCGCCTGCGCGGCAGCACTCGACAGCGCCCCTCAGCGTTGTGAACACTCGTCTCCGCCCACGCTACCGATTTGCCTTGCCTCCAAAATGGCTCGGCTTGGAGCGCCCGCTGGGGTTCGCCGGGCTCATTCACGGGCTCTGAGTCGCCGATCCTCGGCTTACACTCCGCCAAAATCGACCCTGCGGCGCTCTAGGCAGCGGCCTGTGCACCAGCGCCAATAGTATTTACAAGTTCCCGCCGGGGCGCCACGAGCGCGAATTTCCAATCGCGAAGGTATCCCAATGAGCTTCCTCGCCATCGACATCGGCAATACACGCCTTAAGTGGGGCCAGTACAGCTCGCCGCAGCCGGGCGCTGTTTTGCTCGCGCACGGCGCGGTTTTCCTGGAGATGATCGACCAACTGGCTGATAACGAATGGCGCAATCTGAACGCGCCTGCGAGCATGCTCGGCTGCGTGGTGGCCGGCGAGGGTGTGAAGCGCCGCGTCGAAGAGCAACTCGAACTCTGGGATGTGGAGCCGCGCTGGGTCGCCTCAGCAAGGCAGGCGTGCGGCGTCGTCAACAGCTACGACCATCCAACGCGGCTGGGCGTGGACCGCTGGGTTACGCTGATCGCTGCGCGCCACCGTGTTTTGGCCCAGGGCCCCGCGCGGCCGGCGCTGGTGGTGATGGTCGGAACGGCAGTAACTGTAGATGCGCTCGATGCCAGCGGGCGTTTTCTCGGTGGCCTGATCCTGCCTGGCTTCGGCCTGATGCTGCGTGCGCTAGAAATGGGAACGGCGGGGCTGAAAGCGCCCACCGGCGAGGCGGTCGACTTCCCCACCAACACAAGCGATGCGCTGATGAGCGGCGGCTCCGATGCGATCGCCGGCGCTGTCGAGCGCATGCACCGGAAGTTGCTGAAGCGCACCGGCGAAGCGCCGGCGCTGATCATGACCGGCGGTGCGGCGGTCAAACTCGCACCCATTACCGACCTTCCGTTCGAGACGGTCGACACGCTGATCTTCGAAGGGCTGCTGCAGCTGCAGTCACACCGCCTCGCGATGTAGAACCAAAGTGGCTTGCAAGTCCGAATACACCGCCAAGATTCTGTGGAACCGTGCGCCGCACGAAGACTTCCTGCGCAACTGCTACAGCCGTCGACATGAAATGCACTTCGACGGCGGGGCCGTGGTGGCGGGTTCTTCGTCGCCTCATTCGGTTCCGTTGCCGATGTCCGACGCTTCGGCGGTCGACCCCGAAGAAGCCTTCGTCGCCTCGCTGTCGAGCTGCCACATGCTGTGGTTTCTGGCGGTCGCGGCCAAGCGCAAGTTCTGCGTCGACCGCTACTTCGACGCGGCGGTCGGCGTGATGGAAGAAAACGCGCAAGGCAAGGTGGCCGTCACACGCGTGACCTTGCGGCCCGAGGTGGTTTTCTCTGGCGAGCGCTTGCCCACGCGTGGCGACATCGAACAGCTTCACCACGCCGCGCACGATGAGTGTTACATCGCGAACTCGGTCAAAACTGAGGTCGTATGCGAGCCGGTTTTTCGCGATCCTGATTTGTAACGGACCTTAGTCGACCGAACTCATCGAACCTCGGAAGTCCGCCCGCTTCAACAGCTTTCGGTACTCGTCACCAGCCTACCGGGTTGAGACCAACTTCAGCGACTCCCAGACCACGCTCTCGACCACTTCCTGGCCGGCTCGTTCGAGCGCTGCCGTCACTTGACCCAGGTGTTGAGCTGGATGATCGGCAGCAGTACAGCCAGCACGATCAGCATGACCACCGCGCCCATCGCCACGATCAGCAGCGGCTCAAGGATCGTTGCCATCTGCATGGCGCGGCGCTGCACTTCCATGCCGAGCTGGCGCGCGGCACGGTCGAGCATCAGCGGCAATTGGCCGGTTTGTTCGCCCAAGCGCGAGAACATCGCAAGCAGCCCCGGAAAGCGTTTTTTGCCGGCCAGCGCGGAAGCGAGGGGGGCACCTTCGCGCACCTGCACCAGCGCGTCCATGGCGTCGGCACGCATTGCACGGTTCGAGAGTGTTTCTGAAGCCGCCTGCAGCGCTTTCAGGATCGGCACGCCAGCGCTCGCCAGCATCGCCAGCGTGCCAGCGAAGCGTGCTGCGTTGTAGCCGCGCGCGAGCTTGCCGATCAGCGGCAGCGTCAGCCAAGCGGCGTCGAAGCGCTCGCGGAAGGCCTCGTTGCGAAGCATCCAGGTCAGAAGGCCGAACCCGCTGACGAGCAGCAGCGCTAGAAGCCAGCCCCAGCTGCGTAAAAAGGCGCTGATCGAGAGCATGGCGATCGTCAGCGTTGGCAAAGCACGCTTGGAATTCGTGAACACCGAAGCGACCTGCGGCACGACGTAGGTGACGAGAAAGATAACAATGACCACCGCGATCAGCGACACGATTGCCGGGTAGAGCGTGGCGCCGATCAGCTTGGCTTTGAGCTCTTGGCGCGCTTCGAGGTCGTCGGCCAGGCGCTCAAGCACGCCGCCTAGCGCGCCGCTTTGTTCGCCGGCTGCGACCACGCCACGGTAAACGTCGTCGAACTCGCGCGGTGCGCCGGCGAGCGCGCGCGCGAACGGCGAGCCGCCGTTGACTTCGCTGCGCAGGTGCGCCACCAGCTCACGTTGGCGCGGGTCTTCGGCTTCTTCGCTGAGGGCGGTCAATGCGCGTTCGAGCGGCAGGCCAGAACCGACCAAGCCGGCGAGTTGTCGCGTCCAAACGGTGAGGCCGGTGGAATTGAAAACACGGCGCGTGAAACGCAGGCCCTCGCCCTGTGTGCCGGCCGAGGCGACCTGCGTGACGCTGAGGGGCACCAGAGCCTGCGCGCGCAGTTGGGCGCGCACGGCCTTGGGGTTTTCGGCGTCGAGCAGGCCGGTGGTGGACCGGCCTGCTGCGTTGAGCGCTTCGAATTTGTAGGCGGGCATTTGACGGGCTACTCGCGAGTGACACGCATCACTTCTTCAGCCGATGTAATGCCTTCGGCCACGAGCCGCTCGCCGTCTTCACGCATTGAACGCAGGCCGGCCGCTTCGGCTGCCACAAAGAGTTGAGATTCGGCCGCTCGGCTGTGGATCAGCGATCGAACCTTGTCGTCAACCGCCATCAGCTCGTAAACGCCGGTGCGGCCCTTATAGCCAGTAGTGCCGCATTGCTCGCAGCCGACTGGGTGGTAGCGACCGCGGGCATCTGCCTTCTTGCAGTGCAAGCACAGCTTGCGCACCAGGCGCTGCGCCAACACGCCGATCAAGCTCGACGAGAGCAGGAAGGGCTCCACACCCATGTCAATCATGCGTGTGACGGTGCTTGGCGCGTCGTTGGTGTGCACGGTGGCGAGCACCAGGTGGCCAGTCAGCGAGGCTTGGATCGCAATCTGCGCGGTTTCGTAGTCGCGGATTTCTCCGATCATGATGACGTCGGGGTCTTGTCGAAGGATCGCGCGCAGAGCTTTGGCGAAGGTGAGGTCGATCTTCGGATTCACCTGTGTCTGGCCAATGCCGGCGAGTTCGTATTCGACCGGGTCTTCGACCGTGAGCACATTGGTGCCAGCGGTGTCGACGCGGCTCAGCGAGGCGTATAAAGTAGTCGTCTTTCCCGAGCCGGTGGGGCCTGTCACGAGCAGGATGCCGTGCGGCTGCTGAACCAGTTTGTCGAACCTGGTGAGCACGTCGCCACTCATGCCGAGTGCTTCCAGCGTGAACTTGGATTCGCTCTTGTCGAGCAAGCGCAGAACCGCGCGTTCGCCGTGCGCCGAAGGCAGCGTGGACACACGCACGTCGACCGCACGGCCGCCGATGCGCAACGAGATGCGGCCATCTTGCGGAAGGCGGCGCTCGGCAATGTCGAGCTCGGCCATGATCTTCAGGCGCGAGATGAGCGCCGCATGCAGTGCCTTGTTGGGCTGCACTACTTCTCGCAATGTGCCGTCGACCCGAAAGCGCACCGAGCTGCTGCGCTCGTATGGCTCGATGTGGATGTCAGAGGCACCGTCTTTCGCGGCCTGCGTCAGCAGCGCGTTGAGCATGCGGATGATCGGCGCGTCGTTGCTGGCTTCGAGCAGGTCTTCAATCGCCGGCAGCTCCTGCATCATGCGGCTCAGGTCGACCGCGCTTTCGACCTCACCGATCACGGTGGCCGCACTCGACTCGTTGCCCGCGTAGGCCACGGCGATGCGGTTGGCGAGAGAGGACGCCTCCTCGCGTTCCAGCGCGTCGACGTCGTACAGGCGCAGAACCTCGCTCAGTGCGGGCAGTGCAATCGTCTCCGGCGCCCAAAGCACCAGCCGCTCACCGTCGTCTTCGAGCAGCACTGTGTGCGCCTTTGCGTAGGCGTAAGGCAGGGGATGGCGCGCGCCCATGGTGCTGGCCTCAGTTTGATTTCGCCGGGCCGGAGGCTGGCACGGACGGCACGGACGGCACCAACACCTCGGGCAGTTGCGCCGAGTCACCAAGCGGGCGCGGCACGCCGGCCGGTCCAGTGGTCTCGGGCCGGATCGGCGGCAGCAGGGGTGCGTCGTTGATTCGCAGAATGTCGCTGTGTGGAGGCTGCGCGTTCAACTGCTCACCGCGGATGTAGTCGTAGCGGTCGAGTGAGAGCTTGTTCGACGCGGCTTGGTCTCGAATGACCACCGGGCGCAGAAACACCATCAGGTTCGTTTTCTTGCGTTCGCGACTCTCGCTGCGAAACAGTGCGCCAATGAACGGAATGTCACCCAGCAGTGGCACCTTGGAGCGCGTTGTGTTGTAGGTGTCTTCGATGAGGCCGCCGAGCACCACGATCTGGCCGTCGTCGACAACGATGGTCGATTCGATCGAACGCTTATTGGTCGTCGGGCCTGCGTTGTCGGTGCCTACGGCCGTGGTGGTTGCCACCGAAGACGATTCCTGGAAGATCGTCATGCGCACGGTGCCACCCTCGCCGATCTGCGGTTTGATTCGCAGCGTCGTGCCAACGTCTTTGCGTTCGATGGTTTGGAACGGGCTGGACGTGCCGGTGCCAGTATTGGTGAACTGGCCTGTGATGAACGGCACGTTTTGGCCGACCACGATCTTGGCCTCTTCATTGTCGAGTGTCACGAGGTTCGGCGTCGACAAGATGTTGGTGCCGGTGGTGTTGTCCAGAGCGCGCGCCAGTGCGCCCAGTGTGTACAGGTTGCCGAATTTGCGCGCCAACCCGATGTTGAAGCCAGCGCTCGGCAGCGCCGCCGCCGCCAGTCCGGCAGTGCCTTGCACGATCGCTTTGGTCGCACCCAGGATGTTGTTGCTGCCGCTGCCGAAATTGGTGCCTGCTCCAACGAGATTGTTGTCACCCCGGTTGCCCACAATGCCCTGCCACTGGATGCCGAAGTCGACACTCTGGCTCGGATCGACCTCGACGATCAGGGATTCAATGTAGACCTGCGCTCGGCGCGAATCAAGCTGGTCGATCACGGTCCGCAGCTGCCGGTAGAGCGGCTCCGGCGCCGATATGATCAGCGCGTTGGTGGCCGGGTCGGCCTGCACGAATCCACCTGTGGAGGGCGCGCCAGAAGGCGTCACAGGCGAGGTGGCTTGCGGTGATGCCCCCGCGCCCGCGCCCGCCGGTGCCGACGTGTTGGTCAACGGCGAGGCCGCGTTAGGCGCCGACCCGCCACCACCACCACCACCTCCTCCTCCTCCTCCTCCTCCTCCGCCGGCACTCGGGTAAGCCGCGCGCAGCACCGTTGCCAACTTCACCGCGTCGGCGTTCTTCAGGTACACGACCCAGACATTGCCCGGCCCCACCGTTGGCTGGTCGAGCTTGTCGACCAACGAGCGTATCGCCGCCATTCGCGCCGGGTTTGGCGCGCGCACCAGCAGCGCGTTGCTGCGCGGCTCGACCATCACAGATGCAGCGGCGCCCGAGATTCCGCCGGGCACACCACCGGCACCGCCGGCGCTGTCGGTCAGGCGCTGCACCAGCGCGGCCACGTCGGCGGCCACGGCGTGCTTGAGGGGTATCACTTCAACGTCGCCACCGGCCGGCGTGTCCATTGCCGCGATGATCTTGCCGATGCGCTGCAGGTTGTCGGCGTAGTCGGTGACGATGAGTGTGTTGTTGCCAGGGTTGGCGTTGATCGTGTTGTTGGGGCTGATCAGCGGGCGCAGCACCGGCACCAAATTGTTGGCGTTTTCGTGCGCCAGCTTGAAGATCTGGGTGATCACCTGGTCGCCGCGGCGCGAGGTCGTCTCGCCGATCGAAACCGTGCCGGTCTGCAGCTTGGCATCTGCTTCGGGCACCACCTTGAACAACCCGCCGACCTCGACAACGGTGAAGCCCAAGCCGCGCAGGCCGGCTAGGAAATTGAGATACGCCTCGCGTGGCGAGAGTGGCTCCTCGCTGTAGAGGGTCATCGTGCCCTTGACGCGTGGGTCGACGATGAACTGTTGCTTCAGAATCGCCGCCATTGCGCGCGCTACGCCTTCGATCTCCGCGTTGACGAAGTTAAGCGTGACAGGCTCGCCGCCGCGGAATTTGGTGTTCGAGGTGGCTGTTTGCGCGAAGGCAAGAGGTGCGGGCAGCAGCGAAGCGCACAGCATCGCCACGGCCAGCGCGGCCGGCAGGGCTCGTCCTGAACGGAGCCCACGGGCCGTCGCGTTGCAGTGTCGTTTCCCGGAAGAGAGCAAGAAAACTCGGGGCGGCCCGGCGTTTTCTCGTTGTTGGTTTGCGCTTGGCTTCATGCTCATCCGATCGTGATAACGGACCTGGCGCCATCGCGCCGCCCGATGATGTTCAGCAGGTTTGACAGCGCCGTTTCGTCGGTCGCGGCAGCACTGGCCTCGCCGCGGAACCGCACTCCGCCGGGGCCCCAGGTACCCTGGCCGCTGAGCTGCAAGGCACCGTCCTGCGTGGTGAGGGAAAGTTGCGACGTTCCTGGGCTGGCCGGGTCGCCCGTGAGCGTGAGCTTGTAGCTGCCCAAGGTTTCGAGCGTGGTCACGCGCGAAGAAACGCTCACCAGTTCCATGTCGGCCTGGCCTTCTACGACCCATCGTCCCTGTGCCGATTCGAGTTTCAGTCCTGGCGAGACCAGTCGCACCACGCCGCCGAGCTGCAGCGTGTTCCACGGCGTGCCCAGGCCGCCGAGAAACGCACTCGGCCACTGCCCGACCCAGCCAGGCGATGGCACCAGCGTGACGCCGAGCGTGCCAAAACCGGGGCGCACCTGCAGCGTCGCCGTGCCGTTGAGGCAACAGGCGTGGCGTGCGTTCAGCGCGAGGCCCAAGCCTTTCATGCCAACAGTCCATTCGATGCGACCGGGCAGCGAGCTGGCGTCGCGGCTACCGGGGCCACCAGTCAATACGGCGACCGCACTGCCCGACCAGACCGTGCCACGGGCATCGGCCAGCAGCACGCGCTCGCCGGTGGCAGATGCCACCGCTCTGGCGAGCCAAGCTGCTGGCGCAAATGCGATCAGCGCAACCAGCACGCCGAACACGGTACCTGCCAGGGCCCATCGGGTCGCCGCGCTACGCGACTTGTCCCAAGACATTTCGGCGTAGGTGGAGTCGCCCCAGCCGGTACCCGCGACGGTCGGGCTCCAGAAGCGGTTCTTTCGTTTACGGCGAATCATGGCGCGCTTCCGAGAGTGACGGTAAGGCTGCCAGTGAAGCCCGAGGCTCCACGTTGCAGCAAGGCCTCGACAGGACGTGCGCGCGCGCCGCTGCGCGCTTCGTTGAGCCAGGCGCGCAGCGCTTCCGGGCTGATGCCGGTGAGCGTGAGCGTGGCGCGGTCGCCTTGCAGGTTGAGCTTGGCTCTGTCACCGAGCCGCTCAGAAGCGGCCTTCAATGCCGCGGCAGCCTGCGTTTGGGAGACCGGAGTTACAGAGCGCAGTGCGCGGCTTTCGGCGGCGATGCGTTGCATTTGTTGCAGCTCGGCGTCTAGCTGATCGAGCATGGCCGGCGCGACGCTGGCACGGTGCCAGGCCGGCTGAACAAAGGAGCCCCACACCAGCAACAGGATCAGTACACCTGTCACCACGATCACAGCGCGCCGCTCTCGCGTGGCGCGCGCCAGCCACCATTTGCCGGCCTCGGCGCGCAGGCTCGCAAGGGCGGGCGGAAGTGTCAGGGTGGGACCGCTCACGACGGGTCTCCGACGCGCGCTCGGGTGAGCGTGAGCCGCCCTTCCCTGACTTCGACCAGCCAGCCGCCGGGCCGCAACACGCTGCGGAACTGTTCAATCTGGCCGTCGTTCCAGCCGCCCGCCGATAACGTCAGCTTGCCGGGTTCAAAACGCAAATTGTCGGTCGCCGGCCGCTCGGCCGGCCAGGCCGACGACGCGGCCTGAAGCAACGATTCGAGGTCGGTGTCGCTGGGCCGGCCGGCCAGCACGCGCAGGGCGGTGGTTTCGCGCTGCATTACGGTGGCGGCATCACGTTGGATGTCGAGTTCGCTCACTTTGGGGAAGGCTGCTTTCACGAGGTTTTGCATCGCCATACGTTTGGCGGCGATAGCGCTCTGCTGATGCCACGCCCAAAGGTTCAGGCCGACGATTTGCGCCAGAACCAGCGCGCCCAGGCCGTAGCGCACCGGGCGCCACTCGGGGCTCAAGAGCTTGCGCAGGGAATCGCGCAGCGCACGTGCGCCGCGGGTACGCCGGGCCAGGTCGAACTGGCGCAGATTCCAAAGTGTGCGTGTGGCCTGAAGCATGCGGTGGCCGGGCGGGAACACGTTGACGGGAGCACCGAGCCATTTTTCGGCCGCCGCAGCGGCTCCCGGCGTGGTGCTCCAGCGTGTACCCGGCGGCGCGGGTGAGGGCACGAGGGAGCGGGCCAGGCCGCCTTGAAGGTTCATGCTGGCCACGCCGTCGGCATCGGACCAATTCAATTCAATGCTTTCGGTGGAAGCACCATCTTCGATGTGCTGCTCGGCGAAGTGGCCAATTGGTGGGTCGTCGGGCCAAGCCATCGGCACGATGCGGTCGATGAAGACCTCGGCCTTTTCCAGTAAGGCAATTTCGCCGCGCAACCATGGGCGCGACACTGCCGCCACCCAGGTCGGCTGGCCTGCACCCGACTGCGGCGCGATCGCAAGGTGAACATCAGCCGGGTCTTCGAGCAGCGCATCTTCAAGCACGCCGCTGAGCGCAGCGCGTAGGCGCGCCGCAGGGGCTTTGGGCAGAGTGATGCGGTGCCAGCTCACGTCGGCATCGGAGAGCACAGCGATCACGGTCGCGGCCTTGGGCAGAAGCGACGCGGCGCATTGGCCTTGTGACTGCAGCACCAGCCCGTCGGGGCTGGTCACGTAGACGTATTCGGTGCCGATGGCTGAGGCGTCAGCTTCCAAACCAGCGGAATTGCGCGAGCGCAGCCGCCGGCGCTGGGGAATGTGGACAACAAGAGTCGACATGGGATGCGGAGAGCTGAACTGCCCGCATTGTAGGCACGCGCTCGGTGCAAGCTACTGCGAAATCAAGGACTTGCGGCGCATTGCGGCACGAGAAACCGGGTCACGCCTTCAATTAGCGGGCGGGCTTTCGTCGCGGCTGGCCAGGCGCTCGCGGCGCAGCACGTCGATTTGGCGGCCCTGCACGCGCTGCAGGAGCGAGGTTTCTTCGAGCAGCCGGTCAGACAGGCGCAACCGCCCGCGCACTTCGAAGAAGCTGGAATTAACCGAGAGCTGGGGCCGGGCCGCCAGCGGTGCGAGCGATGGAACCTGAGCCTCGAACTTTTTCATGTCTTCGAACGGCGAGCGCTGGCGCACCTGCAGCAGGCGTTCGGCAGTGGCGTGATCGTTGCCCTTGATGACGGCCACCAGCACTTCGGCGCTGGCGGTGTTGACATTGACCGGCGTGGCCACCGGCAGTATCACGACGTAGGGTGCCAGCAGTTCGAGAGATGCGGCGTCGATGCCGAGCCAGCTCAGCTGCGCGACTGACTGCGGCAATAGGGGCGCGCTGGCGTTGCCGCTGCCGGCCGGCGCGAGCGCGTCACGCAGGCCGCTTGCGACGAGCGAGGCCACAGAAGCATTGATGCCAAGGTTCTGGCACAGGCGCTCGAAGGCAGCGAACTCGAGGGGGTCGATGCTTCCCTTCTGCTGGTCGACAAGGTTGGTGACGTTGTAGCGCGACTGTGCGTCGGTGATGCTGCCCGATAGAAAGGCCTCTGGACCGTCATCGGTGTTGTTCTTGTCGGCGGCGAGGAAGGTGGACAGGCGCGCTTCGGCCAACGGCACAGCCCACGGCTCGCCGAGGTGGTCGACATTGCCGCGCGCGTCTTCGCGCAGGATCAGGCGGGCCCAGTCGAGCGCGCCAGAAAGGATCCACGCCGACTGGTTGCGTGCGCGATCGGCCACTTCCACCTGCACCGCGCGCCACTGCTGCCAGACCATCGACGAAGCGAGCGTGACGATCAGCACGACGATGATCATCGCAGTGAGCAGGGCCACGCCGCGCTGGCGACGCGGGCAGTTGGTGCGGGGCTGTGGCGTCAAGGGTTCAGGGCCCAAGCACGGTGTCGCGCGTGAGCTCGCCGTTGGTGCCGCTGCCGTCGGCGAAGCCGAGCACGATACGCACACCTCGGGGCAGCGCCTGGCGCCGGATTGCCGTGCCGCTCGCCACGCTGGCGGCTTGCTCGGCAAAGTCGCCGGTCGACTGGCAGTTGCTCCAGGTGTTGCCCTGGTAGAAGTAGACTTGCCACTGCGCCAGGCCGCTCAATGTGGGCACGGTGCCGGGCTCGTCACCCTGCAATTGCAGGCTGCGCAGCCAACTGTCCTGCAAAGCGCTGGTGTTGGTGACGGGCGGGCTGGCCCAGCGCTGCCAGAGCGCGCCCGAGGCGCTGTTGCTCGGCCGCAGCGTCCAGGCCACAACCTGCAGCCCGGTGGGTGTGCGCCGCGTGAGGCGTACGCTGGCGCCGTCACAGCTCAGCGCCACCGGCACGACGGCGGTGTCTTGGATCGACGCGAGGTCTTGCTGCCACTGTGCGACCACAGTGTTTAGGCGCAGCGTTTGCTCGAGCCGACCCTGGCTCGAATTGCGCGCCCGCACGATGCCGTCAACACCCTGCCAGGCCATGCCGGCCATGATGGCCATCACCATCATCGCCACCAGCACCTCAACGAGCGTGAAGCCTTGAGCACCGCGCACCTCGAACACAAAGCGCGACTGTGCGAGTGGGTTGGGGCATTGCGGGGCCACGCTGGCGGTCTGCGGAGCGGGGCGCACCGACGCAGCGGCCGGGTACGCCGAACTCGTCATTTGCGCAGCACCGTCGAGAGGTTGAGGATCGCCTGGCCGACGCTGTCTGCCACTTGTGCGTCAACGCGAACAAACAGCGGGTTCGGTGTGGGCCGCGCCACCAGCTTCACTGCGTAGTTCTGCCCAAGCTGCACGCAGGTGAAATCGGAGTCGCCGATCGGCGGCGTGAGGCCCGACAGTCGCAGCCCGGCGAGCTGGTTGTCGGCGCACCACTGCGCTGCCGTCACGTCTGCCAGGCGCTGGGCGTTGCCGGTGAGCGCACCGGCTGCCTTGATGCCAGCGCCGAGCGTGATGGCGACGATGGTCAGCGCGACCAAAACCTCGACCAGCGTGAAACCACTCACGGCGCTACGAGGTGCGGCGGGTTCCATCAACGGGCCACCGGCGCGGCTTCATCGACCACGACGAACGGGCCGAGTCCGTCAGTAGCAAGGCTCAGTCTCTGGCCGTCGAGCCGGAGCACGATGCGTTGCGCGCCAATCATCGGCTCGGGGCCAAGCACCAGCATGCGCGCATCGATCACTTCAGCGCTGACGCCAGCATTGAGCCAGTGGTTGGGCAGTTCGCTGCTTCCTGGCAGCCCAACGAACCGAAATCCTTCGCCTTCGGATTGCCCTGGACGCGGGTCCCAGCTCGCCGGCAAACCGGAAGCGCGGGCTTCGGTGCGGGCGGATTCAAGGAGCGCGATGAGACGCGCCGCTTCTTGGTCGAGCCGCGTCGAGGCCGGGTCCCGCAGAGCCAGGCTCACGACTGCGCTGGCAATGGCGATCAGCGCCACGACAATCATCAACTCGATCAGCGTGAAACCGCGCCGGTTCGAACGGCGAGCCTGCACCGCAACGGGTGTCTTATTGCCAGGAGCCAATGTCAGCATTTTTGCCCTCGCCGCCGACCACGCCGTCAGCCCCGAAACTGTAGACATCGACTTCGCCTTTTAGCCCAGGGCTGGCGTACTGGTAGGGTTGATTCCAGGGGTCTTTCGGCAGCTTGTCGAGGTAGGGCTTCCAGTTGCTCGGGGTGATGCCGGTGGTCGGCTTGGCAACAAGCGCTTGAAGGCCTTGCTCGCTGCTCGGGAAACGCTGGTTGTCGAGCTTGTAGAGCTTGAGCGCCTGCATCAGGTTGTTGACGTCGGTGCGCGCGGCGGTCACCCGCGCGTCGTCGGCGCGGTCCAGCACATTGGGAACGATCAGCGCCGCGAGCACGCCAATGATGACGAGCACGACCATCAGCTCGATCAGGGTGAAACCGCGGGAGCGCCTCGGCGCACTTCGAGAAGCTTGGCACGACGCGGGTCGACTGGAACTGGGGCTCAGGTTCATGGGATGTTCCTGCCCCGGTAAATGGGCTGGTGTTGCACATCCGTTGAATCATAATCGCGCATGGTCTATCGTCTGTCAGCCTTCGTAATTTGGGCCCTCGTGGCGGCCACCACAGTGTTCTGGGGTTTGCGCCTGTGGGCTCGGCCGCTCGATGTGCCGCAGTACACGGTGCCGGCGGGCGAGGTGGCGGTTGCTCGCGGCGACCTGAGCCGTTTGCTTGGCGCCACGCCGGCGGTGGTGGCGGTGGTGGAGGCCGCGCCCGAGGCGGCGTCTCGCTTCCGGCTGATTGGCATCATGGCACCGAAAGCCGCGGCCACCTCGGCCCACCCGGGGCAGGGTGTGGCACTGATCGCGGTCGACGGAAACCCACCCAAAGCCTTTGTGGTTGGGTCGGCGCTTGACACGGATATGGTTTTGCGGTCCGTCAGCCTACGTACCGCGGCGATCGGGCCGGCGCAGGGAGCGGCGTCGTTTACGCTCGAATTGCCGCCATTGGCCGCTGCGACCACCGGCACCCTGCCAGCACTGGGTTCCGGCGCGGCGCGCACCCCGACTGCGGTGCCCGTTCCGGTTCGGGCGGTGGCGCAACCCCCTCAGGCAGCACCGCAGCGGCCGGTGGGGCAATTGCGGTCACCACAACCGTCCGTGGACGCTCGGGGCCTCGTGCCGACACCCCCGATGCCGCGCGATCCGGCGGCGCAGACGCTTACTCAGTAGGTAACGCAGCCAGCTCGGCCGATCACTCCAGCGGCGAAGACTCGGTCAAGGGACCGATCGGCGCAGGCAGGGTCGGACCTGGCTCTTCGCCTTCCGCTACCTCAGTCAACAGTGCCGCCGCACTGGTCACCAGTGGCCACGCCAGCGTGGAGCCGGTGCCGTCGGTGCTTTCGATGCCGAGTTCTAGCAGCGCCGTTGAGTTGAACAGGCCGAGCGCCGTGTCTAGCCCCTGGTGGCTGTGGCTTCGGGTATAGACGCAGTAGTCGGTCACCGCGGGTGCGATTCGAGTCGCGACCATCAGCGCAGCACACGCCGGCAGGCCGTCGACGACGATCACATGGCGCTTGCTGCCTGCCACGAGCATCAAGCCGACCATCATCGCAATCTCGAAGCCACCGAATGCGGCGAGCACCTCGACCGGATCGACGGCATCTTTGTGGCGCGCCAACGCAGCCTGCAGCACCGCAGCAACGTTCGCCAGTTCGTCGGGGCGGGCGCTGGCGCTGGGGCCGGGTGTGATCAGGCTGTGCAAGTCGATTCCCGCGAGGCGTGACAGCACCAGTGCTGCGCTCTCGTTAGAGCCCACACCGATGCCGGCGCAGGCGACCGCGTTGCCTGCCATCGAGTCGGCGATCTCCATTCCGGCACGGATGGCGGCATGCGCCTGGTCGACCGACATGGCTAGCGCTACGCGGGAGCTGCGGGTGCCATGGGCGATCTTGCGCGCTAGCAACCGTGCGTGCGGGGTGACCGATTCGGCCACGCCGCAGTCAACAACTGAAAGCTCCAGGCCCTGGATGCGGGCGAACACCGAAACCGGCAGCTGCGATGTCAGCAGCTGGTTTGCGAGCCGCGCGGTTGACGGTCGACCGCTCACGCCGACGCCGTCGACCGCGAGTCCGTGGTCGGCCGCGAAGATGGCGATTTGCGGCGACCGGAAGCGCGGCTTAAGCGTATTTTGGATCAGGCCCAGACGCACCGCCAGCGGCTCGAGTTCACCCAGAAGCCCGGTGACCGCGCCGCGCCGTTGCAGCTTGCGGCGCAGCGCCTGTTCGAGCAGCGGGTTCGACGTGGAGGTGATGAGCGAACGATTGACCGACATAGGGCAGCAGACCCGTTCAATGCCTACGGTTGGGTTGAGAGTGATTGTGCGGCTCGCGCCACCGCCGGCGCAACCGGTGCGGCCCACTTCGGCCGCACCTCCCGTGCTAAGTTAGGCAAGGCCGACGCGGCTCGACTGCGGATCAGCGCAGGAAGAGGCGATAGACCGGGTTGTCGGTCTCATCTTCGCAGGGGTAGGCAAGGCCCTCCAGGAAGTCCCTGAACGCTCTCTTGTCCGCCTTCGGCACTTGAGCGCCCACAAGGATGCGACCGTAGTCGGCGCCCTGGTTGCGGTAGTGGAACAGACTGATGTTCCAGTCGGGATGCATGCTGGAGAGAAAGCGCATCAGCGCGCCCGGCCGCTCTGGGAAGACGAAGCGGTACAGGCGCTCGTCGTTGGCTAGGTTGCTGCGGCCGCCGACCATGTGGCGCAGGTGTTCCTTGGCGAGCTCGTCGTCAGTCAGGTCGAGCGTGGCGAATCCGTGGCGCTCGAAGCTGCGGGCGAGCTTGTCGGTCTCGGGCCGGTTGGCCGTGGCGACGCCGACGAACACATGGGCCTGCTTCGAGTCGGAGATGCGGTAGTTGAACTCGGTGACCGAGCGCGGCCCCAGCAGTTCGCAGAAGCGCTTGAAGCTGCCGCGCTCCTCGGGAATCGTGACGGCGAACAGCGCCTCGCGGTCCTCGCCCACCTCGGCGCGCTCGGCCACGAATCGCAGCCGGTCAAAGTTCATGTTGGCGCCGCAGGTGATCGCGACGAAAGTTTTGCCCTTGCAACGGTTGGTTTCTGCATACTGCTTGATAGCGGCTACGCCAAGCGCGCCGGAGGGCTCCAAGATGCTGCGGGTGTCTTGGAACACGTCTTTAATGGCGGCGCAAACGGCATCGGTGTCGACCACGACGTAGTCGTCGACCAGTTCGCGCACCAGGCGGAAGGTTTCTTCGCCGACCAGCTTGACGGCCGTGCCGTCGGCGAACAAGCCCACGTCGGTTAGCGCCACCCGTTTGCCGGCCTTGACCGAACGCAGCATTGCGTCGGAGTCGACCGTCTGCACGCCGATTACCTTGATCTCCGGTCGCACCGCCTTGATATAAGCGGCGACGCCTGAAATTAGGCCACCGCCGCCGATGGCAACGAACACAGCGTCTATGGGGCCTTGATGCTGGCGCAACATTTCCATTGCAATCGTGCCCTGGCCGGCGATCACGTCGGGGTCGTCGAACGGGTGCACGAAGGTCAGCCCGTGTTCTATCTGGAGTTCGAGCGCTCGGGCATAGGCGTCGGAATAACTGTCGCCATGCAGCACCACATGACCGCCGTGCGACTTGACGGCGTCGATTTTGAGCCGCGGAGTGGTCACCGGCATCACGATGATGGCCGTGCAGCCCATGCGGTTGGCTGCGAGCGCCACCCCTTGCGCATGGTTGCCGGCAGAAGCGCAGATCACACCCTGTTTAAGCTGCGTCTCGCTCAGGTGCGCCATCTTGTTGTGGGCACCACGCAGTTTGAAGCTGAACACCGGCTGGGTGTCTTCGCGCTTGAGTAAGACTTGGTTGCCGAGTCGCTTAGACAGGTTGCGCGCCGGCTCGAGCGCAGTTTCGATTGCCACGTCGTAAACGCGGGCCGTGAGAATCTTCTGAAGATAGTCGGACAGGCTGAGCTGTTGCGGCGGCCGGGTGGCACGCGAGCTGGGTTTCGGTGCGACCATTGTTGTTTCCTGCAACCATCGTTTTCGGCGGGGCATCATACGTTCCTATGGCGCTCCGGCTTCATGGCCGGCAACCAAGAAAAAAGCCCAAGACATTGCTGTCTTGGGCTGAATCCACCAATGGATGAGGTGGAGGAGACAAACGGTCCGGGGAGCAATGTGCGAGCAGGTCTACCCCGTATGAAATTGAGTGTAGGACTTTTTATTGTGCACTGCAATATCGAGTCTTGTCCAACGAGGTGTGAGCCTGGGGACAGTCACGCGATTCCAACGAGGAATGAGCGTAGTAATCGGCCCACTGCCGCAAATCGCGCCGAAGAAACACTGCGTGCCGCGCCAGTGCCTTCGTCGTGGCAAAGTGGAAGGCGGCGCCGCTGAAGACCGATCAGGCAATGGTGCGTAATGCCCGCGTATGAGCGTGGTCCTGGGTGACGTCATCGACATTGGTGAATCGGCCTGGCGGTTCTTAGCCGTTGAGCCGATATCCCGTTTAAGAGAGTGAGCTAAACGACGTACCCGATGCGGCGCCATCTTCTTAACTGAACGATGGAGCAAGCCTTGGCCCAACGCAATCGAAGCCTCAGCCTCAAGCCCGGCAAATCCCGAGCCGCGCTGACGATCACTCACCCCAACGCCGCCGGCGTCGACATCGGCAACACGGCCCACTTCGTGGCCGTGCCGCCGGATCGAGACGATGAACCGGTGCGCGAGTTTCCCAGCTTCACGGTCGACCTCAACGCCATCGCCGACTGGCTCAAGGCCTGCGGGGTCGACACCGTGGCGATGGAGTCCACTGGTGTGTACTGGATTCCCTTGTACGAGCTGCTGGAGTCGCGCGGCTTCACCGTGCTGCTGGTCAATGCGCGCCACGTCAAGAACGTCTCGGGCCGCAAGTCCGACGTGCTCGACTGCCAGTGGATCCAGCAGCTCATGACCTACGGCCTGCTCAGCGGGGCGTTCCGCCCGGCCGACCAAGTTTGTGTGCTGCGCTCGCTGTGGCGCCAGCGCGGGATGCTGCTGCGCAGCCAAGCGCGGGATGTCCAGCATATGCAGAAGGCCCTGACCCAGATGAACGTCCAACTCGCAAACGTGATCTCCGACATCGCCGGCGAGACAGGCCAGAAGATCTTGCGCGCCATCGTGGCCGGCGAACGGGATGGCCAAGTGCTGGGCTCGATGAAGAACGCGCGCATTCGCGCCAGTGTCGATGAGATCGCCAAGAGCCTGCAAGGCAACTGGCGGGCCGAACACTTGTTCGCGCTCAAGCAGGCGCTGGGCGCGTTCGACTTCGTCGGCAAGCAGCTGGCCGAGTGCGACATTGAGATCGAGCAGCAACTGAAGACCTTGCAGGTTCACGAAGGCGAGCCGGCCAAAGGCAAGCAGCGCGGCCGGGCTCGCAATGCGCCGAAGTTCGATCTGCGCACGCAGCTGTTCAAGATGTGCGGCGTGGACCTGACGCGCATCGACGGCATCGATGTGACCACGGCACTCGCAGTCATCAGCGAGACGGGTGTTGACATGTCACGGTTTAAGACGGTCGGGCACTTCACGTCCTGGCTCGGCCTGTGCCCGGGCACCAAGATCACCGGTGGCAAGGTGATGAACGGCAAGACCAAGCGCTGTGCCAACCATGCAGCCCAGGCCTTGCGTCTGGCCGCCGCAGCGTTGCGCGCCAGCCAATCGGCACTCGGTGCGTACTTCCGGAGGATGTGCGCCCGCATGGACAAGCCCAAGGCCGTCACCGCTGCCGCCCACAAGCTCGCTCGACTGATCTACACGATGCTCACCAAGGGCGAGGAATACACCGACCAAGGCCAGGACTACTACGAAGAGCGCTACCGCGAACGGGTGCTGCGCCAGCTGTCCCAGCGTGCTCAGAAGATAGGCATGAAGCTCGTCGTCGCCGAACAGGTGACCTAAAAACTTCTTCTAAAACAATCAGATAGGAGGTGTTTCTTAAGAGCCTGGAAGGGGTCTTGCAGAGGCGGCAGGCCCCCCCTGCATCAGACTAGTTGTCGCCCACATTTCTCGCGGATGATCCGCGTCGGAGCGACACCAAATGCAAAGAAATCAACATTCACCAGAGTTCATTGAGCAGGCTCTAAGCAAGGCCAGGGGCGTGGTTCGCGTACCCTGACATCGGTGGCAGCTGAGCTGAACATGTCTTTGGGGACCCTCAAGGGCTGGCTCAAGAGATCAGGGCCTGACGGCCTGCCAATGGAGCCCTGTTCAGCGGCTGTTGGCTTTGAATGAAAGCCACCCCCTGCAGGGGCCTGCGCTGCACGCCTGGTGCCGTGAGAAGGGCTTGTTCGAGCACCAGTTGATCCCAGTGGCGAGATGCCTTCTGCGCAGCCCAACAGACGTCCGTTGCCGGCGCCGCCGAGCAACGCCTGGCCAACGCCGCGCTGCGCGACCTGCAAGGCCGGCATGATCGGTTGCAGCTTGAAATGCGTCGCAAAGACCGTGCGCTGGCTGAGGCCGCTGCATTGCTGGTCCTTCAAAAGAAGTTCCAGGCTCTGGTTGTTCAATCGGAGGGCGAGGACAAATGAGCACTCTCGCGCAACGTGCTACGGCGCTTGAGTTGATTGATGAAGCTTGCAACGCCGGCGCTCGGCTGCACAAGGTCTGCGTCGTCATCGGGGTGGCCGCCCGCACCGTGCAGCGCGGGCTGGAGGGTGGCAAAGACGCACTGCACGTCGGGGACAGGCGCACCCCCGATCAGCGTATTCATAACTGCCCGCCCAACAAGCTCAGCGACGCTGAACGCCAGGTGGCGCAGGAGGTGCTCAACAGCGACGAGTTCAAAGACCTACCGCCCAGCCAGATCGTGCCCCGCCTGGCCGATCAAGGTCCCTACGTGGCAAGTGAGTCAACCCTGTACAGGCTGCTGCGCCAAGTTGGGCAGCTGGCCCACCGCCGGGCGGAGCGAGGACCGCAAAATCGCAGCAAACCACGTGCCTTGGTGGCCATCCAGCCCGACCAGATCTACTG
Organism: Burkholderiales bacterium; assembly: GCA_038227445.1. Taxonomy (GTDB): domain Bacteria; phylum Pseudomonadota; class Gammaproteobacteria; order Burkholderiales; family Burkholderiaceae_C; genus LMDS01. The sequence goes on along the minus strand of JBBRPV010000052.1, from coordinate 1,102 downwards.
CTGGGACATCACCTATTTGCCCACCCCGGTGCGCGGCCTGTTCTTCTACCTGTACCTATTCGTGGACATCTTCAGCCGCAAGGTGGTGGGCGGCAGGTCTTTGATTGCGAGAGCGCAGAGAAGGCATCAGCCCTGCTGGAGGACATCTGTCGGCGTCAAGGGCTCAGCCCCAATCAACTCACGGTGCATTCAGACAACGGCGACCCCATGAAAGGCCAAACGATGCTGGCCACCATGCAGCACTTGGGCGTGGCGCACAGCCGCAGCCGCCCAGCGGTGAGCAACGACAACCCGTACTCAGAGTCATTGTTCAAGACCTTGAAGTACAGGCCTCAGTTCCCTCTAAAACCATTCGCAGACTTGCTGCAAGCACGGCGCTGGGTGACCGAGCTGGTGCATTGGTACAACGAAGAGCACCGGCACAGCGCGTTGGCTTCGTGACCCCGGCGCAGCGTCATGCGAAGACTGATCAAGCGATGCTCAAGGCACGCACGGAAGTCTACGAACACGCGCGACAAAAGCACCCTTCGCGCTGGTCCAAAAAAATTCGCGACTGGACCTTCACCAACGCTGTTCACCTCAACCCGGACAGCCCTCGAACAAAGGACGCTCCAGCCATCCAAATGGTGGCTTGATTTGACAACCGATGCGACAACTAGTGCAGTGTTCCATTCGGTTTGGAACTTAAGCGCGGGTTGGCGCGAATTACCTTCTGCAAGATGTCACGCGCGCTCTTGGTCCAGATAAACGGCTTGGGGTCGATGTTGTGATGGGCGACGTATGACCTTGCCCCTGGAATCCGTACCCCATAACCGAGTCACGAATTGACTTGCCTTGGTTGATTGGTAAGCCAGTCTTGCTCGAACTTCATCGGGCTGACGTATGCCAGCGTCGAGTGCAACCGGGCCCGGTTGTACCAGAGCAGCCAGTCGATGACTTCGTCCTTGGCCTGGCGCCTGGGCTCGAACTGCTGCCCGTACAGCCGCTCGACCTTCAACGACCCGAACAGCGTCTCGCTGCAGGCGTTGTCCCAGCAGTCCCCGCGCCGGCTCATCGAGGCTGTGATGCCGTACTCCTTGAGCACATCTCTGAAGTCCTGACT
>JBBRPV010000051.1:0-33120 GCA_038227445.1 Burkholderiales bacterium | reverse complement strand
TCGCCATGTTGAAAACTCCTCGCTGGGTTGCACTGACTCACGCCTCAGAATCGAGCGCGTGTATGGGCACCATACGAGACTGGTGATGGGCTTGCTCCGCGTAGCGGCTTCGTCCAACATCTTGATGGACACGATCATTAGCGTTAGCGTTCCGCTGTTCAAGATGCCGCGCCCAGACGCTTACGCCAAGCTCGAGAAAATCACCTTCGAGTTGGCGCGCCTGAAGGCCTGGCGCTTCGGCGCCAAGACCGGAAACTGCACAGAAATGATGTCGAGCCGCTCGCTGATGTCCTCGCCCACGCGCACCATCGGCTGGCCGCACTCTGGCGTTGGGCAGTTCGTGTTCTCAGGCTCCACACGCTGGTCCACACGCGGCAGGTGTGCTGGCAGGGCCTCGCGCTTGGGTTGGCGCTTGGCTGGCTGGTTTGGCTGCTTGTCGGGTGCAGTGCCGCCAACGCCGGCACCCTGCAAGGTGGCGAGTTACGCCTCCAGACTGGCCAGGTCGGCGGCACAGGTCTCACCCGAAGAGCGCGCGCCGCTCGGCGTTCATGGCCTCGGTCTTGGCGCCGAACTTCCAGGCCTTCAAGCGCGCCAGCGGGAACGTGATGCTCTCGATCTTGGCGTCGCGCCACTTGATGGCCTGGGCCTGCGAACCAGTGCGTCGAATTGCGCTTGCGTCAATGTGATCGGCGCGGCATTTTGGCTCGCCTCGCGCGGCCAGATGAAGCGCCCGGCATTCAATCGCCTTGCTGCGCACCACACGCCGAAGCCGTCGTGCACCAGCAGCTTGATGCGGGTGGTGCGCGCGTTGGCGAACACATAGCCGTGGTGCGCCCGGGCGCTGCCGAAGACTTGCACGACGCTGGACAGCAGCCGCTCAGGCCCAGCGCGCACGTCCATGTCTGGCTGTCTGACGGTGCCGGCGGTCACAAGCTGGGCGTTAGCGACACCTGCATGAACTGCGGCTGCCTGCGGCCGGTTTTGCAGCCGCGGCCGCCGGGCAGGCTGCCGGCACGACGACAGCGGCATCACGTTCGCGCGCCAGTTTGCGCCAGCCGTGCACGACGTTCGCGTTCAAGCCGTGCGTCATCTACACCTTCGCCGCCGACGCACCAGGCGCCGCACACTGCGCCAGCACCATTGCCCTCCACTGCGCACTGTGTCGCCTGCGCAAGACAACTCTTTCTTCGGCCATCGTGTCCACCTATTTCCTTGTTGGACACGATCATTGGCCGCGGCGCTCCGCTATTCAAGCATTCAAGATGGCGCGGCCAAACGCCTCCGGGGCTTCCATCCCATTGCTTACTGACGAGTTGCTGCAAATTTGGCGCAACGAAAAACAACAACTTTTCGTCAAGCGGGTGCACGAAATGCCGGGATTTCACACCCAAGCGGGTTGGCCAAGTGCGGCGCCACCAAGAGGCATCTAAATCCTGCCGGCCTCAGAAGATCGAGTCACGGTCGACCCCGTGGCGCACCATGCCACTCTTGAGCTTGAGCAAGGCTTCCTGCTGGATCTGGCGAATGCGTTCGCGCGTCAGCCCGAGCCGATCAGCCAGAACTTCTAGCGTTTCCGGCTCTCGGTCGCCAAGGCCGTAACGGCCAGCCAGCACCTCGCGTTCGCGCTGGTTAAGTTCGTCAAGGCCGTGTGTCAGCAGCAAGCTGACCTCGTGTCTCAAGGTCAGGCTCAACGGGTCGGAACCACTGTCGTCAGCAATGCCATCGAGGACCGAATCGGAGCTGTTCTCGCTCTGTTGACGATCCATCGGTGCGTCGAACGAAGTCGGTTGTTCGGCGAACTTAAGCAGGTCGCTAACTTCCTTTACCGGCCGCCCGACTGCAGCGGCTACGTCTTCCACGCGCACTGACTTGTCAGCTTCGCCGGCGCTGGCCGACGCTGCTTCGAGCGCTCGCCTAGCCTTAAGAACCTGGTTGAGTTCGCGCACCACATGCACCGGCAGTCGCACCAGCCGCGCCTGATGCATGAGCGCTCGTTCAACGTGCTGGCGTACCCACCAGGAAGCGTATGTCGAAAAGCGGAATCCGCGTTCGGGCTCGAACTTGCTGATGGAGTGCATCAGCCCGAGATTGCCCTCTTCTATCAGGTCGGTGAGGGGCAACCCACGGCCAAGGTAATGCTTGGCGATGCTGACAACGAGGCGAAGGTTGTGCTCGATCATTGCTTGGCGCGCCGCGAAGTTGCCCTGGCGTGCCAGGGTGGCGGTGGCGAATTCTTCTTCGGGCGTGAGCAGCGGCGCACGCCGGATCTCGCGCAGGTAGGTCTGCAAGGTGTTGCCGACTTCCCCCTCGCCGGCGGCGATCTCGGCCGCCGCACTGACGCCGCGTCGTACGACTTCCCCCTCGCCAGCGCCAGCGCCGGTGTCGGTGTCGGTGTCGGTGTCGGTGTCGGTGTCAGTGGCGAGTTCGCTGTCCGAGTCCATGGGCAAGGCGAGCGCTGGCGGTTTTGAAATATCCAGCGTTGGCACACCCGAGCCATTCAGATGCACCTCCGGACAAACCTCAGGCCCGTGCTGCGAAGCGCGCTGTTTGGGCATGGTCTTGTCTGGTGCGCCCGCGAGTCAGCGCGGAGGCAACAGCCTGGCCGGATCGACCGGCTTACCTTGCTTGCGAATCTCGAAGTGCAGCTTCACGCCGTCTGCATCGCTCGAGCCCATTTCCGCGATCTTCTGGCCGCGCCGCACCGCCTGGTCTTCCTTCACCAACAGCGCCTGGTTGTGCGCGTAAGCAGTCAGGTAGGTGTTGTTGTGCTTCAGAATGATCAGGTTTCCGTAGCCCCGCAGGCCCGAGCCGGCGTAGACCACGCGGCCATCGGCAGCGGCAAGTACCGGGTCGCCAGCCTTGCCGCTGATCGACAGGCCCTTGGCCTTGCCTTCGTCAAATGGCGCTGTGACCGAGCCGCTGGCGGGCCATGCCCAGCTCACGTCGTCGTCGGCATCGCGAGCTGGCGGTGGCGTCGGTGCAGCAACTGGTGCAGCCACTGGCGCTGCCGCTGATGCAGCCACTGGCGCTGGCACTGGTGCAGCCACTGGTGCAGCCACTGGCGCTGGCACTGGTGCAGCCGCTGGCGCTGGCACTGGTGCAGCAACTGGCGCTGGCGCTGGCACTGGTGCTGCCGCTGTCACCAAACTAGCGGGCGGCGCTACAGGTGCCGGGGTCGACAATGCCGACCCGCTGGCCGGTGTGGCGACACCCTTACCGTCGAGCGGTCGGGTTTCGACACGGGCCGTAGGCACCGGGCGAGTCGCCGCCGCGTTGGCGTCGAGCCCAGGAGCGAAAATTCGCAACACCTGCCCCACCTCGATGAGGCTCGGGTTTTCAAGGTTGTTCCACTTGACCAGGTCTTTCCAGTTCTGGCCGGTCTCCAACCCGATTCGGATCAGGGTGTCACCAGGCTTGATCGTGTAGTAGCCGACCTTGCCGGCATGTTCAGCACCCGGCAGCGGCTTGTTGGCGTCGCCCGTCGCAGGCACCGAAGTGGGCGCATTAGCCAGCGCGAGAGCGGGCCCAGAGGCCCTGTTGGTCACCGGACTGCGGTCTACGACCGGCGCGCGGTTGTGAGTGGAGGCGCACCCTGCCATCAGCAGCGCTGCCATGCCAATCAGAACACCCGACCATTTCATTTCACTCAGCATGCGCCATTCGTCCATCATCCAACCAAGCCCGATTTTAGAGGGACGAAGTTCACGACCTCGTTGACCGAGTGCTCGTAACCTCGTTCGGTTCGATCCACCACCATGAGCACTTGCCGCTTTCCGCTGGCTTGATGCACCGGAGCCACGAGCCGGCCACCGAGCGCCAGCTGTTCTAGCCAAGCCTGAGGCAACGCATCTCCACCCGCCGCCGCAATGATGCTGTCGTAAGGTGCGTTTGGCGGGTGGCCTCGCATGCCGTCACCATACACCAGCCGCAAGTTAACTGGCCTTGTGGCACCAAGGAGTTCGCGTGCCTTGTCGTGCAGCGGCTTGAGCCGCTCGACCGAATAGACCTGGACGCTCAGCAAGCCCAGCACCGCGGCCTGATAACCGCAGCCCGTGCCGATCTCCAGAACACAACCGAGGTTTCGCGTGCGGCGCGCCGTGGCACTGCCCATCAGCAGCTCGATCATTCGGGCCACGACCGACGGTTTAGAGATGGTCTGACCATGACCGATAGGCAGGCTCGTGTCTTCGTAGGCCTGCGTCACGAGCGCAGCGTCGACGAACAGATGGCGCGGCACGGTGGCCAGTGCCTGCAACACCGCCTCTTGCGTGATGCCGGCGGCCCGCAGCCGCTGCGCCATGCGCCTGCGCACGTCGGCAGAGTCGAGCCCCAGGCCCGATGGCGCAGCGCGCTGCGAAGCGTCGGTATGAGCGTGGGCAAGCGGGCGCTGCGGGCGCAGCACGGCGCGTGATGGTGCAGGCGGCAAAGCCGGCGCCGGCGGCTTCGCTGCGACTCCAGCATTCGCAGTTCGCGCGACCTTCGGCGCAGCGCCAAGAGCGTCGAGGCGCAGCGGAAATTTCTGTCCGCGGCGCTCGCTCGTCATACCCCGGCCTTGCTCACCCAAGAACCCCAGTGCGACAACGCGGTGTGGTCGGTCAGGTCGACCTGCAGTGGCGTGACCGACACCTGCCCGTTCGCGGTGGCATGGAAGTCGGTCCCGGGGCCTGCTTCGCGGGCATCGCCTGCGGGGCCGATCCAGTACATCGTTTCGCCGCGCGGGCTGGTCTGGCGAATCAGTGGCTCGCTCGCGTGGCGCCTCCCCAACCGCGTGACCACACGTGGCAGAAACTCGGCATCGGCGCGGTTCGGAATGTTCACATTGAGCAGCCACGGGCCGCTTTTCGGCGGCTCGCGCAGCACCTGCTGGATGACCTGGCGTGCCACGCAGGCCGCGGCATCGAGTTCGCCCCAACCTTTGGCAACCTGAGAAAACGCAATTGCCGGAATGCCGAACAGGAAGCCTTCCATGGCTGCTGCGACAGTACCCGAGTAAAGCGTGTCGTCGCCCATGTTGGCGCCGTTGTTGATGCCTGAGACCACCAGGTCGGGCCGGCTCGGCAGCACACCAGTGAGCGCAAGATGAACACAGTCGGAAGGCGTGCCGTTGACGTAGAGAAAACCGTTTGCTGCGGTGTGCACCGTGAGCGGGCGGCCAAGTGTGAGTGAGTTCGATGTGCCGCTGGCGTTTTGCTCTGGCGCCACCACGTCGAGCTCGCCCAGGCCTTCGCATGCCTTCACGAGCGCGGCCAGGCCGGGAGCGAGATAACCATCATCGTTGGCGATAAGAATGCGCATGCACAAGATTGTATTGACCCGTCGCTTCCGCGACCTTCAGCAAACATCTTGCTAAGTATGATCCTTTGGACTGTCCGGCAGCCGCTTCACCAGGAGACATTCATGCACGCTTGGCTTTGCGAGAACCCCATTGGTGTCGAGGCGCTCACGTGGAAGGAGCTCACCACGCCAGAGCCGGCGGCGGGGGAAGTGCGCATCGCCATCCGCGCGGCAAGCCTTAACTTTCCCGATATCCTGATCGTGCAGAACAAGTACCAGGTAAAGCCGGACCTGCCCTTCGTGCCGGGCGCGGAATACGCCGGCGTCGTCGAGGCTGTCGGCCAAGGCGTGGAGCACCTGAAGCCAGGCGAAGCCGTGGCAGCGTTCGGCGGCACCGGTGGATTTGGCACCCACGCGATCGCATCGGCTGCGCTTGTCATGCCCTTGCCCAACGACTTCGCCTTCGACGACGCTTCGGCCTTCATCCTGACTTACGCCACCACCCACCACGCTTTGCTCGACCGGGCCAGGCTGAAGGCTGGCGAAACCGTTCTCGTGCTGGGCGCTGCAGGCGGCGTGGGCACGGCAGCAATCCAAATAGCAAAGGCGGTGGGTGCCCGTGTGATCGCGGCCGCTTCGAGCGACGAGAAGTGCAGCTTCTGCAAGCAGCTCGGCGCCGACGAATCCATAAACTACTCTTCAGCGAACATCCGCGCAGAGTTGAAGAGGCTCACCGACGGCAAGGGCCCCGACGTGGTCTATGACCCGGTCGGTGGCGACATCGCGGAGTCGGTGTTCCGATCCATCGCGTGGCGCGGGCGTTACCTCGTGATCGGGTTCGCGCAGGGTGGCATCCCGGCCTTGCCGTGGAACCTGGTGCTGCTCAAGGGCGCTTCAATCGTAGGTGTGTTCTGGGGCGACTTCGCCCGACGCGAGCCGCAGGCCAACGCCGAGGCGCTGGCCGAGCTGGCGCTTTGGTACTCGGAAGGCAAGGTCAAGCCGGTAATCGACCAGCGGCTGCCGATGAAAGACCTGATGCTGGCCTTTGAGCGCATGGCCAGCCGCAAGGTGCACGGCAAGATCGTGATGCTGAACTCAGATTGAATGCGGCCAGCCAGCGGACGTGCCGTACCCGCGCGAAGACCGTGCAAGCGGTACATGGCCGGTGGTGTGGCGCGGGGCGCGCCAGCGGCCGAATCAGCTACCATCGCGACCAAACAAGACCCCGGTGGGCCGAGCATGGCAGTCAAGGTTCTGATCGTCGAAGACAACCCGGTGGCACGAAGCTTTCTGACGCGCGTCGTGCGAGAGAGTTTCAGCGACGTTTTACTCGTCACCGAAGCCGGAGACCTGGAAGCTGCTCGCAGCCAGATCGGCCCGCTGACCGATGCGGTCCAAAGCATCGAGCCGTTCAAGCTGATACTCGTTGACCTTGAGCTGCCTGATGGCAACGGCATGGAGCTGCTGGCCGAGTGGGTGCAATACCCCGCCACCAAGATCGTCACCACGCTGTATTCCGACGACGACCACCTCTTTCCCGCGCTGCAATGCGGCGCCGACGGCTACCTGCTGAAGGAAGACCGCTTCGAAGTGCTGGTCGAAGAGCTGCAGAAGATCGTGCGCGGCCAGCCTCCTCTCTCGCCAGCGATCGCGCGGCGCCTGCTCACCCACTTCCGACAAGGCCCGCCAGGCAGCGCATTCAGCACGTCGGGACCGATGCCAATCGAGTCCGGGTTGCAGAGCAGCCGGCCGATGCCGCTCGGTCGCGGAGCGCCGCTCGACCACGAACGCCTCACGCCGCGCGAAAGTGAAGTGCTGACCTACCTGAGCAAGGGTTTCACGATCAAAGAGATTGCAAACCTGATGGGCATCAAGTGGTTCACCGTGAACGACCATATCAAGTCGATCTACAAGAAGCTCAACGTCTCCAGCCGTGCCGAGGCTGCGGTACTGGCCAGCAAACAAGGTCTGGTCTGAATGGGCACAAAGAGGCTCCCCGGTCAAACCACGCGGTAAGTCGTTGTGGCGCACGAGGGCCTTGAACCACGGCGCGCCGGCCGCTACGCGAGCGCTGGCGTGGGTTCACCAAGGCACCCTTACGAACCGCACAGCCTGCAGGACTGGGGCCTCGATTCGAGCCTGCAGGACCTGCCTGGCACCACTGGCCTGGCCATGTCGCGTTGGATGGGCTGGCGGTTACGTTCTTTGGTTGTGTGTGCGCTGTTGGGTTGCCTGGCAGTGTTCGCATTGACCCGATTGCTCGCTGCCGCGCCTTACCTGCAAGCGAGCTGGCGCGCCACGGCGCAAGGCCAGGTTGAACTGTCGAACAGTAACGACCCTCTGCTGGCATTGCACACCGGCCAGTCACTCGTGGCGATGAGCGGGGGCGCATTGCCGGCCTTCGCGATCAACGACCTCGCCCTGCAGCGCTCGCCGCGTTGGGTGGTTGAAGACAAGCAGCGCGAGAGCCAGCGCCAGATGCACGAGCAGCTGTTCCGTGCCCAATCTCAGGCGTCGGTAACGCTCGGTTTTTCAGACGGCAGCGCCGTGACCGTGGCACCCCGACCGCGCGGCTTGCCCAACCTGCCGGTGATCTACTGGACGATGGCGGCTTTCGCGTTGGCGCTGTACTTGGTGTCGTGCGTGGTGGTGCTGGCGCAGCCGTCGTCGCGCAACGTGCTCTACGCGGTGACCGGCCTGTGCCAAGCCGCAAACCTGCTCTTTATCGCGGTCGAATCGACGGCCGAACTCGGCCTGCACCCGCCCTTCCTGGCGCTCGACCTGCCGGCACGCATGGCGTTCGACCTGATCACAGCGGCCGCCATTGTGAATGCAGTGTGTCTGCACCCGCGCCGCCTGCCCGGCGCGGGCTGGATTGCGCTCGCAGGCTGGGCGACGGTGCCGCTGTTGACCGGCCTGTCCGCTGCCGGCCTGGTGCCCCATGCCTGGTGGTGGGCACAGGGCGGCGTGATGGCGCTCGTTGGACTGGCGATCAGCCTGCTGAGCTGGTCTTACCAGATCGAACCGCACCCCTTAGCAATCATGCTGCGGCGCTTTGGCGCCGTCACGCTGGCAATTTGGGCGCTGCTTACGCTGGCAGTCGGGGCGTCATCGCGCCTGTCAGGTATGCCGCACAACATCGCCGACATGGGCTCGATGGTCTGGTATGGGTTCCTCGGCTCACTGTTGCTGCTCGTGCCGTTCCTGGCGCGCTCGCAGTCCTTCATGCGCGAGTTCTCGTTGCTGGCCGCAATCAGCACTGTGGCGACCTTGCTCGACCTGCTGTTCGTCGCCGTGTTCTCGCTCGGCCAGTTCGCCTCGCTAACGCTGTCGCTGTTCGTGTCGCTGGCGGTTTACTCGGGTGTTCGGCAATGGATCCTCAATCAACTGCTCGGCAGCAGCATGGTCACCACCGAGCGCATGTTCGAGCAGCTGTACCGCATTGCGCGTGAGGTCGAAGCCAGCCCCGAGCGCACCCCCACGCTGCTGTCTCAGTTGCTGACCCACTTGTTCGAGCCACTCGAGGTGAGCATGGTGGCACGCGGCTCGCGGCGCACCAGCTTGAGCGGCGATGGCTCAAGCATGCTGGTGCCGGTGCCAGTACTCAGCGACGATCCGCAGGCCCTGCGCGGCTCGGTAATGATCCGTTTCGCCCACCGCGGGCGGCGCATTTTCACTTCAGAGGACGCGCGCCTAACTGACCTCATCGTTGAGCAGCTGCGCCGCGCGGTGCGCTTCGACAAGGCCGTCGAGCACGGCCGCAGCGAGGAGCGCATGCGTCTGGCGCAGGACCTGCACGACGACATTGGCGCTCGCCTGCTGACGCTGATGTACAAGGCTCAGTCGCCAGAGATGGAAGAGTATTTGCGGCACACGCTGCAAGATCTGAAGACACTCACGCGAGGGCTTGCCGCATCGAACCACCAACTCTCGCACGCCGCGGGCGAATGGAAGGCAGACCTGACCCAGCGCCTCAACGCCGCACACATCCAGCTGATGTGGACCTTCGCCTGTGACCAAGACATCACGCTCACCGTGGTCCATTGGTCAGCGTTGACGCGCGTTCTGCGCGAGCTCGTCAGCAACGTCATCGCGCACGCAAAGGCTCAGCAGATTGATATTCACTTCAGCCTTTGCGCCGACCGCATCGATCTCACGATCACCGACAACGGCGTGGGCCGCGAGCCGCGCAACTGGTCTCATGGCCTGGGCCTGGGTGGGGTGCGCAAGCGCGTGAAGCAGCTGGGGGGCGAGGTCGAGTGGCGCGAGGTGACGCCGCACGGCATCAGCTGCCGCGTCGTCATCCGCGAACTTTCCAAGCGCTGGATCTGAAGCCGATCGGGCGAAGAAAATTTACGTTGGGATGATCGCCAAAGAAATCGGCGGCTTTTCACCGCCACACGCCGTCGAACTCGATGCCGCTGCGGTGCGCCTCGCTCGGCCTTTAGTGCCTGCCGCCCATGGCGGTGCGCACGACCTTTGGCATCGGCGCCACCGCTTCGGAGTGCCGAACCGTTTTGGCAAAGACACCCGCCTGAGCAGACGCCTTGCCGATGTTGAACCGGCTCTCGGTCAGGTCGACCTCCGTCATTTCGCCGCGCCCCGCCAGCGTCGCAACAGCAGCGCGTTTCCCACCACACTGACGCTGCTGAAGGCCATGGCCGCACCGGCGATCACGGGGTTCAACAGCCCGAAGGCGGCCAGCGGCACGCCGACCATGTTGTAGACGAATGCCCAGAACAGGTTCTGCCGAATCTTGGCGTAGGTGCGGCGCGAGATGTCGATGGCGTCGGCCACCAGGCTCGGCTTGCCGCGCATCAGCGTGACGCCTGCCGCGTGCATCGCCACATCGGTGCCGGTGGACATGGCGATCCCCACGTCGGCTGCCGCCAATGCCGGCGCATCGTTGATGCCGTCGCCAATCATCGCCACCACCGCCCCGCCCTGCTTCAGCTTCGCGACAATGTCGGCCTTGTCCTGCGGCAACACTTCGGCCTCGACTTGTTCGATACCCAGCGCCTGCGCTACTGCGTTGGCGCTGCCGCGGTTATCGCCGGTAACGAGCACCGTCTTGACCTTGAGCGCATGCAAGCGAGCCACGGCTTCAAGGGCATCGGCCTTCACGGTGTCGCCGAAGGCGAAAAGGCCCAGCAACACGGGCTTGTCCGTCACGTCGGCCAGCCACGACACCGTTCGGCCTTGCGCTTCGTGCTGCTTCGCTGGCGCATCCAGCAGCGCGAAGTCGACGCTCAGTTCCTTCATGTACCGGGAGCTGCCCAGGCGCAGGTCGCGCCCGGTGAGCGTGGCCGCCATGCCCTTGCCAGCCACCGCGCGCACCTGGGTTGCGGCGGGCGCAACCGCGCCCTCTGCACCAGCGGCATCGAGCACGGCGCGCGCCAGCGGGTGTTCGCTGCCGGCCTGAATGGCCGCCGCATCCGCCAGCAGTGCACGCCGATCCCCCGCAGCAGGCAGAGCCGCCACCAGCTTGGGCTTGCCCTCTGTCAACGTGCCGGTCTTGTCGAACGCCACCACCGTGATGGCGTGCGCCACCTCCAGCGCCTCGGCGTCCTTGATCAAGATGCCGTGCCTGGCCGCGACGCCCGTGCCGGCCATGATGGCAGTGGGCGTGGCCAACCCGAGCGCGCACGGGCAGGCAATCACGAGCACCGCCACCGCGTTGAGGATGCCCTGCTCCCACTGCCCTGCGCCCAGGCCCCAGCCCAGCAAGGTGAATAGGGCAATGACGATCACCACCGGCACGAACACGGCGCTCACCTTGTCCACCAGCCTCTGGATCGGCGCCTTCTTTGCTTGAGCGGACTCGACCATGCGCACGATGCGCGACAGCGTTGTCTCGGTGCCCACCGCCGTCGTGCTCACCACCAGCAACCCTTCGCCATTGACCGCGCCGCCCGTGACCGCGTCACCCTCGTGGCGCGCCACCGGCAGGCTCTCGCCGGTGATGAGCGATTCATCCACCTGGCTGGCGCCTTCAAGCACCAGGCCATCAACCGGGATGCGCTCACCCGGTCGGACGACGACCTGGTCGCCGACCTTGACCTGCGTGATCGGCACAGTTTGCTCTGCGCCCTCGCGCCGCACCGTGGCCGTCTCGGGCCGCAGGGCGTTCAGCGCCCGTATCGCTTCAGTCGTCTGGTGCTTGGCGCGTGCTTCCAGCCACTTGCCCAGCAGCACCAGCGTGATAACCACCGCCGATGCTTCGAAGTAGAGATGCGGCGCACCGCCCTCGTTTTGGCGCAGCAGCTCGAACAGGCTCAGGCCGTAACCGGCCGAGGTGCCCAATGCCACCAGCAAGTCCATGTTGCCGGCACCAGCCCGCAGCGCCTTCCAGCCCGCGACGTAAAAGCGTGCGCCGAGCCAAAACTGCACCGGTGTCGACAGGGCCAGTTGCAACCAGCCGTTGAGCATCCAGTGCCTGCCGAACAAAAGGGCCACCATCGGCACAACCAGTGGCAGTGACAGCGCCGCCGCGACGGCCACTGGCCACCACGGCGCCGTTGGGCGCTTTGTCGCCCGCGCGCCGAGCTTCGCCACGGGCTTGGCGGTGTACCCGGCCTGCTCGACCGCCGCGATCAAGGCGTCAACACCGGTGAGCCCACTGGCGAACTGCACCTGCGCAGTCTCGGTGGCCAGGTTGACCTGCGCAGAAACGACACCATCAACCTTGCTCAGCGCCTTTTCGACGCGCGCCACGCAAGAGGCACACGTCATGCCGTCGATCTCAAGGCTTAGGGTCTGCTCCGCAATCGAATAGCCGGCCCGATCGACGGCCTCGCTGATCGTGTGCGCGTGCAAATTAGGCGATGAATGCAGTGTGGCCATCTCGGTCGCGAGATTGACCGTGGCGGACGAGACGCCCGGCAGCTGGGCCAGTACCTTCTCGACGCGTGAGACGCAAGAAGCACATGTCATTCCTTCGATGGGAAACGACCAGTCTGTCGAGCGTGGTGCGGGAGCAAGGACACTGTTCATGTTGCGGGCACCAGTCTTGAATCGAAGCGAGGGTTGAGCAGCCTTGGCTGCTTGAAGCTTCAAGCTTGAAACCATCGGGAAGGCGAACGCAAGTTGCAGCTATGGAGTGCGTTTTCCGGGGGCAAGGTTACTCGCTGATTTCCACATGCTTGGCTCCCCTCAATCGCAGTGCGTTGGTGATGACCGACGCCGAGCTCAGGCTCATGGCCAGCGCCGCGATCATTGGCGATAGCAGCCACCCGGTAAACGGGAACAGCACGCCCGCAGCCAGCGGCACACCGAGCGAGTTGTAGACAAACGCGAAGCCGAGGTTCTGCTTCATGTTGGCGATGGTCGCGTCGGATATTTCGCGCGCCCGCAGCATGCCTCGGAGGTCTCCCTTCACCAGCGTGACTTGGGCGCTGTTCATTGCCACGTCGGTGCCGGTGCCCATGGCAACGCCGACGTCGGCCTTCGCCAAGGCCGGCGCATCGTTGATGCCGTCGCCAGCCATTGCAACGATCTTGCCCTCGCGCTGCAAGCGCTCAACCAGCGCGAGCTTGTCGGCGGGCTTGACTTCGCCGTACACCTCGTCGATGCCGAGCTTGGCACCCACGGCCTTGGCAGTCGTCAGCCCATCCCCGGTGGCCATCACCACACGGATGCCTGCCGCCTTCAGGCCGGCGAGCGCCTCTGCCGTGCTCGCCTTGATAGGGTCCGACACGGCCAGCAGGCCGGCGAGCTTCTCGTCCACCGCGAGGTACATCACGCTCGCACCTTCCGACCGCAGCGCCTCCGCACGGTCCTTGAGGGTATCAACTCCGATCTTCAGCTCGGTCATCAGCGCCGTGTTGCCAAGCGCGAGCCGCTTGCCATTGACGGTGCCTCGCACCCCGATGCCGCTGCTCGACTCGAAGCCTTCGGGCCTCTCAAGCTGCAGCTTGCGTTCGCGCGCGGCACGCACGATGGCATCGGCCAACGGATGCTCGCTCCCCTGATCAAGGCTGGCCGCAAGGCGCAGCACCTCGTCTTCCCCGAATCCTTCGGTAGCGACGGCGCGTTCGAATGCCGGCTTGCCTTCGGTCAGCGTGCCGGTCTTGTCCACCACCAGCGTGTCCACTTTGCGGAAGTTCTCGATGGCCGCTGCGTCGCGGAACAGCACACCCTGCGTCGCGGCCTTGCCCGTGGCCACCATGATGGACATTGGCGTCGCGAGGCCGAGCGCGCACGGGCACGCGATGATGAGCACGGCCACGGCATTGATCAGCCCGTACACCCAACTGGGCTGCGGCCCGAAGACCCCCCAAGCGAAGAACGTCAGCAGCGCAATCGCGACCACGGTGACGACGAAGTAGCCTGCGACGCTGTCAGCCATTCGCTGCATGGGCGCTCTGGAACGCTGGGCCGTCGCGACCATCTGCACGATCTGCGCAAGAACGGTTTGCGAGCCTACGCGCTCGGATCGCATAACAAGCGCGCCCGACGTGTTCAAGGTTGCACCGATCAACTTGTCGCCTGCCGCCTTCGTGACGGGCAAGGGCTCGCCGGTCAGCATGGATTCGTCCACCGCGCTGCTGCCCTCGGTCACCACCCCATCGACCGGCACCTTTTCGCCGGGGCGCACACGCAGCGCATCGCCGACATGCACATGGGTGATCGGCAGGTCCTCCTCGGTGCCGTCGGCATTGATGCGCCGCGCCGTCTTCGGTGCCAGGCCGAGCAGCGACTTGATCGCGGCCGAGGTCTGTGACCTGGCCTTGAGTTCAAGCAACTGACCCAGCAAGGTCAGCGAAATGATGACCGCCGCCGCTTCAAAGTACACGGACACCCGACCCATCGAGACGAACGACGCGGGGAACACACCGGGTGCCACCGTTGCCACCACGCTATAGACGAATGCCGCGCCGGTACCCAGCGAGATGAGCGTCCACATGTTCGGGCTGCGATTCGCCAGCGAATGCCAGCCGCGCACGAAGAATGGCCAGCCGGCCCAAAGGACGACTGGCAAGGTAAACACCAGCTCGATCCCGCTCTGCGTTGACATTGCGAACCACTGCAAGCGGTGGCCCACCATCGCCAGGAACGTGACGATGGCGGTCAGCGGCAAGGTCCACCAGAAGCGGCGCGTGAAGTCCGCCAGTTCCGGGTTCTCGTCCTCCTGCAGACTGGGCATCGCCAATTCGAGCGCCATCCCGCACTTGGGGCAACTGCCTGCATGGTCCTGCCGGATCTCGGGGTGCATCGGGCAGGTGTAGATCGCGCCGGCCGCGGCGGCCGGTGCAGGCGCTTCAGCATCCTCGGTGACCGTCTGCTTGCGCAGGTAGGTCTGCGGATCGGCGGCAAACCTGTCCTTGCACCGCGCGCTGCAGAAGTAGTACCGCTTTCCTTCACGTTCAACGGTGTTGGGCGAATCGGACGTGACCGACATTGCGCAGACCGGGTCCTTAAAGCCGGCCGGAACTTCGCCCCGACCGCCCGCTTGCAGATCCGCTGTGCCGAGTGGGTGATGTGCCTTCATGTCCATGGATGGCCCTTCAATTGAATCGGTCGCAGGTTGCGTCGAGAAACCAAGTTAGCTCTCAACCACAGCAGCAACCTCTGTGTGCGGGTCCCACAGCGCTGCTCGAAGTGCCCACAACGCTGTCCACGGCCATGGGCGAAAAACCCGCATCCTTGATGGCCTTGCCAAGTCGAACCGAGTCCAACTCGGTGCCGTCAATCGTGACGCGATGCGTCGCCAGATCGATGTGTAAGTCGGCCCCAGGGGCCACGGCCTTGACCGCTTTGGTGATGACACCGACGCAGTGGCCGCAGGTCATGTCGTTTACTTCAAAGGTGTTCATTGGGAGATTCCAGTGGATAAGTTAGTCGGACAACGTACTGTTGACCTTCCTATGATGGGAAGGTCAAGGGATGTGTTTCAAAAGCCCCACCATAAGCATGTTCACCCGCCACCCTCATCGCTGCGCCAGCTCTTCAAGGATCGGACACTCCGGTCGCCCATCGCCGTGGCAGCATTCAGCCAGGGCTTCGAGCGTCCGCTTCATCGTAGCCATTTCAGCCATGCGCCGGTCCAGGTCGGCCACATGAGACAGCGCTATGCGCTTCACGTCGGCGCTGGCGCGGCGCCGGTTCTGCCACAGCTTAAGTAGGGCTGCGATTTCCGCCATGCTGAAGCCCAGTTCGCGCGCGTGGCGAATGAAGCGCAGGGTGTGAACCTCCTTCGGGCCATATTGCCTGTAGCCTGAGTCCGTTCGACCGACCTTCGGCAACAGCGACAGCGTTTCGTAGTACCGAATCATCTTGGCCGACACGCCAGAGCGCGTTGCAGCCTCACCGATGTTGAACGGTCCGGTGGTCATGTCGAGTTCAGTCATCTCTGCGTTTTCCTCGGCGGTCGTAGCAGCAGCGCAAGAGCTACGCGCAGGCGTAGTTTGAAGCTTGACATCATGGATGAGTCAAGCGCCCGGCTGCGTATCCTCAATATGAACGCGGTCGAATTCTGTGGGACCTGTCGCTCGATGCGGACAACATTGCCAGCCGCGCTGCTCCGCTGGCCGCAAAACGGCTGGTCGACCGGCTCCGTTGCGTTCGCCAGCGCACAGACGCCTCCACGACTCCCTAGCAAGCTTGCCCATGATCTTCACCACCTTGCATCCACGGAACCAATGCGTACCGCGCAATTCGCCGTACGTTGCGCCTCCGTTTGATGCCAATCAATGCGTGGCAGCGGTGCATTGTTAGGATGAACAGCACGCAGTCGCGCCAGCCATGAAGCCCTTCTCCAACACTCACACCAAACGGCGTGCCGCCCTGGCGGCGATCCGTGCGGTGCGGTGCGGTGCGGTGCGGCTTCATAACCCCCTACACGCGTAGCGTCGATCACGCTGCGGTGCTTTTGTCGATGCCTGGTGATCAGTGCCTGGCTGTCCCGTTCGATTTTTCAACTCGGAGATCGCAATGAAAGTCGCTCACTCACTTTCGCTCGTCCTCGCCATCGCAGCCGTTGCCGCACCCACGCAGGCCGCCCCGGACGACCAGCACCAGGCCCATCACCCGGCAGGAACCGCATCGATGCCTGCCCCCAAGGCCATGCCCGGCCAGACCCGCCCTGACGTGGCCCGAATGGACACGCAGATAAAGTCCATGCGCGAAATGCACGACAAAATGATGGCCGCCAAGACGCCGGCAGATCGTGATGCGCTGACCGCTGAGCACATGAAGATCATGCAGGACGGCATGACGATGATGAACGGCATGTCACCCGGCGGTATGAGTGGCATGAAAGGCGACATGGCCGCTCGCCATCAAACGATGGAGACGCGCATGGAAATGATGCAAGCCACGATGGAGATGATGATGGATCGTCTGCCCGCGGCGCAGGCGAAATAGCGGGAGCGCCGACATGGCAGCCGCCGCTCGCCCTGTCAGCACCGGCATCGCCCTGGCCGTCACCGTCGCTGTTGTTGCTCAGCAGCTCGGCGCTGCTCGGCGCTGCTCGGCGGAATCTTCTTCGCCTGGCTGCGCAATCGCTTGACCGAGTGAGCTACACCCGCCATCTGGAGCAACAAATTGAATAACGAACTCTCTCGCCACGACGCGGAGCCTCCACCGTTCTGGCATTCGCGCTACGCCATTGGCTTGCTCGTCTTGGGCGCCATCGCGGCCTACTTCCTGCTGAGCGAGCACCGCGCCCACTTCCTCGGCGCCTTGCCACTCTTGTTGCTGCTGTCGTGCCCGTTGATGCATGTCTTCATGCACCATGGCCATGGGGATCACGGCGGGGGCCACGCCCATCACCACGGCAGCGAGCCCAGCTTGTCCGCGCCGTCAACATCGCCAACGTCGCCCTCCGGAGGCCGACCATGAACCACGATGCACCGGCCTATGGGCTGTGGGCGTTGGTTGTATTCAATTCGGCCGTCTTCTTGATGTTCGCGTTCAGCTTCTTCAAGCCACAGACCGCACGCGACTGGCGCACCTTCGGGGCCTTCGCCGCTTTCATCATCGCGCTGTTCGTTGAGATGTACGGATTCCCGCTGAGCATCTATTTGATGTCCGGCTGGCTGCAGACAAAGTACCCGAATCTCGACTTGATGGCGCACAACAGTGGCCACTTGTGGTCGACTCTGCTCGGCGAAAAGGGTGACCCGCACTTCGGTGCACTGCACATCGCAAGCTATCTGTTTCTGGGCTACGGCTTCTACCTGATGTCCAGTGCGTGGAACGTCCTGTATCACGCGCAACGCCGCAATGCATTGGCCACTTCCGGGCCCTATGCGCGCATCCGTCACCCGCAATACGTGGCTTTCGCCCTGATTCTGCTGGGCTTCCTGCTGCAGTGGCCGACGCTGCTCACGCTGGTGATGTTCCCGATCCTCCTCGTCATGTATGGGCGGCTCGCGGTCACGGAAGAAGTGGAAATGCAAAAGCAGTTCGGCTACGACTTCGACTCCTACGCGGCTCGCACGCCGCGCTTCTTTCCAGCTTGGGGAGTGCACAGCGAGCGGGCCCACCCATGAGCAAGAAGACGCACCAGAACCGCAACAAAGCGCGCGAGGCGGTGACCACGGCAGTTGGTGTCGCGCCGGCTGCGCCCGCCTCAGGGACCGGCTCGGCGACGGCTGCCATTTCGCGTGAAGACTATGAGGTGTGCCTGAAACGGCAAAAACAGCCAACATGATCGGCTCGTTGCAACTTGCGGCGATGAAGCCTGGAAACCACCTGATCAACGCATCTCGTGGCACCGTGGTCGACATCAAAGCACTCGCTGAAGAGCTGGAGAGGTGCCACCTGCACGGCGCTGCGATCGATGTCTTCCCTGTCGAACTCCAAGGCAACGACTCGGCCTTCGTCTGGCCACTGACGCGCTTCGACAACGTGAGCCTGACGCCACATATTGGCCGGTCGAACTCAGAGGCGCAGCCGAACATCGGCAATGAGGTCTCAGCCAAGCTGATCCGGTATGCCACCAACGCACCGCCACGGTCCCTGTGCTGATGGTGCGAGGCACACACTTCGGAGCCGATCCGTTGGTAGCGGCAAGTCATCCCCAAGCCAGATTGGAGCCCACATGAAACCTACCCGGCAGTTGCACGATCTCGGCCAGAGCCTCTGGCTGGACAACATTACCCGGCCCCTGCTCAACGACGGCACTTTAGCCCGCTACATCGCTGAGTATTCGATCACCGGGCTGACTTCGAACCCGAGCATCTTCAATGCCGCCATCAGTGGAAGCAGCGACTACGACGCGGCCATCCACGCAAAGACGCTGGCGGGGCTTTCGGGTGAAGCGCTGTTTACCGCGCTGGCGTTGGAAGACCTGCGCCGAGCGGCCGACCTTTTCAAGCCGGTTTTCGACGCCACCGACCATGTGGACGGTTGGGTCTCGATGGAGATATCGCCACTGTTGGCGGCCGACACCGCAGGCTCCGTGGCAGCTGCCCGTCTGATCCATGACCAGGCGCAACGCGCGAACCTGTTCGTGAAAATTCCCGGCACGCCGCAAGGCGCCGCAGCCATCGAGGAGGCGATCTTTCTTGGCATTCCCATCAACGTGACGCTGCTGTTTTCGTGCTCGCATTACCAGGCCGCTGCCGAGGCCTACATGCGCGGCATTGAACGGCGCCTGGCTGCGGGGCTCGATCTGCGAGTGGGCTCGGTCGCGTCGCTGTTTATCAGCCGCTGGGACGTGGCGGGCAACCCCTTGCTGCCTGTTGAACTGCGGCACAAACTCGGCATCGCCGTCGCCCGGCAAACCTATCGCAGCTACCGCGAGCTGCTGGCCTCGACTCGCTGGCAAAAACTTGCCGCAGCCGGCGCAAAGCCGCAGCGCCTGCTGTGGGCCAGCACCGGCGCGAAAGATCCTTCAGCGCCCGACACGCTTTATGTCAGCGCGCTGGTCGCGCCCGACACCATCGACACCATCCCGGAGAAGACCTTGCATGCACTCGCTGATCACGGCCAGTTGAACGGCGTAATGCCGGCCGATGGGGGAGACGCCGAAGCCGTACTCCAGCAGATTACCGGTGCGGGCTTAGATGCCCAGGCACTGGCCGCAAAGCTCCAGCGGGAAGGGGCGCAGGCATTTGTCAAGTCGTGGCAGCAGCTGTTGCAGCGAATCGCCGAGAAGTCGGCTGCACCGGAGCACGCGCAAGCATGACCCAGCACATCAGCCCACTGGCCGGCAAGGCACTGCCGGCGGCGATGCTCGTCGACATTCACGCCCTGCTGGCGGCATACGCCGACCAGCAGCCCGACCCCAGCATGCCATCGCAGCGCGTGGCATTCGGCACCTCGGGGCATCGCGGATGCGCATTCCACGGCAGCTTCAATTCGTGGCACGTTCTGGCGATCACACAGGCCCTGTGCGAGCACCGCAAGGGGCAAGGCATCAATGGGCCGCTGTTTATCGGCATGGACACGCACGCACTGTCGCAGCCGGCGTTCGACGACGCCCTGCAAGTGCTGGCAGCCAACGGTGTGGAGACCTTGATCGCACCTGGCGGTGAAGGCGGCGCGTTCACACCCACGCCGGCAGTCTCACATGCGATCCTGGCCTACAACCGCGGCCGAAGCAGCGGCTTGGCCGACGGTATCGTGATCACGCCTTCGCACAACCCGCCCGACAGCGGCGGCTTCAAATACAACCCTCCGCACGGTGGCCCCGCCGACGCCGACATCACAGGCTGGGTGCAGGAACGCGCCAATGCCTTGCTCGAAGGCGGCCTCAAAGAGGTCAAGCGCATGGCGCTGAACCACGCGCGCAGCGCCGCCACCACCCATGAGCACGACTACCTTGGCGCCTATGTGGGCGACCTGGGCAACGTGCTCGACTTCGGGTTGATCCGCAGCGCCGGCCTGCACCTGGGTGTCGATCCGCTCGGCGGTGCCGGCGTGCACTACTGGACGCGAATTGCCGAGCTTTATCACCTCGACCTGACGGTGACGAACGCGCACGTCGATCCGCAGTTTTCATTCATCACCGCCGACTGGGACGGCAAGATTCGCATGGACCCGTCGTCGCGCTACGCGATGCAGCGGCTCGTGGCGTTGAAAGACAGCTACGACCTTGCCTTCGCCTGCGACACCGACCATGACCGCCACGGCATCGTGACCAGCAGCGCCGGCTTGATGCCCTCGAACCACTATCTCAGTGTCGCCATCGACTATCTGTTTCAGCACAGGCCGCAGTGGGGCGCGAAGGCAGCCATCGGTAAGACCGTGGTCAGCAGCACGATGATTGATCGAGTCGCTGCCCGGCTCGGCCGCAAGGTGTTCGAGGCACCGGCCGGCTTCAAATGGTTCGCAGAGGGCCTGTTTGACGGCAGCCTGGGCTTTGGCGGTGAAGAGAGCGCCGGGGCGTCCTTCCTGCGCAGCAACGGCCATGTGTGGACCACCGACAAAGACGGCATCGCGGCGGCACTGCTGTCGGCCGAAATCATGGCCTGCACGGGCCGCGACCCAGGTGTCCGGTACCGCGAGCTGTGCACCGAGTTCGGCGAGGTCTTCGCAGATCGCATCGATGCACCGGCAACCCCGGCGCAAAAGCAGGCCCTGGCGAGGCTTACGCCGGCGCAAATCACAACGACCGAGCTGGCAGGCGAGCCCATCACAAGCGCGATCAAAAAGGCACCGGGCAACGGCGGGAACATTGGCGGCATCAAGGTCAGCACAAATGGGGGCTGGTTTGCCGCGCGGCCATCGGGCACCGAAGACATCCACAAGATTTACGCGGAGAGCTTTCGCGACGACTCGCACCTGCGTCGCCTGCTCGCAGACGCACAGCGCATCGTGAACTCCGCAGTCAAACCGAACGCAGCATCATGAGCACTCTGACCCCCGACCACCTGCGCAAGATGCACGCCTGGTGGCGGGCTGCCAACTATCTCTCCGTGGGGCAGATCTACCTGCACGCGAACCCGCTGCTCGAAGAGCCGCTGACGCTGGCGCACATCAAACCGCGCCTGCTTGGGCATTGGGGAACCACGCCCGGACTGAACCTGCTGTACGTGCACCTGAACCGCCTGATCAAGGAACATGACCTCGACATGATCAACGTCATCGGCCCGGGGCACGGCGGCCCTGGGCTGGTGGCAAGCACGTATCTGGAAGGCACGTATTCGGAAACCTATCCGGAGATCTCGCGCGACCGCGACGGCATGCGTCGGCTGTTTCGTCAGTTCTCGTGGCCCGGCGGTATTTCGAGCCATGTGGCACCGGAAACGCCTGGCTCGATCCACGAGGGCGGCGAACTCGGCTACTCGCTGGCGCATGCGTACGGTGCGGCCTTCGACAACCCTGGGCTGATCGTGGCTTGCGTGATTGGCGACGGTGAAGCAGAAACCGGCGCGCTGGCAACGAGCTGGCATTCGAACAAGTTTTTGAATCCGGCACGCGATGGCGCGGTGCTTCCGATCCTCCACCTCAACGGATTCAAGATCGCCAACCCCACGGTGCTGGCGCGCATCGGCCGCGAGAACTTGACGGCCCTTCTGCGCGGCTACGGTCACGAGCCGCACTTCGTGAGCGGCGACGACCCAATGAAGGTGCACGAGCAACTGGCGCAGACACTCGACATCGTCCTCGCGCAAATTCGGGCGATTCAGACCGCGGCACGCGCGTCGCACCCACCCAAGCCACCACCGCTGCCGCGCTGGCCGATGATCGTGTTGCAGACTCCCAAGGGTTGGACTGGCCCGAAAGAGGTCGATGGGCTGCCGGTGGAAGGTACGTGGCGGGCGCACCAAGTGCCCATCTCACAGTTCACCGACCCCAAGCACATCCGCCAGCTCGAAGACTGGATGCGCAGTTATGCGCCGCAGGAACTGTTCGACGCCAACGGCCGCTTCCGCGACGAATTCGCAACACTCGCGCCCACCGGCAAACGGCGCATGGGCGCCAATCCCCATGCCAACGGCGGCGCGTTACTGGCTCCGCTGGTCATGCCTGACTTCCGCGAGTTCGCGGTGCCGGTTGCCGCGCCTGGCCTCACGACGGGTGAGTCCACGCGCGTGCTCGGCAGCTTCCTCGCCGATGTGATGCGAAGGAACACGGCCAGTGGCAACTTCCGCCTCTTCGGCCCAGATGAGACCGCGAGCAACCGGCTCGGTGCGGTGGTCGAAGTGTCGGGCAAGGCTTGGATGGCCGAGACCGCCGCGGTCGATGTGAACCTGTCGGCCGATGGCCGCGTGATGGAAGTACTGAGCGAGCACTTGTGCGAAGGCTGGCTCGAAGGCTATTTGCTCACCGGGCGCCACGGCCTGTTCTCGTGCTACGAGGCGTTCGTGCACATCATCGATTCGATGTTCAACCAGCACGCCAAGTGGCTGAAGGTCTGCAACCAAATCCCGTGGCGCAAGCCCATTGCGTCTCTCAACTACCTGCTCACCTCGCATGTCTGGCAGCAGGACCACAACGGCTTCTCGCACCAGGACCCGGGCTTCATCGACGTGGTGGCAAACAAGAAAGCGGATGTGGTGCGCATCTATTTGGCACCTGACGCGAACTGCCTGTTGTCGATCACAGACCACTGCCTGCGCAGCCGCAATTATGTGAACCTGATCATCGCTGGCAAGGCACCGGCGCTGCAATGGCTCGACATCGAATCAGCGGTAGCCCACTGCAAAGTCGGCGCAGGTATCTGGGCCTGGGCCAGCAACGATTCGGGTGATGCTTCGCTTGGCCCCGATGTAGTGATGGCCTGTGCCGGCGATGTGCCGACACTCGAAACGCTGGCCGCTGTGGCGCTGCTGCGTGGGTACGTACCCGACATCCGCATCCGCGTCGTGAACGTCGTCGACCTCATGGTCTTGCAGCCGCCGTCAGAGCATCCACACGGCCTGATTGATGACGCATTCGACGCCATGTTCACGCGCGACAAGCCTGTGGTGTTTGCCTTCCACGGTTACGCCGGGTTGATCCACCGCCTCACGTACCGCCGCCACAACCACGACAACCTGCATGTGCGCGGCTATAAGGAAGAAGGCACGACGACCACGGCGTTCGATATGGTGGTGCTTAACAACATCGACCGCTACCAGTTGGCGCTAGACGCGATACGCCGCATCCCGCGCCTGGCGCACCTTGTCGACCAGGCCACACAGCGCTATGACGCGAGCATTGCGCGCCACAAGACCTACATCAGCGAACACGGCCAAGACCTGCCAGAGGTACGCGACTGGCGCTGGCCCGCATGAGCAAAGGCGCAGGTCGACCCGTGCTGGCGTTGAACGTTGGCTCGTCTTCACTCAAGTTTGGCTTCTACCTGGTCGACGCAAACGGCAGCCGCATGCTTGCCTGCGGCTCGGAAGAAGCAGTCGGCGAGCCCCACGCAGCGTTGGCCCGCATCACACAGCGGCTCAAGATGCAGAGATTGCCCGCGCCTACTGCCGTTGGCCACCGCATCGTTCATGGTGGTCCACACTGCCGCCAGCACACACTGATCGATGCGGCCGTGATGCAGCAGCTGCAAGCCGCCACTGCGTTTGCGCCCCTGCACCTGCCACCCGCGCTGGCGCTGGTGCGCGCGGCGCAAGAGCGTTTCCCTGTGACCCCACATGTGGCCTGCCTGGACACCGCATTCCATGCCGGCATGCCGGCCGTGGCGCGCACGCTGCCCCTGCCGCGCGAGCTTCGGGCGCTGGGCATCGAACGCTACGGCTTCCACGGCCTGTCGGCTGAATCGATCGTGCGTCAACTGGGCCCAGATTTGCCGCGCTGCATGGTGATTGCCCATCTCGGCCACGGCGCGAGCGTTACCGCAGTGGCCAGCGGTGCATCGGTAGACACCAGCATGGGGCTCACGCCAACGGGTGGCGTGATCATGAGCACACGCTGCGGCGACCTCGACCCCGGCGTGCTCGCCTACGTGGTTCGCGAGCACGGTTATGACGCGGCGGCGCTCGAAGCCCTGATCGACCAGCGATCGGGGATGCTCGGCATTTCTGGCCTCAGTGGCGACCTGCGTGAGTTGAAAGCTGCTGCGGCTTCGACATCTGCTTCGGCTGACGACGCGCGTCTCGCGATCACCATGTTCTGCGCGTCGGTGCGCAAACAGATTGCCGCGATGGCGGTCGTTCTCGGCGGCGTGGACCTGTTGGTCTTTACCGGCGGGATCGGTGAGAACGACGCTTCGACGCGCAGCTTCATTTGCGAAGGGCTCGAGGCGCTGGGCATAAAAATGGCCTCGGTCCGTGTCTTGCCAGCAAACGAAGAACAAGAGATCGCCTGGCAGACATTTCGACTAGCGTCGTGAAAGAGCGGCCTGTCGTGCAAGCGCATCAGCTCCCCACGATCAGAACAGTGCGGACCCGACCGATCGACATCAAGCGCCAACGGTTGCGCGTCCGGCTCCTGGTCGCGTTGGTGATTCTGGGCAGTGCATGGCTGTTCCTGGGGGTGCTGGAGGATGTGGCGACGGGCGACCCGCTGGTCGACGTTGATGTCATCGTGCACGGCGTGCTCCAGAAGCTACGAACGCCCTGGTTGGACAGCGTGATGGTCGCGGTGACGGAATTGGGAGATGTCCAGGTGCTGCTGCCGGTGATCCTGGCATCCTTCGCGTGGTTTGCTTGGCGCCGCCTGTGGCGGACATGCCTCTACTGGCTCGCTGCAGCCGGGGCAACGGAGGTTCTGGTCAAGTTGCTGAAGCTGGCGTTGCACCGACCACGCCCGAGCCCGCTTTACGGTGGTGTGGAGAGTTATTCCTTCCCGAGCGGTCACGCCACGATGAGCGTCGTGGTGTATGGATTTCTCGCGTTTTTGATCAGCCGCAAACAGCGCCCGCCCGTCAGACTGCTGATCGCCACGACCACCGCTTTGGTCATTGCACTCATCGCGTTGTCACGCCTGTACCTGGGCGCGCATTGGGCGTCAGACGTGATCGCCGGCGCGAGCTTCGGTCTGGCCTGGATCGGCGCGTTAGCGATGAGGTACAGCGACAGAGCCGTTGGCCGTCGGGATGCCGATGCCGATGCCGATGCCGATGCCGAGGTGAAGCCACATCAGCTGGCCGTCGTGGTGGTGGTCACGCTGCTGGTCAGCGGCTCCTGGCACATCGGTCGGGACCACGCTCGAGATTCGGTGCGTTACGCGCCGCCCGCCCGCCATGAAACACAGGTTCCACCATCAACGATCCGCCTGCTTGATCGGCTCCGCCGGCACAACTGATGAGTCAATGCGAGCGGGGACCCTGCGGCCAGCAACGCCACTCAGAGCGACCAGCTGGCCGCCAGCCGGACGCGATTCCTCGTCGGCGAACCGTCTTGGTCCTGGCCGTTAGGCGTCATGTTGGGGTTGCAGCCGATCCGCCGGGCGTTCGTGATGTGACCGAGACAGCGGCATCCATTGCCACCTTCGCCCTGCTCAACTGACGAAGGACAGCGGCAGCGCGGTGGTGAACTTGATCTCCTCCATCGCGAAGCTTGAACTGACGTCGTACAGACTCGTGTTTTCGATCAGGCGCTTGTAGACCTTGTCGTAGGCCGCGATGTCCGGCACAACGATCCGCAAGAGGTAGTCAATGTCGCCGCTCATTCGATAGAACTCGACGACCTCCGGGATCACATCGACCGTTGCCTTGAACCGGCCGAACCACTCCTGCGTGTGTGTGCTGGTGCGCACAAACACGAATACGGTGACCCCGACGTTCACCTTGCGCGGATCGACCAGCGCAACGTTCTTGGTGATGACGCCCGCTTCGCGGAGGCGTTGAATGCGTCGCCAGCACGGTGTCGGCGACAGGCCGACCTGTTCGGCGATCTGCGCCGTTTGCTGATCCGAGTTTTTCTGCAGGATTTCAAGGATCTTGATATCAATGGAATCAAGTTTCATTTTGAGCGATTGTTTAGGAATGAGCTTCTAAATTCTCTGTGACTCACGCCAAACAGCGCAAGCACTTTTCAGACGCACTTCAAGAAAATTGACTCCGTTGAATTCGAACACGGCCGCGCCCATCGGGTGGGGGCATCAACAGGCCAGTCGTTTGCCGCCGCATCACATCACCCTCAGAGCTCTCATGGAAATCTATCTCGACGCCAATGCAACGACGCCGGTCCTGCCGCGTGCACGCGCTGCCGCCATGGCCGCGATGACCGACGACTTCGGAAATCCGAGCAGCACGCACATCACCGGGTTGAAGGCGCGCGCGCTGATCGACGGCGTTCGCGCGTGCGCGCGGCGCGTGCTGGGGGCGCCCCGCGGTCGCATGCTCTTCGTGAGCGGGGCCACCGAAGGCATTCAAACCGCGGTTCTGTCGGCCCTCACTGAGCTGGTTCGGCGCCGTCAGCAAGGCCTCAACCAATCACAACTTCTTCTCTATGGCGCTACCGAGCACAAGGCCGTGCCTGAAGCCTTGAAGCATTGGAATGCCTTGCTTGGTTTGAACCTCGCGGTGCTCTCTATCCCCGTGGGTCGAGATGGTCAGCACGACCTCGAGTGGCTGCGCGCGCGCGCACCTCGGGCCGGCCTGGTCTGCACGATGGCGGCCAACAACGAAACCGGCGTGATCAGCGATCTTGATGGCATTCAAACAGCGATGACGGGCAGCCCGGCGATGTGGCTTGTCGACAGCGTCCAAGCCCTCGGCAAGCTCCCACTGCAACTGACCGAACGCCCGATCGACTACGCGCCGTTCTCC
The DNA here is from genome assembly GCA_038227445.1 of Burkholderiales bacterium. GTDB lineage: Bacteria > Pseudomonadota > Gammaproteobacteria > Burkholderiales > Burkholderiaceae_C > LMDS01. The sequence goes on along the minus strand of JBBRPV010000051.1, from coordinate 6,236 downwards.
GGGCACAAGCTTTATGCGCCCAAGGGCGTGGGGCTACTCTACGTTCGTGACGGTGCGCCGTTCACACCGCTGATGGCGGGGGGAGGCCAAGAGGACTCATCGCGCTCGGGAACCGAGAACATGTCGGGCATTGCGGCACTCGGCGCAGTCCTTGAGGCGCTGGAAGGGGGCGGCACCTTCAGAGACCACGCCGCGTTGGTCGCTTGCAAGGAGCGTCTGGCCGCCGCTCTCGTACGTGCCTTTCCGGCGCTCGTCTTCAATGCGCCGCTCACAGCTTGCTTGCCCACCACGCTCAACTTTTCGGTCAGCGGTTTGAGCTCGAAGCTGCTTCTGGACCTGTTCGATGCCGCGGGCGTTCGAGTCAGCGGTGGCTCAGCTTGCAGTGCTGCAAAGTCGCAGCCAAGCTACGTTCTCGAAGCGATGGGGCTGCCCGCTTGGCAGACCGAGTCTGCGGTTCGGATGTCGTTTGGCCCCGCCGTCGATGATGCGTTGATCGACGAGGCTTGCTTGCGCATCGAGGCATGCGGTGTGTCGCTGCGCGAAAGCTGCCTGACCCCCGCCGCTCAAGTCAACGGCCTGCCACCTGAGCGCCTAACGCGCTTCGTCGTTGACGGCGCCTGTTGCTACCTCCTGGCTGACCCTGGGAGTCGGCGTTGTGTGGTGATCGACCCGCTGCCGGAATTGACGGCGCGATTGAGTCAGTGGGTTCGTTGTCATGGGTACAAGGTCGCGGCTGTCTTGGACACCCACAGCCACGGTGACCACGCATCTTCAGCAGAGCAATTGCGCAGGAGCGTGCCCGATTTGCTGCTTGAATCCGGGGAGGTCAGCACACTGGGCTGGCCGCAAGACAGGGATCACATCGCTTTGGGCGCGCAGCGCTTGACGCCCCTGGCGATCCCCGGCCACACGCAAGATTCGACGGCCTATCTCGTGCACGACGCCAATGGGGTGAGCCTAGCCTTCGTCGGCGACACCGTGATGCCAGGCGCGTTGGGTCGAAGCGATTTCCCTCAGAGCGCGCCGCTTTCGTTCGGCCATTCGTTGCTCAAGCTGCAAAGTGCCCTGGGCGTCCACACGTTGTTGCTGCCGGGGCATGACTACGACGACCGTTTTGCGACAACGCTGCGCACGGAACGCACAGCCCAGCCGCTGCTCGCAGACGTGCTGGCAGGAAGCCTCGATGCTGCCGGCTTCGGTGCCGCCAAGGCGCTCCTCGAACAGGACCTGAAGCCCACGCGCTACCAGACCATGGCGTGTGGTGCGCGTGTCGACCATGACCGGGTAGACGAGGCGCCCGGTTTGTCGGTGGCGCAGATCAAGGGATTGATCGATACGCAACCGCGGTTGCTGCTCGTCGATGTGCGCGAACCCTACGAGCAGCGCCTTAGTTGCGCTCCCGAACTCGGTGCGAGCGTTTGGAACCAGGCCGTACCGCTGTCGAACATCGTCAACTCATTGCCGGCTTGGCTTGCGCTGCCCCAGGAAACGCTCCTTGTGTTCCTGTGCCGCAGTGGTAATCGAAGCGCACAAGCGGCGCGGGCTCTGAGGCGCCTCGGGCACAAGCGTTCGTACAGCCTCGACGGCGGCCTGGCGCTGTGGCCGAAGGACGAGACGACTCGCGACGCGATTCAAGTGCCAGCCTCCGCATGATCGCCTTTGTCATCAGCAGCCTGCTCGGCGCCATCGTCGGACTGGTCATGGCCCTGACCGGCGCGGGGGGCGGTGTGCTCGCCGTTCCGCTGTTGCTGTTCGGCATGCATCAGTCGATGGCGCAAGCGACTCCGATCACATTGTTCGGGCTCGCATTGACATCGACCGTCGGTGCCCTGATGGGCCTGCGCGCTGGCCAGGTTCGCTATCGCGCCGCACTCGTCATTGGTGGCAGCGGCCTCGTGCTGGCACCGGCTGGTGTTTGGTTGTCGCAACGTCTCCCCAATGCGCCTTTGACGATTGCGTTCGCGCTGGTGATGGCGTTCTCGGCCCTGCGCATGTATCGCGGCAAGCCGGTCGGGTCCGAGGTTCAGCGGCCAAAGGCCGCGTGCGCCCGCGACTTGCGAACCGGCCGCTTCATCTGGAACCGCTCGTGCGCGGTCATCATGTCCTCCACGGGGATGAGTTCGGGACTGATGAGTGGGTTGTTGGGCGTCGGTGGCGGATTCGTGATCGTGCCGGCGTTGACGCGCTACACCGACCTTGCCCCGAGCGCGATAGTGAACACGTCACTTGCCGCAATTGCTGTGGTCTCAACCGCCGGCGCTTCGGCGGCAGCGATCAGTGGTGCCATGAACTGGGGAATCGCAGCTCCGTTCGGGCTCGGCGCCGTCATTGCGATGCTCAGCGGGCGGATGGTCCTCCAGCACCTGTCGGAACGGGCGATTCGACGGGCATTCGCTGCTCTCAGCGGATGCATTGCGGTGGCCCTGATCGTCACCAGTTTGCAAAGCCTGATCGCCTGAATCGGGGGCGTGAACTGTCGTGAGAGTGTCACGACTTCTCTTGCTGCCGTTCAAAGGTAGAGGGATGCAGGATCTCTCTTGCGGCCTGCGGCAAGCAACGCCGCTCAGAACGACAAGCTGGCCGCCAGCCAGACACGATTCCTCGTCAGCGAACCGTCTTGGTCCTGGCCGTTAGGCGTCATGTTCGGGTTGCTGCCGATCCGCCGAGCCCAGGTGAGCGAGAGCAGGCTGTCGGCGCGCGGTACAAGCGACAAGGTGATGCCGGTACCTTTCAGGTCGTATGTGTTTGGCGTGGCACCACTGAGGGATCCCCCGGTCGGAGCGTCGTTCGTGCGGTATTGGATCAACCATCCCTGATCGTAAAAGCCGGTCAGCGTCAGCGCTTGCGGCAGGCGATAGCGCAGTTCCAGGTTGAGCAGGCTGCCTTGGGCTCCGCCCCCCTCGTTGGTCGGGTACGCGCGCACGCCGCTTGCGCCGCCCAAGTAAAAGCGCTCCGAAGAGTCCAGATTCCGGTTGGTAATCTGGCCGCTCAGGGCCCCGTAGAACGATAACTCCGGAGTGATCGTTTGCTGGCGGCTCAGCGCATAGCGCAGCTTCTGAAAACCGGCGTCACTGCCATCGGGCCGCGCGATCCCTTGTTGATCAATTTGACCCGCAACAATCGCCAGGTTGGCGGCGTTAAAACCCCCGCCGGACCATGAATCAAACCCATTGCCGGACAAGCTGATCGTGGCGCTGCGCGCGCCGTACCGGGTGCTCAGGCTTTGGTTGACCTGATTGGCAAAGTCCCTGCGGTCGTACGCAAGCGACAGGTACAAATTTCGCTGGGTGCCGCGCACGAGCGGGTAGCTGGCCTCCACGCCATAGGATCTCGCCGTGCCGTGGGCATCGAGCGCCTTGAAGTCCGCGACCAGCTTGTAGGCCAGTACCGACGTATTGGCACCGACCCGCCACCCGTCATAGCCAAGCGGCGCCGAGTACGCCAAACGAACGTAGTCGCTGCCTTGGGTGTGGGTCGCGTTCAGGGCGCCTTGGTCGCCAACGCCCAACGGACTGTTGACCGCCAAATTCGCGTCGAGCCGGTCGCTGCCGGTGGAGCGGGCACCGCGGTTGTCCAACGTCACTGCGCCCTTCAAGAACGGCTCATCTGCCAGCGTCAATCGCACGTCCGTTTCGCGTTCACCCTGGCCGGGCGCCAGGTTGCCGATGGCCGTCACGCCCGGGAGATCGTTGATCAGCAGCAACGCCGTGTCCACCGCGTTGATGTTGAGCAGCTCGCCCGGCGCTTGCCGAGCGTGCACGATCTGCAACGCTCGCTCCTGGCTGATCCTGTTTGAAGGCGCGCCGTCGATCACCACGGCACCCAGCTTGGCCTCGTCGATCTTGATCGTGATCAGGCCCTCGGTCACATCTTGTGGCGGCAGGTCGACCCGAACGATCCAGCCTTGAGCGCGATAGGCCTGCGCCAGCGCCTGTGTCACCTGGCGCAATTCAGAGAAATCAAGCGCGCGGTTCAGCCACGGCGCGACCACCGCCTGCAACTGCTCGTCGCTGAATTGAGTGTTGCCGACGAGTCGGAACTGTTTGACCGTTACGGTGGCCCCAGCCGGGATCAACTGGTCGGCAGGCTTGGGAGCAGCAACGCCGTTGGGGTTGGCCTTGGGTGGCCGCGGTGTCTTGTCACGTTCGATCTGCCGCAGAACCGACCCCGCGTCCGGCGCAGTCTGCGCCAGGAGTGTTGCTGTAGAGGACATTCCAAAAACGGCAACGGCCAGGGTGGGAAGGTTTGGTAAGGGCCTCAACATGGTCGCTATTCTGAAAGAAAATCCAGTTCATGGCTGCCTCTGGCCATCCGCAGAAGAAAGTGCGTTCGCTGCGTTCACGGCTAACCCGTCAACCTTGCTTCCGTTTGAACAGGTGCACAACGATGCGCAGCTTGCCGATGTTGACCACAACGTCTGTCGGCAGGCCGTCTCTGGGCACCTTGTAGGCCGTGAAAATTCGTGTCGCCGGGTCGTAACGCAACCAGCCGGGCAGAGCTCGCTGCTGATCGCCACGCAACTCCCAGATCGAGACCGGGACGTTCGTCGCCTCCCCCTTGGCGATCTCCTCGGGCAACTGGAAACGGAAGGCCAACGCAGCGCCGACAAGCTCAGCGGGTACCGCAACCGACACCCTCCCGGTAGTGTTCGCAGTCGGTTCGTGAACAAGCCGAACGGCCACACGCGCATCACCTTCCCCTGAAACCGGGCGTGCACCGTTGACTGGCTCGCCTCGGGCGATCACTGGCGGGCCTTCGGCCAGCGCCGTCAACACACGCGGGATGCTCGTGGTCCCCGACACGCTCGCCGCGTCCAGAACCGTACTCAGTGCGCCAGCAGAGGTTGGGTCGATGAAATTGATCCGTTCGGCGGCGGCGCCTGCGTCCGGGGCGCTGGGCGCGCTGCTCTTATCCGCCTCGTCCGCGGCGGGGTCGACCCTTCGTCCATTCTGGCCGCCGGCGGCGGTCTGCGCGATGCTCCGCGTTGGGGTCAGCAGCAAGCTCGGGTCGGTTGGCCCGGTACCAAGAGCCGCTTTACTGCCCAGGGCGACGGCGGGTATCACTACGGGCGGCAAGATGATGGCAACGCTGGTACCCGGCGTGGCCGCCACGGAACCCGTGGTGGGCGGCGGGGGCGAGACAACCGCCGCGCTGAGCGTGCCGCTGCCGTCTGCCCAGGCCAGGGCGTAGTTGCCGGCATCGGCCCCACTCAGCGCGACTCCACCCCGCGTGACTGTCCGAGCACCGACGACTGCGCTGTCGTACTGAGCCGCGCCCGAGACGCCCAGCTCATCTCCCGCCAGCACGCCAGTCAGCGCGCCGTATCCACTGTTTCCGCCAGGCAACGCCGTCGTGCCGTCGCTCACCCTGTCCACACCGCTGGCGCCCAGCAGCGCAATCGGGCGTGGCGTGATGGCCGCGGTCTGGCCAGTTGGCTGCACGACGTTGTAGTTGCCCGCGTCTGTGCCACTCAGGCTGAAACCAGCCACGGTCACGGTTTTGCCTTCGCCAACGTTTTTGTTGTTGAACGCTCCCGTCACACCACTGTTGTTCAGCACGAGCGCATCGCTGCCCAGCGCACTCACTGCGCCCCCAGAGATCGTTGCGCCCACGGTCGCGTCGTAGACCTTGTTGGCGGCAGTCACACCGGTCACCGCGAGGTTCGCTTTGGTGATGTCCGCTGTGACGCCGGTGGGCTGGGCGACGGTGTAGTTGCCCGCGTCCGCGCCGCTGATGGTGTAGCCAGTCGCTGCAACGGTCTTGCCCGTGCCGACGTTCTTATCGTTGAAGGCGCCGACCGCCGAGCCTGTGTTCACCGTCACCACGTCACTTGCCAGCGCCGACACCGCGCCACCGCTCAAGGTCGCAGTCGTGGTGGCGTCGTACACCTTGTTCGCGGCGGTGACACTGATCACTGCCAAGCTGGCCTTGGTGATATCTGCTGTTATCGCGGTGGGCTGCGCGACGGTGTAGTTGCCCGCATCCGCGCCGCTGATCGTGTAGCCGGTGGCGGCAACCGTCTTGCCGGTGCCGAAGTTCTTGTCGCTGAAGGCACCGACGGCTGAGCCTGTGTTCACCGTCACCACATCACTGGCCAGTGCCGACACCGCGCCTCCGCTCAAGGTCGCAGTCGTGGTCGCGTCGTACACCTTATTGGCAGCCGTCACGCTGGTCACTGCCAAGCTGGCCTTGGTGATGTCCGCTGTGACGCCCGTGGGCTGCGCGACGGTGTAGTT